>NZ_KE386572.1:944457-1259276 GCF_000427665.1 Geminicoccus roseus DSM 18922
CGGCAGCGGGCAGAGATCGCCCAGCACGACGCGCAGCACTGGTTCCTCGCCGCCGGCCAGCAGGCGGGCATGGGCGGAGAGGCGGGCGATCTCGGCCAGGGAGGCCCCGACGTGGGCATGGAACGAGCGGCCGGCCTCGGTCGGGAGGACCCGGTAGCCGCTGCGATCCAGCAGAACCAGGCGCAGCCGCGCCTCCAGCCGGCCGACCGCCGCGAACACCGAGGGGTGCGTCCGGTGCAGCGCCGCGGCGGCGGCCTGAAAGCTGCCGGTCCGCACCACTGCATCGAAGCAGCGCAGGTCGTGCAGCTTGAGCCCGTCATCCTGGTAGGATTCGTCGACACTCATAGTCCGCTCTTGGTAATTTTTTTGGACATCATGGGCCGACAGGATCCGGGAGAACAAGCCGGAGCCAGGTCATGACGCAAACAGCTGCGATCCGCGCGGGCGACGGGTGCCCGATCGCCTACCGCTGGGATGGCGAGGTCGGCCGTCCCGTCCTGCTGCTGTCCAACTCGATCGCCACCGACCATCGCATGTGGGACGGGGCGGTCGGAGCCTTGTCCCGCAGCCACCGGATCCTGCGCTACGACACGCGCGGGCATGGGGGGGCGGGCGCGCCCGCCGGGGCCTATTCGCTCGATCGGCTGGGGCGCGACGTCCTCGAACTGCTCGATGCCCTGGAGGTCGCCCAGGTGGATTTCTGCGGCCTCTCGCTCGGCGGAATGGTCGGGCAGTGGCTGGGTATCCATGCGCCGGAGCGGATCGACCGCCTGATCCTGGCGAACACCTCGCCCTTTCTCGAGCCCGCCGCGCCATGGGACGCCCTGATCGCCGGCCTGGCGACCAAGCCGAACATGGCGGCGATGGCGGACATGTTCATCGGCAACTGGTTCCCGCCAGACTTCGTCGCCGCGCAGCCGCGCGTGGTGGCACAATTTCGGGAGATGATCCTGGCCACCCCGCCGCACGGCCTGGCCGGCTGCTTTGCGGCCGTGCGCGACATGGATCTGCGCCGCACCAACGCCCTGATCCCCAGGCCCACCCTGGTCCTGGGCGGCACCCGGGACAGGGTGACCCTGCCCGCCCACAGCGAGCAGATCGCGCAGGCCATCCCCGGCGCCAGGCTGGCGCTCCTGCCAGGCGTCCATCTGCTCAACGTGGAACTGCCGGACGCCTTTCTCGACGCCGTGACGGGCTTCCTGTCGGGCGGCGCCCAGCACCCCTGAACGCCCGCCAGAACAAAAAAAAGCCGGCGGCGCCACGAACGGCGCCGCCGGCTCGCTCCAACGCCGCGCCTCAGAAGCCTGCGCCGCCGTTCACCTGCAGGATCTCCCCCGCCAGATACGACGCCTGCTCCGACGCCAGGTACAGCACCGCCTGCGCCACGTCGTCCGGCACGCCTTCGCGGCGCAGCGGGATGCGCTCCACCGCGGCGGCGCGGCCCTGCGGGGTGTTGAACACGTCGTGGAAGCGCGTGCCGATCAGGCCGGGCGCGACGCCGTTGACCCGGATCCCGAGCGGCCCGACTTCCTTCGCCAGCGCCCGGGTCAGGGTGGCGACCGCCGCCTTGCTCGCGCCATAGATCGAGGCGCCGTTGCCGCCGCCGTCAAACGCCGCCAGGGACGACATGGTGACGATCGCACCCTTGCCGCGCGGCTCCATCGAGCGCAGGGCGGCGCGGCAGGCCAGGAACGTGCTGGTCACGTTCAGGTCCATCACGTGGCGCCAAAGGTCGAGGGTCGCCTCGACGCAGCGCGCCCGCTTCACCAGCCCGCCGGAATTGGCGAACAGGACGTCGACCGGTCCGAACTCCTGCTCGGTCTTCGCAAAGAACGCGTCGACCGCCTCCTCGGAGGTGGCGTCCACCTGGGAGCCGCGCACGGTCATGCCGCCGCCCGCGAACTCCTTCTCCAGCGCCCGCGCCTCGGCCTCACTGGTGGCATAGGTGAATGCTACCTTGGCGCCGGCCTGGGCGAACGCCCGGGTCGCAGCGCCGCCGATGCCCGACGCGCCGCCGGTGACGACGACGACCTTGTCCTGGAAATTCATGCTCTGCGCCTCGTGCTATGCCATGGTGCTCAGCATCGCCCGGGTCACCTCGTGACGCAGGGCGCTGCCGGAAAGGAACCGGCCGGTTTCCTCGACCGCCACGTCGCCCTGGCGGCGGTAGGTGTCGGAGGTGTGGCCGGCGGAATGGGGGGAAAGGATCGCGTTCGGCACCGAGCGGAACGGGCTGTCGCCCGGCAGGGGCTCGGTGTCGAACACGTCGAGGGCCGCGGTGAACCGGCCGGTGCGCAGCGCGGCCAGCAGCGCCTCCTGGTCGACCAGCGGCGAGCGGGCGGTGTTGATGAACAGGGCGCCGTCCCGCAGCAGGTCCAGCTGCGCAGCGCCGATCATGTGGCGGGTCTCCGGCAGGACCGGCGCATGCAGCGACACGACATCGCTCTGGCGCATCAGCTCGTCCAGGGACGCGATCTCCACCCCCAGCTCCTTTGCGCGCTGCTCGGAAAGGAACGGGTCGGCCACCAGGACGCGCGCCCGGAACGCCCGGAACAGCCCGATCACCAGCCGGCCGACATAGCCCGCCCCCACGATCCCGACCGTGAGGTTGCCCAAGAGCCGGCCGAGCATGGTCTTGCGGATCGTGAACCACTCCTGCCCGGCCTTCATCGCCTCGTCCTGGAGATGCGGCCGGCGCAGATGCATGAAGGTCTGCGCCAGCACGAACTCGGCCACCGCCTCGGCAATGCAGATTGCGGCATGGCTGACCCGCAGGCGGCCGCGCTCGATGGCGTCGGCCGGCACCAGCTGGCGGATGCTCCCCGCCGAGTGGGCCACGAGCTGCAAATCCGGATGGGCTGCCAGAAGCTCCTCGGTGATCGGCGGGGTCTTCCAGCCGGTCAGCGCCACCTGCGCGCCCTGGAGCAGCGCGGGCATCGTCTCCGGCGTGAGCTGGCCGCCCTCCGGCTCCACCACCCGGGCGAACGAGCGCAGGCGCTCCTCCGCCTCAGGGGAGAGCATCATGGCGCGGACCTCGGGCGTCAGCAGCAGGGCGACGGTGGGTTCGGCCACGCGGCGTTGGTCGTCGGCGCGTGCGGCATCGACGGTCTGCATGATTTTCGGCCTCCTGGGCGATCGGTTCAGTTCTTGCGCGGCTGCATCAGGATCTCCGCCACGTGCGCCCGGGCCGGCAGGCCCATGACGAACAGGCAGGCGGCCGCGATGTCCTCGGGCTGCAGGGCGGCGGCGCGCGCCTCCGCCGGGATGGGGGTCGGACGGCGGTCGAGCAGCGGCGTGTCGGTCATCCCGGGCATGATCGCGGTCATCCGGATGCCGTTCTCGCGCTCCTCCTCCATGACCGCATGGGTGAGCGCCACCACGCCGGCCTTGGCCGCCTGGTAGGCAGCGCCGGAGCGGTCCGCCTTGCGGGCGGCGGTGGAGGCGATGTGGATCACCAGCCCGTCCCGGCGCTCGCGCATCGCCGGCAGCACCGCCTGGGTCAGGTTGAAGGCGGCATCGAGGTTGCTGGCCAGCATCCCTGCCCAGCTTTGGGGGGTGAGCTGGTCGAAGGCGCGCTCGACGATGTTGCAGCCGACCGAGTTGACCAGGGTGTCGACCCGCCGCAGCGCCTGGGCATGGCGCTCCAGCGCCTGGGCGAGGCCGGCGGCATCGGCCGCGTCGGCCACGATCATGGTCACGTCCGCGGACGGGGCAGCGGCGCGCACGGCCTGGACAGCCTCGGCGAGCGCGGCTTCCCGCCGCGCCAGCAGCACCAGGCCAGCACCCGCGCGCGCCGCGGCGGTCCCGATCGCCAGGCCCATGCCGCTGCTGGCGCCGGCCACCAGGACCGTGCGGCCGGAAAGGTCAGAAGTCACCTGGTCATCCTCGCTGGTTCGTCGCGTTGGTCGAAGCGGCGCTGCGCCGTGGGTGCCGGAGCGGTCGAGGCGCGCACGATCAGCTCCGCCTTGATCTCGAGATGCGCCTCGGCCCCCTCCTCGGCCGCCTCGCCCTCCACGCCGCGGATCAGGCGGGCGACGATGGCCTCGGCCATGGTGGCGATCGGCTGGCGGATCGTGGTGAGCGCCGGCTGCACGATCTCCGAGAGCACGATGTCGTCGAAGCCCACAATCGAGAGGTCGTCGGGGATCCGGAAGCCCAGGTCGCGGGCGCCCGCATAGGCGCCGAACGCGTACATGTCGTTGACGGTGATGGCGGCGGTCGGGCGGTCGTCGCGGCTGAGCAGCTCGCGGATGGCGACCCGGCCGAGCTGCGAGCCCTCGGTGTCGCCAAAGCCGCTGATCCCCCGGCCCTGCCAGACCAGGCTCGGGTCGAACGGGATCCCGGCTCTGGCCAGCGCGGTCTTGATCCCGGCCAGCCGGCCGATCCGGCTGCTGGTGGCGATCGGCCCGGAGATGAAGGCGATCCGCCGGTGGCCCAGGCCGATCAGGTGCTGGGTCGCAAGCGCGCCGGCCAGCTCCTGGTCCATGGTGACGCTGCAGGCGACCACGCTCTCCGCGCCGGCGCTGCGCCGGTCGAAGGCGGCGACCACCATGCCGCGCTCGGCCAGGCCCTGGAAATGCTCGAACGACATGGGCGCCGAGCCCAGGATGACGCCACGCACGCCCGAGGCCAGCAGGGTCTCGGCATAGCGGACCTCGGCGGCCGGCTCCCTTTCGGCGTTGCAGATCAGCACCTTGTAGCCCAGCGCCAGCGCGGCGCGCTCGACCTGGTGGGCGACCGCACCCCAGAACGGGTTGGAGGTGGACGGGACGATCAGGCCGATGGCGCTGCTGTGCCCGGACTTCAGCTGCTGGGCCGAGACGTTCGGCAGGTAGCTCAAGGACTTGATCGCTGCCAGGACGCGCGCCTTGGTTTCCGGGCGCATCCGGTGGTCGCGGCCGTTGAGCACGTTGGACACCGTGCTCGCCGACACGCCCGCCGCCCGTGCGACGTCATGGATTCCCGCCAACAGCACCTCCCGTTTCCATCCGCCTCCCCGGCGGCCTGCACGCCCTCGTTCTACCCGGCGGCCTTGGCCACGTCCGCTGTCCCGTCTTGGTGTAACGATCGACTAAAATTGCGTCAACAGCGTTGGCGCCTGAACGTCGAAATGATCTAAAACACTGAAATAAAAGGAAATTTTTTAGGTAGCCGGCCGGTAAATTCTTGTGTTACGTTCTTCCAATCACGAGTTGCGAGCCAGAACGCACGGAACAGGGAGGCAAGAATGGCCAAGGCGATCAGCAGGCGTGGACTGGGACGGGCGGCGGTGCTGCTCGCGGGCGGCGCGATGATGTCGCGCTGGATCCCCTCGGCATCCGCCCAGGACCAGGCGCGGATCCGCTTTGGCGGCTTCGTCGAATCGCAGGAGCAGCTGAAGCAGACCATCGCGGTCCTGGAGGCCTACATGGCCCAGAACCCGGGCGTGGAGATCGTGCCGGAGTTCACCAGCTTCAGCGCGTTCACCGACAAGCTCGCCACCGAGGCCGCCGGCGGCAACGCGCCCGACATGTTCAGCGTCAATGTCGACCTGCTCGCCGAGTATGCGCAGCGCGGCGTGGTCACCTCGCTGGACGAGTACGTGCCGGACCCGATCAACCTGGCCGACTATGCCGATGGCGGCATCAAGGCCTCGACCTTCGACGGCCAGCTCTACGCCATCCCCAACGACGCGATCGCCCCGGCGATCATCACCAACCTGGCCTCGTTCCAGGAGGCCGGGATCGAGCTGCCCCCGCCGATGTTCACCTGGGAGGCCCTGGCCGACGTCGCGGTCCAGCTGACCGAGGCGCTGGGCCCGCGCTTCTGGGGCCTGGAGGATGCCGGCGGCAACTACATCCCCTGCGACATCTTCCTGCGCAGCATGGGCAAGTCGATGTTCACGCCCGACCACCAGTTCGGCTTCGAGCCGGAGGATCTGGCGCGCTGGTACGCCTACTGGCAGGACCTGCGCGATCGGGGCGGCGTGCCCCCGGGCGACGTCCAGGCCCTGGCCTCCAGCGACGATCCCAGCACCAGCGGGCTGGTGAACGGCCGCGCGGCGATGAACATCACGCTCACCGACAGCTTCGCGGGCTTCCAGGCGCTGGTTTCGGACGAGCTGGTCCTGCACCTGCTGCCCAATGGCTTCGAGGGCGGCGACATGAAGCAGCACCACTACAGCTATGCCGGCAACTCCACCGCCGTCTGGTCCCAGTCGCCCCACAAGGACCGGATCATCGACATCATCCGCTTCATGCATTTCGACCCCAAGGGGATCGAGCTCTACTACCGCCAGAGCGGCATGGTGCCGGCCTCCAGCGCCGGCCGCGAGGCGCTGGCGAAGGAAGGCAGCGAGGCCGACCGCAAGATCGTCGACTACCTCGAGGTGCTCCAGAAGGACCCGGCCCCGCCGCGCTATCCGGGCGTCACCGGCATGAGCGGGATGCTGCGCCGGGCCAACGAGGGCGTGGCGTTCGGCCAGCTCACCCCGATGCAGGCCGCCGAGCAGTTCATCTCGGAAGCGAAGCCGCGCCTCTGAGGCCGGCGGATCGCAGCGGCGACAGATAGGGGGTCAGGGTCTTGGCTAGCGTCAAAGCAAATCCGGTATTCGCGCCGCCGCTCGGGCGCGGCAGGAAACGGAGCGGCGTCTCGACCAGGCAGAACGGCGTCGCCTTTCTGTTCCTGGCGCCGTGGGTCTGCGGGATCCTGGTCCTGACGCTGGGCCCGATCCTGGCCTCCCTTTATCTGTCGCTCACCAATTACGACCTGTTCACCGCCCCGGTCTGGGCCGGGCTGGCGAACTACCAGCGCCTGTTCTTCGAGGACGCGCGCTACTACCAGGCCCTGAAGGTGACCTTCACCTACGTGGCCCTGTCGGTGCCGCTGAAGCTGGCCTTCGCCCTGGGCGTGGCGCTGGTGCTGAACCGCGGCCTGTCGGGCCTGGGCTTCTACCGCTCGGTCTACTACCTGCCCTCCCTGCTGGGCGGCAGCGTCGCCATCGCCATCATGTGGCGGCAGCTGTTCGCCTATGACGGCATCGTCAACGAGTTCCTCCTGCAGTTCGGCATCGACGGGCCCAGCTGGATCTCCAACCCGGTCTACGCGCTCTACACGCTGGTCACCCTGTCGATCTGGCAGTTCGGCTCGCCCATGGTGATCTTCCTGGCCGGGCTGAAGCAGATCCCGCAGGAGCTCTACGACGCCGCCGCCGTGGACGGGGCTGGGCCGTGGCGCAAGTTCCTGAACGTCACCCTGCCGCTGCTCACCCCGATCATCTTCTTCAACTTCGTGATGCAGCTGATCAACTCGTTCCAGGCGTTCACGCCGTCCTTCATCATCAGCAACGGCACCGGCGGCCCCGCCGACTCCACGCTGTTCTACACCCTCTATCTCTACGAGCAGGGCTTCACGAACTTCCAGATGGGCTACGCCTCGGCGATGGCCTGGGTGCTGGTGGCCATCATCGGCACCACCACCGGCCTGGCGTTCATGTCGGCCCGCTACTGGGTGCATTACGGCGACGAATCGCGCTGAACCGGACCGAAGGGGATCTCCGCCATGACCGCTACGCTCCCGGCCGGCAGCCCCGGCCGCCGGATCATCCTCCGGCCGCGCCGCATCCTGATGCACCTGGCGCTGTGCGCCGGCGCGTTCCTGATGATCTATCCGCTGCTCTGGCTGTTCAGCAGCTCGCTGAAGCCCTCCAACCTGATCTTCGCCGATCCGGGCCTGTGGCCGTCCAAGCTGCGGCTGGAGAACTACCCGGACGGCTGGCGCGGTGCCGCCCTGCCGTTCAGCGTGTTCTTCACCAATTCCTTCATCGTCTCGACCCTGGCGGTGATCGGCAACGCCTTGTCCTGCTCCATGGTCGCCTATGCGTTCGCCAGGCTGGACTTCGCGTTCAAGCGCACCCTGTTCGCGCTGATGCTGATGACCATCATGCTGCCGCTGCACGCGACGCTGATCCCGCAATACATCCTGTTCCAGAAGATCGGCTGGGTGAACACCTTCCTGCCGATCGTGGTGCCGAAGTTCCTGGCGGTGGATGCGTTCTTCATCTTCCTGATGGTGCAGTTCATCCGCAGCATCCCGCGCGACCTGGACGAGGCCGCCCGGATCGACGGCGCCGGCCCGATCCGGATCTACTGGTCGATCATCCTGCCGCTCCTGACCCCGGCCCTGGTGACCACCGCGGTGTTCTCGTTTCTTTGGACCTACGAGGACTTCCTCACCCCGCTGGTCTATCTCAGCTCCATGGACCTCTACACCGTGCCCCAGGGGCTGCGGCTGTTCATGGCCTCGACCGGCGTCTCCGCCTGGGGCCCGATGCTGGCGATGTCGGTCCTCTCCCTGGTCCCGCTCTTCATCGTGTTCTTCGTGTTCCAGCGCCGCCTGATCGACGGCATCGCGAGCAGCGGCCTGAAAGGCTGACCGCTTCGCCCCGGACGCGCAACATCCTCCCTCCCACCAAGAAGGCCCCCGCCATGCCCGGCACGCCCCTGACCGTCTTCACCAAGCCCTGGACCGAGCCTTTGCCGGCGCTCGCGGACAAGCTCGCTTCCCTCGGCCTGGACGGGGTCGAGCTGGCGGTCCGCCCGGGCTACCAGGTCGAGCCGCAGGATGTCGGGCGCGGCCTGCCCGAGGCCGCCCGGATCCTGGGCGAGCGCGGCCTCAAGATCGTGAGCATCGCCGGCGAGACCGACGAGCGCACCATCGAGGCCTGCGGCGAGGCAGGAGTGCGGATCATCCGGATCTGCGCGCCGATCGATCTCTCGGTGGGATACCTGGCCTCGGTCGACGCCTATCGCCGCAAGTTCGACGCCCTGCTCCCGGCGCTGGAGCGCTGCGGCGTCGCGATCGGCGTGCAGAACCATTACGGCGTCCATGTCGGCAGCGCCGTGGGCCTCCTGCACATGATCGGGAAATACGACCCCGGGCAGGTCTGCGCGGTGCTCGACATGGCGCATTGCGCGGTGGACGGCGAGCCGGTCGCCATGGCGGTCGACATCGTGAAGGACCGGCTCAACGGCCTGGTCAACTTCAAGAGCGCCTTCCACCACCGGGTGAACGGGCCCGAGGACGAGGCGGTCTACAAGGTCCATTGGACCACCCACCAGCATGCCGGCTATTCCTGGCGGGAGCTGGTCGCCGCTTTGAAGAACATCTCCTATGCCGGCGCCTTCTGCCTGCCGGCCGAGTACAGCAGCCCCGCCGGCAAGGGGCAGCGCATGGGCGACGACGTCCTGCCCTACCTGCGCGCCGACATCGCGTTCCTGCGCGGGCTGATGCAGGACAGCGGCTTCTGAGGATCCGGGCCGGTCTCAGCCGGCCAGGGCCGGCTCGCCGCCATAGGGCGCCCAGAACTCGGCGCGCGCATGGCTGCGCGGAAACGGCGTGCCGGGCGGCGGGACCTGGAGAAAGCGGCAGAGCGGGTCCCAGCCATCGCCCGGGCTGAGCACCAGCAGGCGGTCGGCGCGGACCAGGTCGCGGACCCGCTGGTTGTTGCGCTGGTAGGCGGTGATCGCGCGCTCGCGATCGAGCGGGTCGCCGCCGAACAAAGGCTCGACGATCCACTGCTCCAGCATCGCCATGACCCGGCGCCCGTGCTGGCTCATCGGGATCGTGGGATGGACAGCCAGCAGCTTGCCGGTGGTGGCGCGGAAACTGTTCCACCATTCCTCCGCCGGCCGCTCGGTGTGGATCACCTTGGCCCGCGGAAACGCCATGGACAGCTCATACCAAGCCGCCGCCCCCGGCCAGTCGATCTGCGCGGTGTAGCCGTCGAACACCTGGTCCCAGTCGGCATCCTCGCCCGCCGCCAGGGCCTGCCAGCACCTGAGCTGCTTCGGATCGCCGAGAAGTTCCGTCATGTGGTGGCAGGGGCCAAAGCCCAGCTGCTCCAGCGCCATCTTGACTTGCAATGTTCCGGTTCTGCTGAATCCTGAACCGATGATTTTAAGAGACATGACATCGTTCCAGCATTTATTCTTGGGCCATTTCTACATTATCACTTGTTCTCGCATGAATTTCGTCCGGAGCCTGATGAACATCTCCTCCCTGCCGGGATGGGGATGGTCGGAACTGCCGGAAAAAGCCTGTACAAAGGGACAGTTGTGCATACCGGGCTGTCGATTGGCAAGAATTCCCTGGCGTCCGTCCAGACACGGCTCGGCGAGCGGCCGGCTGAAGGTCAGGGTCAGGGACTACGGCGGCCGGCCGTTTTCAGATGCATCGCGCGCCGCCAGGCCCCGCCAGCCGCCCTGCCAGGACCGCGATCCGCCCATCCCGGGGCAGGCGATAGGTCCACGTTCCGCCGATCCCGCATCCCGCCGCCCGGGCCCGCTCAGGCCACGCCCGTCCGGGCTATGTCCCGACGGGCGTGGATACCGGCGCGGGCGGAATGGCTTGGCTGGCGTCACCGCGTCGGAGGGTGCCTCCGGGCAAGGATGCCCGACAGGCCATCCAGGAAGGCCTGATCCTGCCACCGACCCCGGCCCTTCCCTCGGGTGACGACATGGGAAGCTGACCAGGGCAGGCACATGCCGATCAGGCAGAGCGGCCCGAGCGGCGTCTGGACAGTGCCGAGGACAAAGGGCCGGGCGGCAGCCCCTTGTCGCCCAGGCGGTCGGGGCCGATCGATCGCTGCCTGCTCCAGAGCAGCGCCCCCTTCAGCGGATAGCCATGGTCGGCCCTCGCTTGGATCCTGGGCCTTGCCCGGATCCGATGCACGATCCGGGCAGCCGGCGCGCCCTGCTTCGGTTCCGGCGCCAGGGTGGCCGCCTCCGGCCGGCACGCGGGGCCGGCCGGCTCAGCCATCCCAGGAACTGGCCGTGCGCACCGGCCGCGGGCCGTCGGCGCCCGGGCCGAGCTTCACGGGCACACCGGTCGCGACGTCCTGCGAGCCCGGCAGGCAGGCCCCCGTCTTCTCCTTGAACAGCTTGGCCAGCGACTTGACCCGCTTCAGCGGCACACCGCCCGGCAGCGCCGCCTGGTCCCGGCCGTAATGCGCGAACCAGGGCAGCCCGGCCCGGGCGTAGTCCTGGGCGGAGGGCGGATGGTTGGGCGCCGCCTCCCCGGTGACCGGCTTCCAGTCCTTGGCGTGCAGGAGGGTGACGAACACCCGCTCCGCCTGGGCGAGGTCCCAGTCGTCCAGCTTGAACGGGTCTGGATGGATCACCTGCCGCATCCTGCCGCCCGCGGCCATGGCCATTTCCATGGCGATGCATGCCGAGGGCAGCGAGCTGTCCGGACAGCGCAGGTAGAGCCTGTCCTCTTCCTCCTCCCACTCCCGCCGTCTTTCCTGCCAGACCTCTGCCTTGAGCGGGGCCACCACGATCTGCAGGCCGCCCCATTCCGCCCGGCCGGTCAGCTGCTCTTCGGCCGAATAGCCCTCGCCGAGTTCCATGGCGACGAACTGCCGGACGACGCCCGGCTCGATGGCGAACCCGTCCAGCCAGGGCTGCTCGGGCGAGACCATGTAGTCCTGCGGTTCGCGGTGCAGCCCGGGCCGCCAGGCCTCGCCGGTCACCGCATTGATCTTGCCGGCCGCGACCTTGACCGCCACCGGGAAGGCGGGGCCGAAGGCCGGGCCCCGGTTGGTGAAGTCCAGCCACATCGCCTCGGCCTGCCAGATCGGCAGGATCACCCCGCCGCGCGCGCCGACCTGTTCTGGCAGCCTGCCGGCATGGTCGTCCGCATGGCGCAGTGGAAACGGGCCCAGCCCGGGCGGGAGGTCATAGGTCCGCTCGGTGTCCGGAATCCGCAGCGTGCGCTGGAAGCCGATGGAGAAGCTCGCCTCCGGCTCGGTCTGCGGGAAGCGGAAGACGAGTTGGTCATGCTCGAGCGTGGGCATCGCATATCCTCATCGTATGGGGGATCACCAATCGCCGTCGCGCACCTCCCGCACGATGCGCAGCACCGCATGGTCGGGCATGGTCTTGATCGCCCGGATCAGCTCCGCGAACAAAAGCGGCCGGGCCAGGATCGCCGCGCGCAGGTCGGCCGAGATCTTACCGGCCGCCGCCAGCATCACGTCGGGATCCTCGCCCAGATCCTGCGCGAGCCGGAGCAGGGCCTCCTCCCCGGGCGGCGCCACCTCGTCCCGCTCGACCCGCGACAGATAGGCCGGCGTGATCTGGCAGCGCCCCGCCACCTGGCGAAGCGAAAATCCCGCCCCCTCCGCCGCCCGCTCTTCCCGCAGGCGACGGACATAGGAGCCGAAGCTGCCCGTCCGGGCTGTTGGTTCTCCATGTTGCATGTTGCCTATATATGCAACACATCATCGTTCATCAAGCTCCGCGAGCGCCTTGCCCCCTACGCTGGTACATGTCGGCCTCAAGAACCGCCCTGCCCAAGCAGGGCCCGCACCTCCCGATCGGCCGCAGCCACATCATGGGGCGCCATGCCTACGATGACGGTGGAACCGGCGCAAATCGCACCCAAGGACCCCCGTGAGCCCGGTCATCTCGATGTCGAGTTTGCGGGACGGACCGTCGAGCAGTTGCAGCACTGGCTGGGCGAGAACATCCCGGCCGATGCGCGGCTCGTGGCGCACGGCAGGTCCGCGTCGCTGCGGGTCGATGTCCCCAGGCTCGTCGACCATCGGCCGCTCGAGAAGCAGGTCCTGGAGGCGAGGGTGGTGTTCGCCCAGGTGCTTCGCCTGCTGGCGTTCGCCGCTGGCCTGGCCGCCATCCGGGCCAGCCGCCACGCCGCCCGATGACTGGAGCGGCATCGCGCAGAAAGGTTCTTGGCACGCCATCCACTAGGCCTATCCATTGCAGCACTGGCAAGGCAGGCCCCGTCTTATGCCTATTTTCCTAGGTCCAACGACCTAACCCTTTTATCCTCCGGCGACCTGCCCGCCCGAGGAGCCCGACCATGCCCCGCACCGCCGCCCAGGCCGAAGCCTCCCGCCGCAACGGCGCCCGCTCGCGCGGGCCGCGCACCCCGGAAGGCCGCCGCCGCTCGGCGCAGAACGCCCGCACCCACGGCCTGCGCGCCAGGAGCTTCCAGCTGGCGCCGGACGATGCCGAGCGCTTCGCCCGGCTGGAAGCCGGGATCGGCCAGCGCTTTCGGCCGCGCGAACCTGCCGAGCACGACGCCTGCCGCCGCCTGGCCATCGCGTTCTGGCAAAGCCAGCAGCTCGACCGGCTGGAGGCGCGGATCTGGCCCAGGGTCCAGGCGGGCGATCACCGGCCGCTCGCCACCCTGCTCCGCTACCGCCCTGGCGTGGAGCGCGCCCTCCGGCGCGCGCTGGCGGAGCTCCAGGCCAGCCGGCCGGCCGCTCCATCCACGGTCTGCACGAACGAACCCGAGCCCTTGAAGCCCGACCGCCCGAACGAACCCGGGAACAACGGTAATTCCGGCACGAACGAACCCGGAAGCAGGCCGCGTGCCCGTGCGGTGGAACCCGACCCGATCCTCTTTCCCGTGCGCTCTGCGGCGGGTCGGCCGCATTGCCCGAACGAACCCGAGCGGCCGCCCCCCTTGCCCAATCGCCGGCAGCGCCGACGATGGGCGGCGATCAGGCGCGGATGCCGCGTGGCATGACTGACCGAACGAACCCGGCAGGCTTCGCCATGCCGTTGCCCACGAAAGTTACGAGCGCCCCGGGAGAAGCCGCATCATCCGCTCCGAATTTTCGCAATCTTTATGATGGAACGCCGCCGGTCGGGGTAGGATGGCGGATTGCCCATCAACATGCTCCGGCGGCGGAGCCAGGAGGTCGAAGTGTCCATGCCCTTGTCGTTGGTCCGGCTGCTCGGCTTGGCAGTGGGGCTGGCAATAGGCATGGTCGGGGCCGGCGCCGCCCAGGCGGCGCCGGTCGACTGGAGCCTGGAGGTCGCCAGGGCCGCCCTGACCAACGAGCAGGGCAAGCCGTTCTCCGGCGCCAGCCGGGCTTGGCACTACACCCAGGGTTTCTATCTCCACGGCATCGGGCTGGTTTACGAACGAACCCGGGACCCGCGCCTGCTCACCCACCTGAAGCAGTGGGGTGCCCGGCATGTCGAGCCGGACGGGCGGATCGTGCAGGCCCCCGGAGGTGCTTCCGTGGATTTGAGCACCCTGGACAACCTGATGCCCGGCCGGGTGCTCCTGCAGCTCTGGCGGCTGACCGGCGAGCAGCGCTACCGGCTGGCGGCAGAGACGATCCGCCAGCGGCTGAAGGACTGGCCGCGCACCATGGACGGGGCGTTCTGGCATCGCGACGATCCGAACAGCCGGTTCGCCTCGAACGTGATCTGGGCGGACGGCACCTTCATGTTCGCGCCCTTCCTGGTGGAGTACGGCCGGCTGTTCCCCGCCGACGGGACCACCGGCCGCGACGAGGCTGCCCGCCAAATGGAGATCTATGGCCGCCATCTGCAGGACCCGGAGACCGGGCTGATCTGGCACGCCTACGACCAGGACCGCGACTTTGCCTGGGCGAGACTACCGGCCCCCCGCCACTCGCCTGTCCTCTGGTGTCGGGCCGCCGGCTGGTACGGGCTGAGCCTGGTCGCAGTCCTGGAAGCGCTGCCGCAAGGTCACCCGCACCGCACCGCCCTGCTCAACCGCCTCGTGTCCCTGATGAAGGGATACCGGGCTCACCAGTCCGCGACCGAATATGGCTGGCGGCAGGTCATGGATGGACCGGACGTGATCCAGACGGCGGGCGGGCCGCTCGCAAACTTCGTCGAGACCTCCTGTTCGGCCATGCACAGCTACGTCATCGGGCGAGCGGTCGCAGCATTCGGACTTCGATTGCCGGATTTCCACCTGGCCGCGATGGGCCTCCAGGCCGTGACCGAGCAGGTCAGTCTCAACTTTGTTCCGGAAACGGGAATATTTCGGGCAACGCTTGCCGGTGCAGTCCGCGGCACCGGCATCGGTGCCGGTCCGGCCGATTACCTGAACTCGGCCTCCATCGTCGACGACGCTCTCCAAGGCCTGGGCGCCTTCCTGGCGATGTACGAGTCCAGCCTGCGCCAGCCGCCCCCAGGATCGGTGCGGATCCACGTCCAGGCCGAGGCTGGCAAGGTCACCGCTCCCTTGCACATGGTAGCTTTCCCGAACCAAGCAGGCGTCACGCTGGTCGCGGCGCCGGCCGGGACCAACAGCTTGGCATCAGTCGCCGCGGCTGGCCGGGACCTGATCCATATCCAGCTGGCCAAGGCCGGCAAGTACCGGCTCTGGGGCCGCTTCCTCGCGCCGTCCCTGGCAAGGAACTCGTTATGGGTCCGGGTCGACGCGGGAAGCTGGCAGCTATGGGATGCGCGGCCCCATGGCGAAACGCTGTTCTGGGAGCCGCTGCGGACGGGCATCGGATATGCCCGCCTGGTTGTTCTGGCCCTCGCCGCCGGCCCGCACACGATCGAGCTCGCCAACCGGGAAGGAGGCACCGGCATCGACCGTGTCCTGCTCACTTCCGCCCCAACCTATGTGCCGGACAGGAGCGACTAAGCCATGGTTCAGCGCCCGCCACGGGTCGGACCCCACATCACCCCGCCATCGGCGACCAGGGTCTGCCCGGTGACGTAGGATGCCTCGTCGGACAGCAGGAACGCCGCCACCGAAGCCATCTCCTCGGGCCTGGCCGCCCGCCCGAGCGGCACCGCGGCCTCGAACTCGGCCAGCACCGCCGAGCCCTCGGTCCAGGTCGGGTTCATCGGGGTCAGCACGCCCCCCGGCGCCAGGTTGTTGACCCGCACGCCATGGCGCGCCTGGGCCAGCGCCAGAGTGCGCGTCACCCCGGCCAGGCCGGCCTTGGACGCGGCATAGCCGATATCCTCTTCCAGCGGCGTGATCTCGTGGACCGAGGACACGAACAGGATGGCGCCGGCCTGCCCGGTCCGCTGGCGCAGGTAGGCCCGGGCGGTGAGATAGGCGCCGCGCAGGTTGACTGCGTGAACCTCGTCCCAGGCGGCCGCCGGATAGTCGGACGGGTCGTTGATCCGCTTGGTCGCGGCGTTCGCCACCGCCAGCTCCAGCCCGCCGAACGCCTGGCGGATCTGGGCGAAGGCATTCTCCAGCGCGGCCTCGCTGGCGACATCGGCGTCGATCGCCAGATGCGCGCCGCTTGCCGGCGCCAGCTCGCTCACCACCTGGCCGGCCAGCTCGGCCTGGCCGTGATGGAGCACCGCCACCTGCACGCCTTCCGCCGCCAGCCGGACCGCGATGGCCCGCCCGATCCCGGTCGCCGCCCCGGTGACCACCGCCCGTTTCCCGTTCAGCCCGCGCATGGCCTCGCCTCCCGCCTTCGGATTGCCTACACCCGCCCCCACCGGAGCAGATGGCGGGTGGAACGGTGACGGATCGCGACGGAGTGGTCGAGCGGGCAGCGCCGTTCGTGTTCCTGTTCCTGTGGAGCGGTGGCTATGTCGCCGCACGCATCGGCATCGTCGACAGCACGCCGATCACCCTGGTGGCGATCCGCTTCGTGCTGGCCGCCGGGCTGTTCGTGCTGATCGCGTTCCTGATGCGCGCCACCTGGCCCAGGGGCCGCCAGCTCGCCTGGGTGGCGCTGGTCGGCCTGCTCAGCCAGGGCGTCTATTTCGTTTGCGGCTACCTGGCGTTCGACCAGGGGATCGGGGCCGGCACCGCCGCCCTGATCAATGCGCTGCAGCCGGTGATCACCGCCTGCGTGGCCCTGCCGCTTCTGGGCGAGCGGGTGCGGCCCGCCCAGTGGCTGGGCCTGGTGCTGGGCTTTTCCGGCGTCACCCTGGTGATCTGGAACAAGCTGTCCCTGGGCCTGGGCACCGCCGCCGGGGCCGGCTTTTGCGCCGGCGCCGTCCTGGCGGCGACCGTGGGCACCCTGGTCCAGAAGCGGTTCTGCCCGGTCTTCGACCTTTGGAGCGGCGGCGCCGTGCAGTACTTGGCCGCCGCCACCTTCAGCGTCTCCATGGCGCTGCTGGTGGAGACCCCGATGGTGAACCTCACCCCCAGCTTTGCCGGGGTGATGGCCTATCTGGTGATCGGCAACTCGCTGATCGCGGTCAGCCTGATGAATTTGATGATCCGCAAGGGCGAGGCGGCCAGGGTCACCAGCCTGCTGTTCCTGGTCCCGGGCGGGGCTGCCGCCCTGGCCTGGCCGGTCCTGGGCGAGACCTTCACGCCGCTGTCGATGGCGGGCATGCTCTCGGCGGCCATCGGCGTCTGGCTGGCGATGGGTGGCGCCATCCGCCGCCGCCCGCTCCGCATCGTCGCCCGCTGAAATCATCCGACAGGTGGTCATGTCTTTTCCACTGCTGGCCCCGGCCCTGCAGGGCCTGGCCCTGGGCCTCGGCCTGATCGTCGCGATCGGCGCCCAGAACGCCTTTGTCCTGCGCTGCGGCCTGGCCCGCCGCTTCGTGCTGCCGGTGGTGCTGCTCTGCGCGGTCTCCGACGCCTTGTTGATCGCCGCCGGCTGCCTGGGGCTTGGCACCCTGATCGCCGGCCAGCCCGGCCTCTTGCGGCTGGTCGCGGCCGGCGGGGCCGCCTTCCTGGCCTGGTACGGCCTGGCCGCCCTGCGCCGCGCCCTGCACCCCCAGGCTCTGGCCGCCGAGAACGGCCTGCCCGCCACGCTTGGGCGCGCGCTCGCCACCGCCGCCGCCTTCACCTGGCTGAACCCGCATGTCTACCTGGACACCGTGGTCCTGCTGGGCGGGATCTCCGCGCAGTTCCCCGGCATCGAGCGGCTGGCGTTCGGCGCCGGCGCGGCCGCCGCCTCGTTCGCCTGGTTCCTGGCGCTGGGCTTCGGCGCCCGCGCCCTGACGCCGTTGTTCGCCCGCCCGGCCGCCTGGCGGGTCCTGGACCTCCTGATCGCCCTGGTGATGTTCGCCATCGCCGCCCCCCTCGCCCTGTCGGCCTGGCGGGGCTAGGTCGTTGGCCATGACGATCACCATCCGCGACCTGTGCGCCGCCGACCACGAGCTGATGGTCCGCTGGACGCTGGACTTCTTCGCCGATCTCAAGGCCACCGGCGACCCCTACTTCCAGGACGCCCAGATGCGCCGGGAGGTGGTCGAGCGCGAGATGACCCTGCCGCTGCCCTCCGACCATCTGGGCGTGATCGCCCTGCGCGATTCCCGCCCGGCCGGCTACCTCACCGGGCGGCTGGAGCGGCCGTTCGTGCGGGAATCGCCGATCTGGCATGTGGGCCATGTCGGCCATGTCTACGTGGCCCCGGACCACCGCCGCCACGGCGTCGCCCAGGCACTCCTGGCCCATGCCGAAAGCTGGTTCCGCGCGCGCCGGGTCGGCTGGATGCAGCTCTCCTGGCAGCCCGGCAACCAGCTCGCCGATGCCGCCTGGCGCGCCTCGGGCTTCGAGCCCTACCGGGTCCATGGCCGCAGGCGCATCGACGCTGTCGGCGGCCAGGAGGAGCCGCAGGGCTGAAGGGTTGAGGGCTCAGCCCCGCTTGCGCGCCTGGGCCGCCAGGGTCGCGATCTGCAGGAGCCCTTGGGCCGTCCAGGCCGAGCGCCCGACGAACAGGCCGTCCACCTCCGGCACCACCGCCAGCGCTTCAGCATTCTGCGGGTTGACGCTGCCGCCATAGAGCACCGGCGGCTCGACGCCGACCAGGTCCAGCACCGCCCGCTTGATCGCGGCATGGACCGGCTTGGCATCCTCCGGCGTCGCCGGGATGCCGCCCTCGCCGATCGCCCAGACCGGCTCGTAGGCCAGCCAGACCTTGGCCGCCTCGGCATGGCTCAGGCCGGCCATCGCCATCCGCGCCTGCCGCGCATTGGTCTCGATGGCGGCGCCCAGCCGCTTGTCGTCACCGGTCTCGCCCACGCAGACCAGCGGGATCAGGCCATGGTCGATCGCGGCGCGGACCTTGCGGTTCACGTCCAGGTCGGTCTCGCCGAAATGGGCGCGCCGCTCCGAGTGGCCGAGCTCGATCAGGGTCGCCCCGGCATCGGCGACCATGGTCATCGAGATCTCGCCGGTCCAGGCGCCCTTCTCCGCCCAGTGGGCGTTCTGCGCGCCGACCCGCACCCCGCTGCCCTCCAGCAGGCGCACCACCTCGGTGAGCGCCGTGGCCGGCGGCAGCACGAACAGGTCGATGCCCTCCGGGCGCTCGGCCGCCGCCAGGGCCTGGGCATAGTCCCGCGCCATCGCCAGCGTGTGGTTCATCTTCCAGCCGGTGCCGACCCTGAACTTCCCGATCACGACATCCTCCTCGAGCCCGCTCTGCCTGGCTCCGTTGCCCGGGCACGCCCTGCGACCGTCTTGACATGGATTCGGACCGGGCGCACCCTCGCGTAACTAACGTACGGATGTCGAACGAATGTTCAGCGGGGAGGCTGGGCGGACGTCGAGCGGGGAGAACAGCCTCGCCACCCGGGCCGCCTGGTTGTCGTTCATCGGTGGATTGACCCAGGACGAGATCGCCTCGCGCCTGTCGATGAGCCGCGTGAAGGTCAACCGGCTGATCGCGCAGGCCCATCGCGAGGGCCTGGTCCGGGTGTTCATCGAGGGCACCCCGCACGAATGCGTGACCCTGGAAGACCGGCTGTGCCGGATGTTCGGCCTGACCGGCTGCTTCGTCGCCCCGATGCTGGAGGAAAGCGCCTCGCCCTTGCCGGTGGACACGCTGGCGGTCGCGGGTGCCCGGGTCCTGCACTATGCGCTGGAGACCGGCCAGGCCCGGATCATCGGGGTCGGCCACGGCCGCACCCTGGCGGCGATGGCGGACCGGCTGCCCCGCCAGCAGCGCGAGGACGTCCGCTTCGTCTCGCTGCTGGGCTCGCTCACCCGCAACGCCGCCGCCAACCCGTTCGACGTGATCCACCGCCTGTGCGAGCGGACCGGCGCGGAGTCCTATTTCCTGCCGGTGCCGTTCTTCGCCGACACCAGCGAGGACAAGGCGGTGCTGATGGCCCAGCGCAGCGTCCGCCATGCGCTGGACCTGGCAAGGCAGGCCGACCTGGTGATCGCCGGGATCGGCGAGGTCACCGCCGGCTCGTTCCTCACCACCAGCGGCATGATCACCAGCGAGGAGCTCGACCAGCTCCGTCGCCTGGGCGCCGTGGGCGAGATCCTCGGCAGGTTCTTCGACGCGAAGGGCCGGCCGGTGGGTGCCGAGATCGACGCGCGCGCGATCGCGATCGACCTCGAGGACCTGAAGGGCAAGGAGGTCGTCATCCTTGCCGGCGGCAAGAGCAAGCCGCAGGCGATCCGCGCGATCCTCGCGACCGGCCTGGTCACCCGCCTCGTCACCGACGAGGCCACGGCACTCCGGATCAGCGAGGCCGGCGCGACCGAAGGTTAGCGTTCCTTTTCGTTCGAGCCATCACAAAGGGAGGTTCCAAGGATGTCGACGAAGCAGAAAGACACCATCGACCGGTTTCTCAAGGGCGGGATGAGCCGGCGCGAGATGGGCCTGCGCCTTGGCCGGCTGGGCCTGGGCGGCGCCGCGGCCGCCTACATGCTCAACAAGGGCATGAGCGAGGCCCAGGCCGCCGACTTCGACTGGAAGAAGCACAGCGGCAAGACCATCAACCTGCTCCTGAACAAGCACCCCTACGCCGACGCGATGATCGCGAACATCGAGAACTTCAAGTCCATGACCGGCATGGACGTGAAGTACGACGTGTTCCCCGAGGACGTCTATTTCGACAAGGTCGCCGCGGCCCTGTCCTCCAAGAGCACCCAGTACGACGCCTTCATGACCGGCGCCTACCAGACCTGGCAGTACGGGCCGGCCGGCTGGATCGAGGACCTCAACGAGTATATCTCCGATCCCGAGCAGACCAATCCCAACTACAACTGGGACGACATGCTGCCCGGCATTCGCGCCTCGACCGCCTGGTCGGGCGTGCCGGGTGCAGAACTGGGCGGCGAGGGCGCCAAGCAGTGGGCGCTGCCCTGGGGCTTTGAGCTGAACTCGATCAGCTACAACCGCCGCATCTTCGACCAGCTCAAGATCGAGCCGGCAAAGGACCTGCCGGGGCTGGTCGAGCAGGCCAAGATGATCACGGATTCCGACGCCGGCGTGTACGGCATCGGCGTGCGTGGCAGCCGCTCCTGGGCGACCATCCATCCGGGCTACCTCTCGGCCTTCGCCAACTACGGCGCCAAGGACCTCGAGGTCCAGGACGACGGGATGCTCAAGGCGGCGATGAACTCCGACGCCGGCAAGGAGATGACCAATCTCTGGGTGAAGATGATCCAGGAGAGCGGCCCGAAGAACTGGGCGACCTACACCTGGTACCAGGTCGGCACCGACCTGGGTGCGGGTGCCTCGGCGATGATCTACGACGCCGACATCCTGGGCTACTTCATGAACGGCGGCGACAACAAGGAGGCCGGCAACCTCGCCTATTCCGCCTTCGCGCCGAAGCCGGGCGCCGAAGCGCCCACGCCCAACGTCTGGATCTGGTCGCTGGCGATGAGCACGTTCGGCAACCAGAAGGACGCGACCTGGTACTTCATGCAGTGGGCGTCCGGCACCGACCACGCCCTGTTCGGCGCGCGCCAGATGGACTTCGTCAACCCGGTCCGCTCCAGCGTCTGGAAGGACGAGGAGTTCCGCGCCCGGATCGCCAAGTCCTATCCGGGCTATATCGAGCAGTTCGAGGCCTCCAGCCCCGGCTCGAAGATCTACTTCACCCCGCAGCCCCTGTTCCAGACCGTGACCACGGACTGGGCCGCTGCCCTGCAGAAGATGGTGGCCAACGAAGTCCCGGTCGACGAGGGCCTGGATGAGCTCGCCGCCAACATCGACAAGCAGCTGAAGTCCGCCGGCCTCGGCTGATCCAGCCTTCTCCTTGATTGATCCCGCGCCTTTCCGGAGGTGCGGGATCGCCTGCATGTTCTTGATGGACGAACGGTATGGCCGCCACGACCGCCACCCAGCCCCCAGCCAGCCCGAGGAAGAGCCGTCTCGGCACGGCCGCGCTGCCCTATCTCCTCTCGCTGCCGGCCCTGCTGGTCTGCATCGGCATCATCGTGCCGTTCCTCACCGCCGTCTGGTACAGCCTGCAGCGCTACAACCTGAACCTGCCCTACCTGCGCGGGTTCGTATGGTTCCAGCAGTATATCGACCTCTTCACCGACACGACCTTCTGGCACACCGTGCAGGTCTCACTGGTCTACACCTTTGCGACCGTCGTCCTGGAACTGCTGCTGGGCCTGGGGATCGCCCTGTTGTTGCGACGGCCCTCCAAGCTCCACAACATCATGAGCATCGCCCTGCTCCTGCCGCTGATGGTGGCTCCGGCCATCGCGGCCTTGATGTGGAAGCTGATGACCCATCCGGACTTCGGCATCCTGAGCTGGCTCATCCAGCAGGTCGGGATCACCAATTTCCGCTGGGCGGCCGCGCCCTCCTCCGCCCTGTTCACCGTGCTGCTGGTCGACATCTGGGTCTACACGCCGTTCATGATGATCCTGCTGCTGGCGGGCCTGCGCGGCCTGCCCAAGCAACCGTTCGAGGCGGCGGAGCTGGACGGGGTGCCGGCAAGCTTCGTGTTCTTCCGCATCACCCTGCCAATGCTGACTCCCTACATCATCACGGCGGCCCTGTTCCGGATGCTCGACAGCATCCAGCAGTTCGACATCATCTACGCGATGACCCAGGGCGGGCCGGGCGACACGCTACTGGTGTTCCAGGTCATGGCCTACCTGGACTTCTTCCAGAACTTCAATGTGGGCCGCTCGGCCGCGGTCCTGATGGTCCTGTGGGCGATCGCCTACATCCTCTCCAACATCTTCATCAAACACTGGCTGCGCCTGCGTGAGCGCGCCCGTGGGGCGGCGTGAGATGGAACGCGACAACCCGGTCATCAAGGTCCTGCGCGGCGCAGCCCTGCTCGTCGTCGGCCTGTTCTTCCTGTTCCCGTTGTTCTGGGTGGCATTGATGTCGTTCCAGACCAACGAGCAGATCCTGCGGATCCCGCCCTCGATCGTGTTCGAGCCGACGCTGTCCAACTACTGGGCGCTGATCTCCGGCCGCCTGGTCAGCAATGCCGGCATCCTAGAGATCAAGTTCATGGGCAACCTGTGGAACAGCGTGCTGCTGTCCTCGACCTCGGTGGCCCTTGCCCTCGTGCTCGGCGTCCCGGCCGCCTATGCCTTCGCGCGGTTCCGCTTCCGCATGAGCGAGGACATCGCGTTCACGCTCCTGTCCTTCCGCTTCGCACCCCCGCTGCTCGTCCTCCTGCCGCTCAGCCTGTACTTCCAGGACATCGGCCTGACCGACACCTATGTGGGGCTGATCTGGGTCTACCAGCTGATCGCCTTGCCGCTGATCCTGTGGATCGTGCGCGGCTACTTCGAGGACATCAGCCCGGACATCGAGCACGCCTACCGCATCGACGGCCATTCCTGGCTGAAGACCTTCACCAAGATCGCGCTGCCGCTGGCCAGGCCCGGCATCGCGGCGGCAGCGCTGCTGTCGTTCATCTTCTGCTGGAACAACTTCATCTTCGCGCTGATCCTGGCGTCCGCCGACAAGCAGCCCGTCACCGTGGGCGCCCTCGCCTTCGTCACCGCGTCGGGCATCCAGTACGGCCAGATCGCCGCCGCGGTGCTGCTCTCGATCACGCCCACCCTCCTCCTGGCACTCTACGCGCAGCGCTACCTCGTCGAGGGTCTGTCGCTCGGCGCGGTGAAGGGCTGATCCGACATGGCATTCCTCGACCTCGACCGCATCTCGGTCGCCTTCAAGAAGGAGCGGGTGCTCAAAGAGGCATCGCTCCAGGTCGAACGCGGCGAGACGGTCGTCGTGTTCGGCCCGTCGGGCGGCGGCAAGACCGTGCTGCTCCGGCTGGTCTCGGGCGTGATGCAGCCGGACAGCGGCGACGTGCGCCTGGGCGGCAAGTCGCTGCTGGGCGCCGGCCCGGAAGAGCGCGACGTCGGCATGGCGTTCCAGAACTTCGCGCTCTACCCGCACATGCCGGCCTACGAGAACATCGCGAGCCCCCTGCGCGCCCGGGGGCTGGCCGAGAGCGAGATCGAGCGGCGGGTCCACGAGACCGCGCGCCTGCTCAAGATCGACCATGTCCTCAAGCATTTCCCCAAGGAGCTCAGCAACGGCCAGAAGCAGCGCACCGCGCTCGGCCGCGCCCTGATCCGCGGGCCGGAAGTGCTGCTGCTCGACGATCCGCTTCGCAACGTGGATGCCAAGCTGCGCTACGAGATGCGCATCGAGCTGCCGCGCCTGCTCAAGAGCTTCGGCGGCGCTGTGCTCTACGTCACCCAGGACTACAAGGAGGCCATGGCGCTGGGCGACCGCGTGGCGGTGCTGCTGGACGGCAAGTTCCTGCAGATCGACCATCCGGCCGAGGTCTACAAGCGCCCGGCCGACGTGCGGATCGCCAAGCTGTTCGGCGATCCGACCATCAACCTCTATCCGGTCCGCCCCAGGGCCGGCCGGACCGGCACCGAGATCGACATCTTCGGCGGCACGGTCGTCCTGCCCGGCACGCACGACCACCTGCGCGACCGGGAGTGCCTGATGGCGCTGCGGCCCGAGCATGTTCATGTCCACACCGAGACGATCGAGGATGGCGTGCCGATGGAGTTGGAGGCGGTGACGCCCTTGAACGTCCGCACCGTCCTGTTCCTGAAGACCCAGGACGACCGCGAGCTGCTCGCGACCTGTTCCGAGCACGAGCAGGGCCGGTTCGGCCGCGGCCACCGCGCGGTCCATGCGCAGATCGACTTCGACCGCGCCCTGTTCTTCGACGCCGCGTCCGGCGTCCTTCTCCCGGCTGCGGCGTGAGGCTCCCATGGCAGAACTGAACCTCGTCGCCGTCGACAAGATCTACCAGAGCCGCGGCAAGCCGCCGGTCCACGCCGTCCAGGGCGTCGACATGAGCATCGCCGACGGCGAGATCATCGGCCTGCTGGGCTCGTCCGGCTGCGGCAAGACCTCGACCCTGCGCATGATCGCCGGGTTCGAGGACGTGAGCCGCGGCGAGATCCGCCTGGGCTCCCGCCTCCTGAACGATCTCAGGCCTGCCGAGCGCGGCGTCGCCATGGCCTTCGAGGGCTATGCGCTCTACCCGCCGCTGACCGTGCGCGACAATGTCGGCTTCGCGCTGCTGCGCGCGAAGACGCCCAAGGCCGAGATCGAGCGGCGGGTCGCCGAGATCGCGCATCTCCTCGAGATCGAGGAGATCCTGGACCGCTACCCGCCGACCATCTCGGCCGGCCAGCAGCAGCGCACCTCGCTCGCCCGCGCCCTGATCCGCCGGGCCGACCTGTCCTTGCTCGACGAACCGATGTCGCAGCTGGAGCCGCAGCTCCGCGCGATCCTGCGGGCGCGCATCAAGGACTTCATCATCGAGCACAAGATGACGACCGTGTTCGTCACCCACGACCAGACCGAGGCCCTGGCGCTGGCCGACCGCATCGCCGTGATGGAAGGCGGCGTGCTCCAGCAGTTCGCCACCCCAGCCGATCTGAAGGAGCGGCCGGCCAACCTGTTCGTCGCCTCGTTCATCGGCGAGCCGCCCATGAACATCATGGACGGCGAGGTGGTCGGGCCGGAGATCGTCATCCGTTCGGCGCGCGGCGACCGGGCCTTCGCCCTGCAGGCAGGTCCGCACGACCGGCCGGGCAAGATCGGCGTCGGGATCCGGCCGCACCGCGTCCAGGTCGGCGAAGGTCCCCTGCAGGGCCAGGTGGTGAGCAACCAGTGGCTGGGCGACCAGACCCATCTGGGGATCGAGGTCGAGGGCGTACTGCTGGTCGCGGTTACCGACGGCGCCCTGGAGGCGAGGGTCGGCGAGACCGTCCCGCTGCTCCTGCCGGACGACGCCCTGCACCTGTTCGACTCGACGAGCGGCCAGGCGCTGCGGCATGGCGCGAGCAGCGCCCGATGACGGCCGACCTGATCCTCGGCATCGATGCCGGCACCTCGGTGACCAAGGTGGTGGCGTTCGACCTGGACGGACGCCAGGTCGCCAGCGCCGCCAAACCCAACCAATACGTCAACCTGCCGGGCGGCGGCTGCGAGCAGGACGTGCGGCGCACCTGGGAGGACTGCGCCCAGGTGCTGCGTGAGCTGGGCGCCAGCCTGCCCGGGCTGGCCGACCGCGTGCTCGCCGTCGGGGTCACCGCCCAGGGCGACGGCACCTGGCTGATCGATGCCGAGGGCGAACCGGTCACGCCGGCCTGGCTCTGGCTGGACAGCCGTGCCGCGGCGATCGTGGAGCAGGCCGACCAAGACGGCACCACCGCCAGGACCTACCCCATCACCGGCTGCGGGATGAACGCCTGCCAGCAATCGGCGCATCTGATGTGGATGAAGCGCCATGCGCCGCAGATGCTGGAACGTGCTGCTACCGGCATGCACTGCAAGGACTGGCTGTACTTCAAGCTGACCGGCGTGCGCGCCACGGACGTGTCCGAGGGGGTGTTCACCTTCGGCGACTTCCGGCGGCGGGCCTACTCCCCCGACGTGCTCGATGCCTATGGGCTGGCCGATCTGGCCCATCTCCTGCCGCCGATCGTCAACGGCATCGAGACGACTCACCCCTTGAGCGCGGAAGCGGCCCGCCAGGTCGGGCTGAAGGCCGGAACGCCGGTCTCGCTCGGGTTCGTCGACGTGGTCTGCACTGCCTTAGGGGCGGGCCTCTACGAGCGCGGCCGCAGGCTCGGCGTGTCGATCATCGGCTCGACCGGCATGCATATCCGCCTGGCCAGCTCGGCCGACGAGGTCGTGCTGGGCGAGGCCCCGTCGGGCTACACCATGTGCCTGCCGGTGGCGGGGACCTATGCCCAGGCTCAGTCCAACATGGCGGCGACCCTCAACATCGACTGGGCGGTCGACCTGGCCTGCCAAGCCGCAGGGGCGCTGGGGCACGAGATCGGTCGCCGGGAAGCGCTGCCGCTGCTCGACGCGCAGGTCCTGGAGGCCCGGCCGGGCGCCGCGATCTGGCATCCCTACATCCACACCGCTGGCGAGCGGGGCCCGTTCGTGGATGCCAACGCGCGGGCGATGATGTCCGGGCTGGACCAGAACGTCCGCTTCCTCGACCTGCTGCGCTCGGTCTACGAGGGCCTGAGCTTCGCCGCACGCGACTGCTACGCCGCGGCCGGCCACGTGCCCGAAGAGATCCGGCTGGCCGGCGGGGCAGCGCGCTCCAGGACCCTGCGGACGATCCTCGCCTCGGTGCTGGGCGCCCCGGTGCGGGCCGGCACCCGCGGCGAGGAAGGCTCGGTCGGCACCGCGATGATGGCGGCCTGCGCGGTCGGCGTGTTCCCCTCCCTGGACGAGGCCGTGGCCGCCTGGGTGACGCCGTCCTTAGGCGAGCTCACCCATCCCGACCCGGAACTGGTGAAGGCCTATGCCGACCTGTTCCCGATCTATCAATCGATCCACCGTCGGATGCGCGACGTCTGGCGGGATCTCGCAAAGGTACGTTCATGACCAGAACCATCGAGGCCGCGATCATCGGCGACAATTTCATGCGTGCTTCGGTGTTCGAGGCCAGCCTGCGCAAGATCTCCGGGGTGAAGTGGAACATCCGCAGCCTGGAGCTGCCCTGGCCGGACGAGCCGTTCTTCCACGGCGCCAAGGGCACCGAGCTGGAAGGACTGAAGGAGCTGCAGGGCGATCCGGCCGAGCTGGCAGCGTTCATCAAGGGCGCCCAGCTCCTGGTCTGCCACCTGCCGCCGGTCACCCGGTCGATGCTGGAGGTGATCGCCCCGCCGCTTGAACTGATCGGGGTGAGCCGCGGCGGCCCGGTCAACATCGACATGAAGGCGGCCAAGGAAGCAGGCGTCACCGTGGTCAACGCGCCCGGCCGCAACGCCTCGGCGGTGGCCGAGTTTACCATCGGCGCGATCCTGGCCGAGACGCGGCTGATCACCAAGGGGCACACCTCGCTCAGCCAGGGGATCTGGCGCGGCGACCTGTACCGTGCCGACCTGACCGGGCCTGAGCTAAGCGAGCTGACCGTCGGCCTGATCGGCTATGGCCATATCGGCACGCGGGTGACCCGGCTGCTCAAGCCGTTCGGCTGCAAGATCCTGGTCGACGACCCCTACGTGAAGGTGAGCGACGCCGATCTGGCCGACGGGGTCGAGCAGGTCGAGCTTTCGGAACTGCTGCGCCGCTCCGATGTCGTCTCCCTGCACGCCCGGGTCACCCCGGAGACCACCGGCTTCATGAACGCGCAGGCCTTCGCCCAGATGAAGAAGGGCGCCTGGTTCATCAACACCGCTCGCGGGCCGATGGTGAACTATGCCGACCTCTACGAGGCGCTGCAGTCGGGCCATCTGCGCGGCGCCATGCTGGAGACCCACGAGGTCGAGCCCTGCCCGCCCGACCTGCCGCTGCTCCGGCATCCGAACGTCACGCTCACCCCGCACATTGCCGGGGCCTCCACCACCACGGTGAAGATCGCCGCGGAGAAGATCGCCGTCGAGGTCCAGCACTGGATCAACGGCGAACCCCTCGAGAACGTCGCCACCAAGTGAACCGATCATGAGCCTCGCGGACCTCGACAAGCTGCCGGACCCCGTCGACCTCGTGGTCGTCGGGGGCGGCGTGAACGGTGCCGGCATCGCCCGCGACGCGGCGGGCCGCGGTCTTTCCGTCGTCATGTGCGAGAAGGACGACCTCGCCCAGGGAACCAGCTCGCGCTCGGGCAAGCTGATCCATGGCGGCCTGCGCTACCTGGAATATTACGAGTTCCGCCTGGTCCGCGAGGCGTTGATCGAGCGGGAGGTGGTGCTCAACGCCGCCCCGCACATCGTCTGGCCGATGCGCTTCGTCCTGCCGCACAGCCCCGACCAGCGGCCGCGCTGGCTGATCCGGCTGGGCCTGTTCCTCTATGATCACCTGGGCGGCCGCGCCAAGCTGCCGCCGACCCGCTCGCTCGACCTGCGCAAGGATCCCGAGGGCGAGCCGGTGGTGGACGAGTTCTCCCGCGGATTCGAGTACTCGGACTGCTGGGTGGACGATGCCCGCCTCGTGCTCCTGAACGCGCTGGACGCCAAGGAGCGCGGTGCCGTCATCCTTACCCGCACCCCGGCCACCTCGGCGCGCCGCGACGGCAAGCTCTGGCAGGTCGAGTTCACCGACAGCGTCACCGGCGAGACCCGCAGCGTCCGCGCCCGCGCGATCATCAACGCCGCCGGGCCCTGGATCGAGAAGGTGCTGGGTCAGGTCGCCGGGGTGAACAGCGCCCGCAAGGTGCGGCTGGTCAAGGGCAGCCACCTGATCATCAGGAAATGGTGGAAGGGCCCGCAGGCCTATCTCCTGCAGAACGACGACAAGCGGGTGATCTTCGTCAATCCCTACGAGGGCGACCTGACCCTGATCGGCACCACCGACATCCCGGTGGAGGGCCGCCCGGAGGACGTGCGGGTCGAGGAGCGGGAACGCAGCTACCTGCTCCGCGTGCTCAACCGCTACTTCAGGCACAAGCTGACCGAGGACGACATCGTCGCCGAGTTCAGCGGGGTGCGGCCCCTCTATGACGACGACAGCGCCAAGAACGCCTCGGCGGTCACCCGCGACTATGTGTTCGACGTCGACCCGCCGCAGCCCTCGGAAGAGCACGCAGCCATGCTCTCGATCTTCGGCGGCAAGATCACGACCTACCGCAAGCTCGCCGAGCATGCCCTGGACAAGCTGCAGCCCTATCTCGGCACCAGGTTCGGCACCTGGACGGCACGGGCGCCGCTGCCGGGCGGCGACATGCCGGACGCCGACTTCGACCGCTGGCTGGAGCGCTTTTCCGCCGAGCGGCCCTGGCTGCCCACCGACCTCGCCCGCCACTATGCCCGCCTCTACGGCACCAGGGCGGTGCGGCTGCTGGAAGGAGCCACGGGCAAGGCCGATCTCGGCCGCCATTTCGGCGGCAACCTCTACGAGCGCGAGGTCGACTATCTGGTCGCGCATGAATGGGCGCGCTCGGCCGACGACATCCTCACCCGGCGCACCAAGCACTACCTGCACCTGACCGAAGACGAGAGCCGCGCCTTCCGGGCATGGTTCGAGAGCCGGCCAGGCGCCCTTGCAGACGAACGGGAAGCAGCATGACCCGGCTGGCGCTCGGCATCGACATCGGCAGTTCCGGTGTCCGGGCCATCGCGATCGAGGCGGATGGCAAGGTCGTCGCGGAGGCAAAGGCGGCGCTCCCGAAGCCGGACCGGACCGACGGCATGATCCGCACCGCTGCGCCCGACTGGTGGCAGGCGGTCGAGACCTGCCTGGCCGCGATGCCGCGCGACCGGATCGGCGCCATCGCCGTCGACGGCACGTCGGGTACGCTGCTCCTGTGCGGCCAGGACGGCACCCCGCTGGGCGCCGCGCGCCGCTACGACGATGCCGGCAGCGCCGCCCATGCCGGGCAGATCCGCGCCCTGGCGCCGGCGGAGAGCGCCGCGCATGGCGCCTCCTCGCCGGCGGCGCGCCTGTTGGACCTGCAGAAGCAGCATCCCGACGCGGCGCTGGCGCTGCACCAGGCCGACTGGGTGGTCGGCCGGCTCACCGGACGCTTCGGCGTCTCCGACGACAACAATGCCCTGAAGTCCGGCTGGGACCCGGTGGCGCGGACCTGGCCCGCTTGGCTGGATGGGTTCGGCATCGAGCGCCGGCTCCTGCCGGAGGTGCTGGAGCCGGGGACGGTGGTCGGCGAGGCGCGGCGGGAGCTGGGCTTCGCCAAGGGCGCGGTGGTCGTGGCCGGAACCACCGATGGCTGCGCTTCCTTTCTCGCCACCGGCGCCGACCAGCCGGGCGACGGCGTCACGGCGCTCGGCACCACGCTGACCCTGAAGCTGCTCTCCGACCGGCCGGTGTTCGACCCGGGGGCCGGGGTGTACAGCCACCGGCTGCTCGGCATGTGGCTGGCCGGCGGCGCTTCCAATACCGGCGGCGCCGCTTTGCTGCGCTTCTTCACGGCGGAGCGGATGCGCGAGCTGGAAGCCGGCCTGGAGCCGGCGAAGCCGACCGGGCTGGACTACTGGCCGCTGGCTGCGCGCGGCGAGCGCTTCCCTGTGGCCGACGCCGCGATGGAGTCCCGGCATGAGCCGCGCCCGCCGGAAGACGGCCGGTTCTTCCAGGGTCTCCTGGAAGGCATCGCGAAGGTCGAGCGCCAGGCCTATGGCCGCCTGTCCAAACTGGGCGCACCCGCCCTGCGCTCGGTGCGCACGGTAGGCGGCGGCGCCGCCAATGCCGCCTGGACGGCGATCCGGGCGCAGATGCTGGGCGTGCCGATGCTGGAGCCGGCCAGCGAGCAGGCGGCCTACGGCACCGCGCTCCTGGCGCGCCGCGCGCTCTGAGCCAGGCGGTTTAGGCGACGGCGCGCTGCGGCAGGTCCAGGGCGGCCAGGGTGTCCCGGGCGATCATCGCCTCCTCGTCGGTCGGGATGACATGGACGGCGATCCGGCTATCCGGCGCGGAGACTAGGGCCGCGTCCGCCTGATTGGCGTCGGGATCGAGCTTCATGCCGAGCCAGGCGAGACGGCGAGCGACATTGGCCCGCACCGAGGCAGAGCGCTCGCCGATCCCGGCGGTGAACACGAAGCCGTCGATCCCGCCCATGGTGGTCGCCAGCATGGCGGTTTCCTGGGCGATCCGGTGGGCGAAATAGTCCAGCGCGAACTGACCGCGCGGGTCGGCGCTCTTCTTCAGGTCGCGCACGTCGTTGGAGATGCCGGACAGGCCGAGCAGGCCGCATTCGTGGTAGAGCATCTGTTCCAGGCGCCCGGCGTCCCAGCCCTGCTGCATCAGGTAGAGGGGCACGCCCGGGTCGAGCCGGCCAGGCCGGGTCCCCATCGGCAACCCGTCAAGGGCGGTGAAGCCCATGGTCGTCTCGATCGAGCGGCCTCCCTGCAACGCGCACAAGGAGGCGCCGCTGCCCAGGTGGGCGACCACCACCCGCTTGCCGGCCAGGTCCGGGGCGACCGCGCGCAGGCGCTCGGCGATGAAGGCGTAGGACAGGCCGTGGAAGCCGTAGCGGCGGATACCCTGCTCATCGAGCTCGGCCGGGATGGCGAACCGGTCCACCAGCTCGTCATGGCCGTGGTGGAACACGGTGTCGAAGGAAGCGACCTGCGGCAGGCCCGGCCGCCGCTTCATGATGGTGCGGATCGGCGCGATGCTGTTGGGCTGGTGCAGCGGGGCGAGCGGCACCAGGGCCTCGATGCCGGCAAGCGTCTCCTTGTCGATCCGGGCAGGCCCGGTGAAGTGCTGGCCGCCATGAACGATCCGGTGCCCGACTGCCGCCAGCCCGCCGTCCGCCAGTTCGTCCTCCAGGACGTCCAGGACCTGCTCCACCGCAGCCCCGACATCGTCGACATGATCGCCCAGGTCCCGGTCGACCCGGACGGCGCCGGCGGCATCCTTCACCTGCAGGTGCGGATGGACGCGGATGCCGTCGAGCAGCCCCTTGAGCTGGCGCTCCAGCCGGTCGTCGTGCAGCCGGAAGACCTGGAACTTGATGCTCGACGAGCCGGTGTTCAGGACGAGCAGCGCGTCGCTCATGTCAGGCCGGTCCTTTCCTGGCGCGCGGCCGGCGCGTGCGGGGAGCGACACGACGCGGCAGCGCCGCCGACGGCTCCGCCGCTGGGGGTGCGGGAGGTGACGGGGGCGCGGCCGGGACAGGCTGTTGGCCCGAGCCGTCCAGAAGCTTCTCGATCCTTGCCAGCCGCTCGGCCGAGGCCGGGACAGGCGGGCCGGCCGCTTCCGCGAGGTGGCGCAGCATCGGGACGAAACCAGCTCGCGCCTCGTCCGGCAGCAGGGCGGGCAGCGCCTCGATGGCGGCGTCGTCGTCCTGGCGCAGGATCGCGGTCTGCTCGCGCACCCGCGCCTTGAAGGCAGCCAGGGTGGCGTCGTGGCAGTGCGGATGCTCCTCGCGCAGGATCTTCAGGGCGGCGAAGGTCCGCTCGTCGACCCTGCCGCCCGGGGTGATCACCCAGGCCAGGGCGCGGATCAGCGCATCGGCGGGCGTACCCTGCCCGATCCTGCCGCGCAGCGCCTCCTCCTGCGCCTGCACGAACGCGCGATGCTCGGGCGCATCGCCAGGCCTCGCCCGGGGCGGCTCGTCGCTGGCGCGCAGGCCCAGGAGCGCCTGCAGGAAGGGCTGGCCATAGATGCCGAGAAAGGCCTGCTCGACGGCGCCGTCGCGCGTCTCGCGCCAGTTCTCCAAAGCCGCCACCATCATGTCGGAGAACAGCTGCTGCGCCTGGAGGAACGGGTTGTCCGGCGGCGCCGGCCGCCGGTGCGCACGCACCAGCTTGGCCAGGTCCTGCAGCGCCTCGAAGGCATCGTTCTTCTGGCCGAACATCTCGTAGGGCAGCCGCGCCGGCTGCAGCCGTCGCATCGTTTGGGCCATCTCCGGCGTCACCGCCGCGCGGATCCAGGGCTGCAGAAAGGTGCGGTACAGGCCGAGATTGATGTCGGAAAGGCGGGACACCGCGGCGAAGCGGCGGTCGTCCTCCTCGTCGTTGCAGCCGAGCGCCCGGATGTCGTCGAGCGTGCGCGGCTCGAAATGGAGGACCCACTCGCCGGCGACCAGATGGGCGTTCGGGGTGTCCGGGCCGGCCCGGGTCAGCACCGCCTCGAACAGGCCGGGCGGCAGCACGTCGATCAGGTCGATGTTGGAGGTGAACTCGCGGTGCTCCTTCTTGGCGACCGCGCCGGACACGAAGATGCCGAGATGGCCGGTCTCGTCGTGCACGCTGTAGACGATGGTCTGGTCGTGGGCGCGGATATCGTCGACATCCCGGTACAGTTCCAGGATCCAGCCGAGCGCCTGCGGCGGCGGCGTGATGTCGTCGCCCTTCGAGCAGAACACCACGATCGGCCCCTTCACGTTGCGCAGGTCGATCCGGGTCCCGTCGTTGGCGCGGATCCCGCCCGAGACCAGGCGGTTGCCGACGAACAGCTCGTCGGCGATCCACTGCATCTCCTGGGCACCCAGGAGCGCATGGCCGCCCCACCAGCGCTCGAACTCGAGGTAGCGGGGCGCCTCGGTGTCGATCCGCGACCAGAGCCGGTACTGCTTGGTCCAGAAGGTGTTGGCCGGGTTCATGTTCTCGAAGTTGGACACCAGCCAGCCGCCGTCGAACGTGCCGGCACCCAGGTCGCCGGCCATCGCGGTGAGCCAGGTGCCCCCCGCCAGCCCGCCCGTATAGCGCATCGGCGCGTGGCCGTGGGTTCCCTGCCAGTAGGCCAAGGGCGCGCCTGCCAGGAGCAGCGGCCCGAACGCCGCCGGCCGGGCCGCGGCCGCCATCGCCACGGCCCAGCCGGCCTGGCAGTTGCCGATCACCAGGGGCGCGCCCTCGGCGTCCGGGTGTCGCCCGGCCACCTCGGCCACGAACGCCGCCAGCGCGTCGACCACGTCCAGGACGGTCTGCCCCTCCACGGGCTCGGTCAGGAAGCCGACGAAGTAGCAGGGATGGCCCGAGGCCAGCGCCACGCCGATCTCGCTGTCCGGCTTGAAGCCGCCAATGCCCGGCCCGTGCCCGGCCCGCGGGTCGATCACCACGATCGGCCGCTTCTGCGGGTCGGTGGGCGTGGCCGCGGCCGGCAGGATCCGGATCAGGCCGTAATTGACCGGGCGCTCCAGCCGGCGCCCGTCCCGGACCGGCTCGAACGGGAAATGGAGCACATGCGGCGCCTTCTTCGCCATGTGCTCCTGGTACTCCCTGCTGCGCTCGCGGAGCGTGTCGAAGAACAGGATCGTGCGCTGGGTGGCGTCGATCAGATAGTCGACCGCCGGGTTTCCGCTCGGTGGCAGGGCATTCGCCAAGGCTGAGGCTCCGGGCTGGTGAGGAGTCCGGACGTGCTAGACGTCCAAGGTGACGACGATGTTCGTGCCTGAAGGAAAGGCGCCCATGTCAGGCGGCCGGGCGAAGGGCGGCGATCGCCTTAGCATAGTCGGGCGCACGGAAGATCGACGAGCCGGCGACCAGGACGTCCGCGCCGGCGGCGATCGCCTTGGGCGCCGTCTGCGGATCGATGCCGCCATCCACCTCGATCCGGATCGGCCGCCCGCCGACCAGCGCCCGCACCTGGCGGATCTTGTCGGCGGCATAGGGGATGAACTTCTGCCCGCCGAAGCCCGGGTTGACGCTGAGGATCAGGACCAGGTCCAGATGGTCCAGGACATGCTCCAGCACGCCGACCGGGGTGGCCGGGTTCAGGGCCACGCCCGCTCCCTTGCCGAGCGCGGTGATCGCGCCGAGCGAGCGGTCCAGATGCGGCCCGGCCTCGGCATGGACCGTGATCCGGTCGGCACCCGCCTTGGCCACCGGCTCGATCCACTGGTCGACCGGGGCGCACATCAGATGGGCGTCGAACAGCAGCCGCGAATGCTTGCGCAGCGCCCCGATCACATCGGCGCCAAAGCTCAGGTTCGGCACGAAATGGCCGTCCATGACGTCCAGGTGCAGCCAGTCCGCACCCGCCCCCTCGACCGCCTTCACCTCCTCGCCCAGCCGCGCATAGTCCGCGGCCAGGATCGACGGCGCGATCAGAATCTCGTCCCTCATGCCGAACCCACCTCGCATCCTCCAGTCTCGATCGCGGCGATGCCTGCGCCGCGATCCTCGCCAGGCCTTCCGACCATCGTCCGTTCTCCACGGCCTGCGCCGGGCGGGCCGGACGGTCGCCGGGCCGCCGCGGCGCCGTGCCCACCATCTGGGCATCCCCGGGGGAAACTGGTCAAGTCGGGCGGCCCTGGCCAGGAACAGGCCGGCCAGGGCAGGGTTGCCGCGAGCGCGCCTGCGGTGTCCATGGCGCTGCCGGCGGCAGAGTGGTAACCGGGAGTGGGCCTGCCAGCCGCTGGCGTGCGAATTGCTGGAACCCTGCCCGGGTGGCGAACTCCTCCCCCAAGCGGTTCGGACGATATTGACGGACCGGTGGAGGTCCGCCACCTCGGGCGACTTGTCCGGTCCTGTACGGAAAGCGACGACACGTGACGGCTCAGATCATTCCGGTCCAGACCTTCGACCTCGTGGTGTTCGGGGGCACGGGCGACCTGGCGCTGCGCAAGCTGCTGCCCGGTCTCTACCAGCGCTGCCGCGACCGCCAGATGCCCTCCGAGGCGAGGGTCTGCGGTCTTTCCCGCCGCGAGATGAGCGACGACGAGTTCCGCGAGCTGGTGCGGGGCGCGCTGAACGACCACGTCAATGCCGACGATCTGGTCCCTGAGGACGTGGAACGCTTCCTCGGCCGCCTCAGCTACATCTCGCTCGACGCCACCGGCTCCAAGGGCTGGCCGGACCTGTGCTCCTTCCTGGCCTGCTGCGCCGACCGGATCCGGGTGTTCTACCTTGCCACCTCGCCCGAGCTGTTCGGCCCGGTCTGCGCCAAGCTCGGCGACCAGGGCCTAGTCACCCCGCAGACCCGGGTGGTGATCGAGAAGCCGATCGGCAAGGACCTGGCCTCGGCCAAGGCGGTCAACGAGGCGGTGGGCGCGGTGTTCGAGGAGCGGCAGATCTTCCGCATCGACCACTATCTGGGCAAGGAGACTGTCCAGAACCTGATGGCGCTGCGCTTCGCCAACGCGCTGTTCGAGCCGATCTGGAACCGCGCCGCCATCGACCATGTCCAGATCACCGTCGCGGAGACGGTGGGGGTCGGCAATCGCGCCGACTATTACGACCATAGCGGTGCTCTGCGCGACATGGTCCAGAACCACATGCTGCAGCTCTTGTGCCTGGTGGCGATGGAGCCGCCCTCGGCGATGGACGCCAATTCGCTGCGCGACGAGAAGCTGAAGGTGCTGAGCGCCCTGAAGCCGATCCGGCCCGGGCGCGTCGAGCAGGTCACCGTGCGCGGCCAGTACGCGCCGGGCGCCATCGACGGCAAGGCGGTGCCGGGATATCTCGACGAGCTCGGCCATCGCAGCGAGACCGAGACCTTCGTCGCGATCAAGGCCGAGGTGGAGACCTGGCGCTGGTCGGGCGTGCCGTTTTACCTGCGCACCGGCAAGCGCCTCGCGCAGCGCGCCTCCGAGATCGTCGTGCAGATGCGCCCGATCCCGCACTCGATCTTCGAGCGCGACGCCGGCGAGGTCCGCCCCAACCGGCTGGTGATCCGCCTGCAGCCCGACGAGGGCGTGCGGCTCTATTTGATGAGCAAGGACCCGGGCCCGGGCGGGATGCGGCTGAAGACCACGCCGCTCAACCTCTCGTTCAGCGAGACCTTCAAGGTGCGCTTCCCCGACGCCTATGAGCGGCTGCTGATGGACGTGGTGCGCGGCAACCAGACCCTGTTCATGCGCAAGGACGAGGTCGAGGCGGCCTGGACCTGGTGCGAACCGATCCTGGACGGCTGGAAGCAGTCCGACGAGGGGCCGGAGAACTATGGCGCCGGCTCCTGGGGGCCCTCCGGCGCGGTGGCGCTCATGGTCCATGACGGCCGCCGCTGGGTGGAGCCCGGCACATGACCGCCCAGCCGATCCGCCATGCCGACAGCAAGGCGCTGCACGAAGCCGTGGTGGCGCGGATCGGCGCCGCCCTGCGCGCCGGGGTCGCCGGGCGCGGCCAGGCGGTGCTGGCCGTTTCCGGCGGCAAGAGCCCCGTGCCGATCTTCGAGGCGCTGGCCGCCCTGGAGCTGCCCTGGGACCGGGTCACCGTCACCCTGGTCGACGAGCGGCTCCTGCCGACCGACCATGCCGACAGCAACGAAGCGCTGGTGCGCCGCCACCTCCTGCAGCGCGAGGCGGCCGCCGCGGCCTTCATCGGCCAGCGTGGCGACGCCGCCTCCCTGGACGCCGCCGCCGACGCGGCCGACCAGGCGCTTGCCACGCTGCCGCAACCTTTCGACGTCATCGTGCTGGGCATGGGCGAGGATGGGCATACCGCTTCCTGGTTTCCCGACGGCGACCGGCTGGGCGAGGCGCTCGACCTGGACGGCAAGCGGCTGGTCCTGCCGATGGTCGCGTCCAGCGCCGCCGCCGTGCCCGAGCGGCTGACCCTGACCCTGCCGGTGGTGGCCCGGGCCGGGCTGGTCCTCCTCCCCCTGGAAGGTGCCGGCAAGCTCCGCACGCTGGAGCGTGCGATGCAGCCGGGACCCCTCACCGAGATGCCGATCCGTGCCGCGCTCCGGCATGCCCATGCCGAGGTGCATATCGCAGGCTGAACCATGGAGTTTCGCGCATGACCGCTCCTCTCCACGTCACTGTCGAGGCGGTCACCCAGCGGATCCGCGAGCGCTCCGCGCCGGTCCGCACCCGCTACCTGGACCAGGTCCGGCGCCTGGGCGAGCGGGCGCCCCGCCGCCACAAGCTCGGCTGCGCCAACATCGCCCACGCCATCGCTGCATGCGGGCCGAACGACAAGGCCGGGCTGGAGGGCGAGGGCGCCCTCTCGATCGGGATCATCACCGCCTACAACGACATGCTGAGCGCGCATCAGCCCTATGAAACCTATCCGCAGCTGATCAAGCAGGCGGTGCGCGAGGCCGGCGGGGTGGCGCAGGTGGCCGGCGGGGTGCCGGCGATGTGCGACGGGGTCACCCAGGGCTATCCGGGCATGGAGCTGTCGCTGTTCTCGCGCGACACCATCGCGCTCGGCACCGCGATCGGCCTGTCCCACGACACGTTCGACGGCGCCCTGGCGCTGGGCATCTGCGACAAGATCGTGCCGGGCCTCCTGATGGGCGCCTTGGCGTTCGGCCACCTGCCGACCATCTTCGTGCCGGCAGGACCCATGACCACCGGCGCCTCCAACGAGGAGAAGTCCAAGGTCCGCCAGCTCTACGCCGAGGGCAAGGTCGGGCGGAAGGAGCTGCTGGCGTCCGAGATGGCCTCCTATCACGGCCCCGGCACCTGCACCTTCTACGGCACCGCCAACTCCAACCAGATGATGATGGAGGTGATGGGCCTGCACATGCCGGGCGCCGCCTTCGTCAACCCGGGCACGCCGTTGCGCGACGCGCTGACCCGGGCGGCGGCCCGGCGGATCACCGAGATCACCGCGCTCGGCAACGACTGGACGCCGATCGGCGAGGTGGTCGACGAGAAGGCGGTGGTCAATGGGGTGGTCGGCCTGCACGCCACCGGCGGCTCGACCAACCACACCATCCACCTGGTCGCGATCGCCCGGGCGGCCGGGATCGCGCTGACCTGGGAGGACATGGCCGAGCTGTCGGAGGTCACCCCGCTGCTGGCCCGCGTCTACCCGAACGGCCTGGCCGACGTGAACCAGTTCCATGCCGCGGGCGGCATGGGCGTGCTGGTCCAAGAACTGCTGGGCGCCGGGCTGCTCCATGCCGACGTGAAGACGGTGGCGGGCGAGGGCGGCCTTGGCCGCTATGCCGAGGAGCCGAAGCTGGAAGGGGACCGGCTGGTCTGGGGCCAGGGCCCCGGCCAGTCGCTGGACAGGGCGATCATCCGCACCGTGCAGGAACCGTTCGACAAGAAGGGCGGGCTGGTCCTGCTCACCGGCAATCTCGGCCGTTGCGTCAGCAAGGTCTCGGCGGTGAAGCCGGAGCGGCGGGTGGTCGAGGCGCCGGCCCGGGTGTTCCACGACCAGGCCGAGGTGCAGGCGGCGTTCAAGGCAGGCGAGCTCGACCGGGACGTGGTGTGCGTGGTGCGCTTCCAGGGCCCCAAGGCCAACGGCATGCCGGAACTGCACAAGTTGACCCCACCCCTGGGCATCCTGCAGGATCGCGGGTTCAAGGTGGCGTTGGTCACCGACGGACGGATGTCCGGGGCGTCGGGCAAGATTCCGGCAGGGATCCACCTGACCCCCGAAGCCGTTGACGGTGGGCCGATCGCGAAGATCAGGGATGGCGACATGATCCGCCTGGACACGGTGACGGGAACGCTGGAAGCGCTGGTCGACGCCGCCGAATGGGCGGCCCGGCCGAACGCCACCTGCGACCTGTCGCCCTACCAGACCGGGATCGGCCGCGACCTGTTCGCCCCCTTCCGAGCCGCCGTGGGTCCGGCGGATCATGGGGCGGCCGTGGTAGGGGGACCCTTCGGAATGGCTGCGTGAACGAACTGCTCCTTGTCGGCGATGTCGGCGGCACCAACGGGCGCTTTGCGCTGGTGGGCGCCGACGGCACCGCGCCCGGTACGCCGCGCGTCCTCAAGAACGATTCCTACCCGAGCCTGGCGGACGCCATCCTGGCGTTCCTGGCCGACGAGGGCGGGGTCAGGCCGGTGCGGGCCGCGATCGCCATCGCCGGGCCGGTGACCGGCGACCATGTGAAGCTGACCAATCGCGGCTGGGACTTCTCCACCGAGGAGGTCCGTCAGCGCCTGGGCCTGGCCGAGCTCCTGATCCTGAACGACTTCGAGGCGCTGGCGCTGGCCTGCCCGTTCCTGCCCGACAGCGCCAGCGAGGTGGTCGGCCCGCCCGGCCAGGCGATCGAGGGCGCGCCGATGGCGGTGCTGGGGCCGGGCACCGGCATGGGCGTCGCCGGGGCGGTGCGGGGGCGCGGCCGCTGGATCGCCGTGCCGGGCGAAGGCGGCCATGTCGAGATCGCCACCGCCGAGCCGCGCCTGCGCCGGGCGCTCGAGGTCGCCTATAGCCAGCGCGGCCGGGTCTCGGCGGAGCACTGGCTGTGCGGGCCCGGCATGCTGCGCATGGCCGGCGACATCGCGGCGGCCGAAGGGGTCAAGCTCCTGTGGAAGGAGCCGGGCGAGATCGTCACCGCGGCCCTGGCCGGCGACGGCTTCGCCACCGACGTGCTCCACCTGTTCCTCGACCAGCTGGCCGGCTTTGCCGGCGACGTGGCGCTGACCTTCGGGGCGCGCGGCGGGGTCTACCTGGGCGGCGGGGTGCTCGACCATCTCACCAAGTTCTTCGACCCGGACCGGTTCGCCGCCAAGTTCCGGGACAAGGGCCGCCTCTCCTCCTTCCTGGACGGCGTGCCGCTGCGTAGGATCACCGCGCCCACGCCGGCCCTGTTCGGCTGCACCGCGAAACTCCTGCACGGCTGATATCCCATGAATCCTGAAGCTCGCCGCGACGCCCTGCTCTCGATCCTGCGGATGGGGCCGGTGGTGCCGGTGCTGATCGTGGAGGACGTCGCCACCGCGGTGCCGCTGGCCAAGGCGATGGTGGCCGGCGGGGTGCGGGTGCTGGAGGTGACGCTGCGCACCCCGGCGGCCCTGGACGTGATCCGCGCGATCGCGGCGCAGGTGCCGGACGCGGTGGTGGGGGTCGGCACGGTGCGCACGCCCGAGCAGATGGAAGCCGCCGCCCTGGCCGGCGCCCGCTTCGCCGTGTCGCCGGGCGCCACCCGCGCGCTGGTGCAGGCGGCGCAGGCCTCGCCGGTGCCGTGGCTGCCGGGCATCGCCACCCCCTCGGAGGGCATGCAGCTGGCCGAGGAGGGCTTCTCGGTCCTCAAGCTGTTCCCGGCCGAGGCGGTCGGCGGCGCCAAGCTGATCGCGTCGCTGGCCTCGCCGCTGCCCGACCTGCAGTTCTGCCCGACCGGCGGGATCGACCCGGCCAAGGCCGAGGACTATCTCAAGCTGAAGAACGTGGTCTGCGTCGGCGGCAGCTGGATCGCCCCGGCCGACGTGGTGGCCGCGGGCGACTGGAAGCGCATCGAGGAACTGGCCCACAAGGCCTCGCTGCTGGGCTGACAGGCGCCGATCCACCGCCATCGCGATCTGTGACAGGCCCTGTCGCGGGGCGGTGACGAAGGCGTCACGCATCGCCACTACCCCTCCCCCGTCGCCGCGCCCCAGGGACGGCGTCGTCAAGACGGGGGTAGGAAACCGATGACCGTGATGCACAAGCTGCACGGGCTGGCGATGGCCGGCGTCGTGGCGCTTTCCGCTGGCGCCGCCCAGGCGGAGCCGGTGGAGTTCGAGTTCTGGTACGGGCTGACGGGCGACCTCAGCGAGCGCATCCAGGAGATGTGCCAGACCTTCAACGGCAGCCAGGACCAGTTCAAGGCGGTCTGCACCAGCCAGGGCACCTACGACGCCGCGGTCCAGAACGCGATCGCCGCGTTCCGCGCCAACAAGCAGCCGACCGTGCTGCAGGTGTTCGACGCCGGCACCGCCGACCTGATGCTGTCCGGGGCGTTCGTGCCGGCGCGCGAGCTGATGGAGAAGGCCGGCTACGACGTGAACTGGGACGACTATTTCCCGGGCATCGCCGACTACTACGCGACCTCCAAGGGCGAGCTGTACTCGTTCCCCTTCAACAGCTCGACCGCGGTGCTCTACTGGAACAAGGACGCGTTCCAGAAGGCCGGCCTGAGCGAGGCGCCCAAGACCTATGAGGAGGTCGAGACGGCCGCCCGGGCGCTGAAAGAAGCCGGCTATGCCTGCCCCTATGCCTACGACGTCGACCCCTGGCAGTTCATGGAGCAGTTCTCGGCGGTCCACGACCTGCCGATCGCGACCCAGAACAACGGCTATGACGGGCTGGATGCCGAGCTGGTGGTCAACCAGACCAGGTTCGTCGACCATGTCGCCTTCTTCAAGCGGATGACCGACGAGGGCCTGTTCCAGCTCAAAGAGATGGGCCAGGCGCGGCTGCAGTCCTTCATGAACAACGAATGCATGATGATGCAGTCGTCGATCGCCGACCACGGCACCGTCGGCAAGACCATGCCGGACGGCGTCGCGTGGGACGTGGCGATGGTGCCGGTCTGGGAAGGCACCGAGCGCAAGAACTCGCTGGTGGGCGGCGCTTCCTTGTGGGCGCTGGCCGGCAACAGCCCGGAGCAGTACGAGGGGGCGGCCGCCTTCTTCGCGTTCCTGGCCAAGCCCGAGCAGGCCGAGTGGTGGTCGACGGTGACCGGCTACATCCCGGTGACCAATTCCGGCTACGAGTACATGATGGACAAGGGCTTCTATGACGAGGCGCCCTACAAGGGCCGCGAGATCGCCATCGAGTCCCTGACCTACACCCCGCCGACCGCGAACAGCCGCGGCATCCGGCTGGGCGGCTTCATCCAGATCCGCAAGGAACTGCGCGACGCCCTGACCGGGATCATGGCCGGCACCACCGAGGTGCAGCCTGGCCTGGACCAGGCGGTCGAGCGGGGCAACGCGATCCTGCGCCGCTTCGAGAAAACCTACGCGGGCAAGCAGCTGCCCTGACCACCAAGGGAGCCGGGTTCGCACGAGCGGGCCCGGCGCTCGGGTTCGTTCGTGCAAAACACGATGGCGGCGGCAGGAGGCCCGGGTTCGTTTGGACGAATGCCCGGCCTCGCTGCCCCGGTCTCGGGTTCGTTCGTGCAAAGCACGGTGTCGGTGGACGGAGGCCCGGGTTCGTTTCGACGAGTGCCTGGCGTCGCTGTCCAGCTCTCGGGTTCGTTCGTGCAGAACGCGGCGGCGGCAGGCGGCTCGGGTTCGTTTGGACGAACGCCTGACCTCGCTGTCCAGCTCTCGGGTTCGTTCGTGCAAAACGCGGCGGCGGCAGGCGGCTCGGGTTCGTTTGGACGGACGCCTGGCGTCGCCGTCCAGCTCTCGGGTTCGTTTGGGCGAACGCCCGGCCGCGCGGCCCGGGCCTCGGGTTCGTTCGTGCAAAACGGCGGGGACGCGAGCGGACATCGAGCGGGTTTCCAGAACCGGCCGGCGACGACGTCCAGCATAGCATTGATAGGCACACTGTCCTAACTTCTCCGGAGTTCTCGGCCGATGGAAAAGCGGGCCTGGTTCAGCAACACGCCGCTGGCCCTGGCACTGGCGGCCCCGCAGGTCCTGCTGGTGCTGGTGTTCTTCTACTGGCCGTCGGGGGCGGCGCTGTACTGGGCGTTCACGCTGGAACAGCCCTGGGGCGGCGGCAACACGTTCGTCGGCCTGGACAATTTCCGGGCGATCTTCGCCGACGCGCATTACTGGAACTCGGTGTTCCTGTCGGTGGTGTTCGCGGTGGCCTCCACCGCGCTGGCAATGACGCTGGGCATGCTGCTGGCGCTGGCGGTCGACCGCCGGCTGAAAGGCCATGCCGGGTTCCGCTGGGCGCTGATCTGGCCCTATGCCATCGCCGCCCCGGCGGCAGGCCTGGCGTTCCGCTTCCTGCTCTCGCCCGAGGCCGGGATGATCGCCTACCTGAACCACAGCTTCCCGGGCCTGTGGAACCCGGTGGTGAACGGGACGCAGGCGATGATCCTGATCATCGTCGCCTATTCCTGGAAATACGTGGCCTACAACTTCCTGTTCATGCTGGCCGGGCTGCAGTCGATCCCGAAAAGCCTGGTGGAGGCCGGCGCCATGGACGGGGCTAGGCCGCTGCGGCGGGTGCGCGACATCCAATTGCCGCTGCTGACCCCCACGATCTTCTTCCTGGTGATCGTCAACCTGACCGACAGCTTCGTCGACAGCTTCGGCATTGTCGACCTGACCACCGAGGGCGGGCCGAACAAGTCGACCGAGCTGCTGGTCTACAAGATCTATTTCGACGGTTTTCGCGGCCTGGACTATTCCGGCGCCGCCGCACAAAGCATCATCCTGATGCTGCTGGTGATCGTCCTGACCTTCGTGCAGTTCCGCTTCGTGGAACGCAAGATCCACTATAGCTGAGGGCCGCCGATGATCGAACGCACCCCGATCCTCGACATCGTCACCCAGGCGATCCTCCTGATCGGCCTGGTGATCGCGCTGGTGCCGCTCTGGCTGGTGCTGGTGGCGGCCAGCCTGAACCTGCAGGAGGTCAACACCTCGCCGCTGCCGTTCCTGCCGGGCAGCCACCTGCTGGAGAACCTGGCGGCGGTCTGGCAGCGCGCCGATCTCGGGCCGAAGCTCGCCAACAGCCTGCTGATCTCGGCCCTGGTCGCCGCCGGCAAGGTGTTCCTGGCGGCCCTGACGGCGTTCTCGATCGTGTTCTTCCGCTGGCCGTTCCGGATGCTGGTGTTCTGGGGGATCTTCGTCACCCTGATGCTGCCGCTGGAGGTGCGGATCGTGCCGACCTACGCGGTGGCGGCCAACGCGCTCGGCCCCTTGCAGGCGATCCTCGACGTCACCGGCCTCGCCTGGCTCTGGCAGGCATTGACCGGGATCGAGGTCGCGCTCGAATGGAACCTGCTGAATTCGTACACCGGCCTGGTCCTGCCGCTGGTGGCGACCGCCACCGGGACGTTCCTCTACCGCCAGTACTTCCTGACCATTCCGGACGAGCTGGTGGAAGCGGCGCGGATGGACGGGGCGGGACCGCTGCGGTTCTTCCGGGACATCCTGCTGCCGCTCTCGCGCACCAACATGGCAGCGCTTGGCACCATCATGTTCCTGTATGCCTGGAACCAGTATCTGTGGCCGCTCCTGGTGACCACCGACCGCGCCCGCTACGGCACCGCGGTGATGGAGCTGCGCCAGCTGATCCCGTCCATGTTCAGCGAGCCGGAATGGAACATCGCCATGGCCGGCACCCTGATCGTCATGGCCCCGCCGCTGCTGGTCGTCATGCTGATGCAGCGCTGGTTCGTGCGCGGCCTGGTCGCGACCGAGAAATGAAGCCCGCCCCGATGGAAAGAGAGATCATGGCCGACATCGTGCTCCGCTCGGTCCGCAAGTCCTTTGGCGGCAACGAGGTGGTGAAGGGGGTCGACCTGACCGTGCCGGCCCGCACCTTCCTGGTGATCCTGGGGCCGTCGGGCTGCGGCAAGTCCACCCTGTTGCGGATGATCGCCGGGCTGGAGCAGATCAGCGCCGGCGAGCTGCACATCGCCGGGGAGCGGATGAACGACAAGGAGCCGCGCGAGCGCCACTGCGCCATGGTGTTCCAGAACTACGCGCTCTACCCGCACATGAGCGTGGCGCGCAACATCGGCTATCCCCTGGAGGTCGCGGGCGTGCCGCGCCAGGAGCGCGATAAGCGAATCCGCGCCACCGCGGCCTCGGTGGGCTTGTCGGACTATCTGGAGCGCAAGCCCGGCCAGCTTTCCGGCGGGCAGCGCCAGCGCGTCGCCATGGCAAGGGCGATGATCCGCGAGCCGCGCGTGTTCCTGTTCGACGAGCCGCTCTCCAACCTGGATGCGACCTTGCGCGTGCAGATGCGGCTGGAGCTGCGCCGGCTGCACCAGCGCCTGGGCGTCACCTCGGTGCTGGTCACCCACGACCAGACCGAGGCGATGACCATGGCCGACATGCTGGTGGTGATGAAGAACGGGCAGATCGAGCAGGTCGGCACGCCGCTGGAGGTGTACGGCCGCCCGGCCTCGCGCTTCGTGGCGAGCTTCATCGGCACGCCGCCCATGAACCTGGTCGACGCCCGGATCGACCAGGACGGCCGGGTGGTGCTGGCGGGCGGGCCGCTGCCGTTCCTGGCGGAGGGAGCCGATGCCGGCCCGGTGCAGCTCGGCATCCGGCCCGAGCATGTCGAGCTGGCGCAGTCTCCGGAGGAGGCGGACATGGAGGTCCCGCTGGAGATCGTCGAGGAACTGGGTGCGACCCGGGTGCTGCATGCAAGGCTGCACGAGCAGAACTTCGCGATCTCCACGACCCCGGGCCTGCCCTATCCAGACGGCGCCCGGATACTGGCCAGACTTCCCGAGGACGCACTTCACCTTTTCCGGGCCTCGGATGGCAGGCGCATGGCCGCCACGTTGAAGCGTCTCCACCCGGCGGCAGCGACGCCGGCCGCGGTTGCCGCCACGGCCCGGGTGGGCTAGCCGGTCGACCTGGCCACTGCGTTGCTGGAGTGGCCCAAGGACCGGCGGAGCAGGTGATTGGTCAAGCTTGGTAGCGGCGTTGCCGCGGACGACGTGCGCCTGACCGTGGCGGTGGGCCCGGGCGGGGCGGCGGACGACGCCTTCCTGGTGCATGACGGCAAGGGCCGGGTGGTGCGCAGCGAAGGGACGACGGTGCCCCGGATCCAGCTGGCCAACGGCGCCGAGGTGGCGACGCGCCAGGAGTTCTCCGGGCAGGAGCGGCTGGTGCTGACCGGCACCGCCGGCGACGACCGCCTGCTCGGCACGGCCGGGGCCGACCTGATCCAGGGCCTGGGCGGCAACGACTTCCTGGACGGCGGCCAGGGCGACGACGTGCTGATGGCCGGGAGCGGCAACGACGTACTGGTCGCCCGCGCCGGCACCGACGGCCTGGCCGGTGGCGACGGCGATGACCTCTACCGGATCGGCCGCCGAATCGCGGGTGCGGTGATCCTCGACACCGGCGGCGCCGACCGCCTGGTGCTGGAGGACGGCCTGTCCTTCGGCGACCTCGGCTTCGGCCGGGACGGCACGGCGCTGCGCATCGACTTCCAGGGTGCCGGCGGCGCCATGGTCTCGGTGCTGCTGGGCGAGCAGGTCGGCGGGAATGGCGTCGAGCAGCTGGTCGTGGGTGGTGCGGCCTATCGCTGGAACGGCGACGACTTCGTCGACGCCACCCCGCAGAGCGGCGCGCCCGGCGGCAGCTTCGTGGGCGGGCTCACCGATGGCGACGACCGCTTCCTGGGCTCAGGTGCACCCGACGCGATCTACGGCAAGAACGGAGACGACCTGATCCGCGGCGGCGGCGGCGACGACTTTCTGGCCGGCGGCGCCGGGGCGGACTGGATGAACGGCGATGCCGGCCGGGACCGGGTCGATGGCGGCGTGGGCGACGACATCCTGGACGGCGGCGACGGCACCGACCTGGTGCTGGGCGGCGACGGCAACGACCTCCTGGATGGCGGCGGCGGCGGCGACTACGTGTTCGGCAGCCTGGGCGACGACGTGATCCGGGGCGGCGACGGCGACGACTTGAAGCTGGCCGGCGGCCTGGGCGACGACCTGGTCCAGGGCGGCGACGGCAGGGACGCCCTGGATGGCGGCTCCGGCGACGACCGGCTGGAGGGCGATGCCGGCGACGACGAGCTGCGCGGCGGGGCCGGCAACGACGACCTGTTCGGCGGCAGCGGCGCCGACCGGCTGTTTGGCGCGTTCGGCGACGACCGGCTGGACGGCGGGGCCGGCGACGACCGGCTGCTGGGGGGGCCTGGCGACGACGTTTTGGCCGGGGGCGCCGGCAACGACCTCCTGGACGGCGGCCCGGGCCAGGACACCGCCCTGTTCACCGGCAGCGCCGCCGACCACCAGGTGACCCGGCTGGACGCGGCAACCTGGCAGATCGCCGGTCCTGGCGACGGTGTCGACACGCTGCGCGGAATCGAGCTGGTGCAGTTCGGCGACGGGCCGGCCGTGGCGATCGGCTCGCTCTGAGGGCGGCCGGGCCCACCGCTCAGCCCGGGCGGCCCTCGCCCGCATGGCTCGGCCCGGCGGCCCACGGGTCGCGGCCGCCGCCATGGGCCTCGGCCCAGATCTCGCGCAGGCGCCGCCAGGTCAACGCGGCGAAGGTCGAGCTCAGCACCGTCTGGACCACCACGCCCACCGATTCCAGGACCTGGCCGAAGCGGGTGTAGCCGCCGCTTTCGGTCTCGATCGCGTCCGCGCCGACGAACATCCCGACCGGCAGGCCGATCAGGAGCGCGATCGCCAGGCCCAGCCCCACGCCCACCACCACCGACAGGATCACCAGCACCAGGGCAGGCCAGCGGTTGCCGCGGGTGAGCTGGCTGCTGCGCCTGGCCGCCGAGAGCGGGCTCAGCTCCTCCACGATCGCGGCCGGCACGGCGACGATCCAGAGCGTGGCCAGCCACAGGCCCGGCACCACGAACAGCACCATCCCGATCAGCACCCCGATCGAGATCAAAAAGCTGGTGCCGAACACCCGGAACGCCGAGGGACCCAGCGCGTGGAACGCCTCGCCAAAGCCGATCTGGCCGCCATCGGCATGGGCCAGCACCGCGCGGGTCACCGCCACCATGCCCACCGCCGAGCCGGATGCCTGGATGATCACCCCCAGTACATGGCTGAGGTCGCCCGGCGGCAGGAGGGCCTGGACCAGCAGGTCGAGCGCGGTCGCGGCGAAGATCGCGATCACCGCCAGGCCGAACAGCAGGCCCGGCTCCTTCAGGATGACCTGGATCCCGTCCCTGATGATCTGGCCCGGATGAAGCCTGCCCTGAGGCCGCCCTGGTGCCGTTGCCGCCATGTTCCGACCTCCGCGTCCGCCCAGGCTCGATGCGCGGGGCTCAGAAAAGCCATGAGCTGCAGGGGGTCAAGCCATGGCGGCCAGGCGGCCGCATCCGGCCTAGAGCTGGACGCCCTTGGTGAGCGCGCCATCGATCACCAGGTTGGTGCCGGAGGTGAAGCTGGAGGCGGGGCTGGCCAGGAACACCACGCCCTTGGCGATCTCCTCCGGCGTGGCCATCCGCCCGGTCGGGTTGAGATCCAGCGCCTGCTTGAACAGCTCCGGGTTGTTCTCCTCGATCCAGTGCCAGACGCCGCCCTGGAAGTAGACATTGCCGGGCGAGACGCTGTTCACGCGGATCATCTTCGGCGCCAGCTTGTGGGCAAGGCCGTGGGCGTAGTGGATCAGCGCCGCCTTGAAGGCGCCATAGGCCGGGCCGGTGAAGTCGATCTCGCGGCCGGACACCGAGCTGATCAGCACGATCGACGGGTGCTTGGACTTCTCCAGATAGGGCATCGCCGCGTTCACCGCGTTGACGCTGTGCAGCATGTCGACCTCGAACTGGCGCCGCCACGCCTCCTCGTCGTCGGTGACCGCCAGGGCCGAGACATTGGCCACCAGGATGTCGATGCCGCCCATCGCCTTGGCCGAGGCGCCGATCCAGGCTTCCAGCGCCGCCTTGTCGGCGACGTCGATCGCCTGGCCGAACCCGTCCACCCCCTGCTTGCGGATCAGTTCGACCGTGGCGTCGACCTCCTGGCCGTTGCGCGCGCAGATCGCGACATGGGCGCCCTCCGCGGCGAACGCCTCGGCGCAGCGCCGGCCGATCCCCTTGCTGCCGCCGGTGACGACCGCCCGCAGGCCCTTCAGACCCAGATCCATGGAAAACCCCTCCTCTGACGCCATTCCCGGCCATGGTGGGCCCGGAAACCGCCGGCGATCAAGGCCGCGCTGCGGGCATGTCCCGCCGCGATCTTCACTCTTCCTCAAGCTTTGCCTGCCATGATCGGTTTCGTGGCCAGGATGCGGGAGCGGGAGGACGAGGCGGCATGGCGGATCGATCGGCGCCCGGGCGGGCAGTCCTGCCTGCACCGCACTCAGGCGGCCCGGACCGTCCGGCGCGCTTCCAGGCGGCTGGCGGGGATGCAGGCGCGCAGCACGAACTCGGCGACCGAGCGGGCGATCGCCGCCTGGCCGGCCGCATCGGGAGGGCCGCCCTCGACCGCCTCCACCTGCGGCGCGAAGTCGGCAAAAGTCTGGGTGGCCGCCCAGATGGTGAACAGGAGATGGTGCGGGTCGACCGGGCTCATCAGGCCCTTGGCGATCCAGCCGCGCATCACCAGGGCGCGCTCCTGGACCCAATCGCGCAGCTCGCTTTCCAGGTAGAGGCGCAGATGGCCGCCGCCGCTGAGCATCTCCCGGGCGAAGATCCTGGACGCGTGCGGGCGGGCGAAGCTCATCCGCACCTTCTCGACCACGTAGCTTTCCAGGGCGTCGATCGGATCGTCGTCCACCCCGAACCGGCCGAACGCATCCAGCCAGAGCCGCACGTTCTGCTCGAGGAGGCTGCGGTAGAGCTGCTCCTTGGTCCCGAAATAATAGAGGATGTTCGACTTGGGCAGGCCGGCCAGGTTCGCGATCGCCCGGGTGGTCGCACCCTCCAGCCCCTTCTCGGCGAAGACCTGCTCGGCGGCCTGGAGAATGAGCGCGCGATTCTTCCGACGGATCTGGCCAGCCAAGGCGAACCTCCCCTCTCGCGTCACGCTGGAATGATTCTTGACCATGCGGTCAGGTTCAATAACGTTGGCCTATAGAGGACGAGGCTGCACGGCACGAGAGTTTATCCGCCCGGGGGCGACACCATCATGAGCGACATCGCCGGCCACCGGCTGACGGCCGAGGAGTATGCGAGGGGCTTTGCCGACCTGGCGCCGCCCTTGTCGCGCAAGGCGGCGCTGGTCGAGGCGTCGCGCTGCCTGTTCTGCTACGATGCGCCCTGCGTGGAGGCCTGTCCCACCGGGATCGACATCCCGCGCTTCATCCGCGGCATCCAGACCGACAATGTCCGCGGCGCCGCGATGACCATCCTGGACGCCAACATCCTGGGCGGCACCTGCGCCCGGGTCTGCCCCACCGAGATCCTGTGCGAGGGCTCCTGCGTGCGGCTGGACCAGGACCACGAGCCGGTGATGATCGGCGCCCTGCAGCGCTATGCCACCGACCATCTGTTCGCCGCGGGCGAGCAGCCGTTCGAGCGGGCCCCGGCCACCGGGCGCCGGGTCGCGGTGGTGGGCGCCGGGCCGGCCGGGCTCGCCTGCGCCCATCACCTGGCCCGGCACGGCCACGACGTGGTGATCTTCGAGAAGCGGCCCAGGCCCGGCGGGCTGAACGAGTACGGGATCGCCGCCTACAAGATGACCGACGACTTCGCCCAGCGCGAGGTGGGCTTCCTCCTGCAACTGGGCGGGATCGAGATCCGCCACGGCATCGCCCTTGGGCTGGACGTGCATGTGGAAGACCTGGCCCGGGAGTTCGACGCGGTGTTCCTGGCGGTCGGCATGGCCGGCACCAACGCGCTCAGGATCGAGGGCGAGGAGCTGGAGGGGGTCGCCGATGCGGTGGCCTTCATCGCCGCGCTGCGCCAGGCCGCCGACAAGGGCGAGCTGCCGGTCGGCCGGGACGTGGTGGTGATCGGCGGCGGCAACACCGCGGTCGACATGGCGATCCAGGCCAGGCGCCTGGGGGCGCAGAACGTCACCATCGCGTACCGGCGCGGCACCGGCCAGATGGGCGCCACCGGCTTCGAGCAGGAGCTGGCCCAGACCAACGGCGTGACGATCCGGACCTGGACGGCCCCGGTGCGGATCCTGGGCGAGGCCGGCAAGGTCGCGGGCATCGAGCTGGAGCACACCAGGCTGCGCGAGGACGGGGTGCTGGAAGGCACCGGCGAGCGCTTCACGCTTGCCGCCGACCAGGTGTTCAAGGCGGTCGGCCAGAAGCTGGTGGCGGCTGACCTGAACGGCAGCGCCGCGCGCCTGGAGATGGAAGGCGCCAAGATCGCGGTGGACTCGCAGCGGCGCACCGCCCTGTCCAAGGTCTGGGCCGGCGGCGACGCGGTCGGCCTGGACCAGGACCTGACCGTGGTGGCGGTCGAGGACGGCAAGATCGCGGCCCGCTCGATCCACGAATTCCTGTCCGGCTCGACCGAGCTGCCCGGCAGCTGAGCCCAGCACTGAGAAGGAGCAGCGTCATGGCCGATCTGCGTTGCGACATTGCCGGGGTGAAGGCGCCCAACCCGTTCTGGCTGGCCTCGGCGCCGCCCACCGACAAGGAATACAACGTCGTCCGCGCCTTCAAGGCCGGCTGGGGCGGCGTGGTCTGGAAGACGCTCGGCGAGGACCCGCCGGTGGTCAACGTCTCGTCGCGCTACGGCGCCATCAAGTATCGCGGCCAGCGAATGGCCGGCTTCAACAACATCGAGCTGATCACCGACCGGCCGCTACAGGTCAACCTGCAGGAGATCAAGCGGGTCAAGAAGGACTGGCCGGACCGGGCGATCGTGGTGTCGCTGATGGTGCCCTGCACCGAGGAGGCCTGGAAGGGCATCCTGCCGCTGGTGGAGGAGACCGGGGCCGACGGGGTCGAACTGAATTTCGGCTGCCCGCACGGCATGTCCGAGCGCGGCATGGGCTCGGCGGTGGGCCAGGTGCCCGAGTACATCGAGATGGTGGCGCGCTGGTGCAAGCAGGCGACCCGGATGCCGGTGTTCGTCAAGCTCACCCCGAACGTGACCAACATCCTGGCGCCGGCGCGCGCCGCGGTGCGGGGCGGGGCGGATGCAGTCAGCCTGATCAACACGGTCAACTCGATCACCGCGGTGGACCTGGACCAGATGGCGCCGGAGCCGGTGGTGGGCGGCAAGGGCGCCCATGGCGGCTATTGCGGCCCGGCGGTGAAGCCGATCGCGCTCGGCATGGTCGCCGAGATCGACCGCGATCCGGAATGCGCCGAGATCCCGATCAGCGGGATCGGCGGGATCGAGACCTGGCGGGACGCGGCGGAGTTCATCGCCCTTGGCTGCGGCTCGGTGCAGGTCTGCACGGCGGCCATGCATTACGGCTTCAAGATCGTCGAGGACATGACATCGGGCCTGTCCAACTGGATGGACGAGAAGGGCTACCGGACCATCGGCGACTTCATGGGCCGCGCCACCCGCAACTACCGCAACTGGGGCGAGCTCGACCTCAACTACAAGATCGTGGCGAACATCAACCAGGACCTGTGCATCAAGTGCGGGCTCTGCCACATCGCCTGCGAGGACACCTCGCACCAGTCGATCTTCGCCCTGCGCGAGGACGGCAAGCGCAAGTACGTGGTCAACGAGCCGGAATGCGTCGGCTGCAACCTGTGCATGCATGTCTGCCCGGTCGAGGACTGCATCACCATGCAGGAGCGCGACACCGGCCGGCCCTACCTGAACTGGGGCATGCACCCGAACAACCCGCTGGCCAACGCGGCCGAGTGAGGCCCCGCCCCGATGGCCGGCCTCCCCGGGGTCTGGGGGCCGGCAACAGGCGCCGAAACGGGTAGGTGGAGGAGGTGCGCGCAGCGCCAGGCGATCCCGGGTCGCTGGGGCTGCGGCCATGTTTTAGATGCCGTAACGGGCCCACGCTGGCTCTGACTGGCGGGGCGGCTGTCCCTCAGAGTGATGGGGTGTGCGGGGTCCGCACGGGTCGGCCCCAGGCATCATCGAGGGACAGCCATGGAGCATGATGCCGGGATCGACGTGTCGCTGGAACGGAGCAGCGTGTGCGTGGTCGACCGCAGCGGCCGGATCATTCGCGAGGCCAAGGTAGCGAGCGAGCCGGAGGCGCTGGTCGGCTTCTTCGGCCAGCTCGGCCTGCCGCTGGTCCGGATCGGGCTGGAGGCGGGGCCGCTCTCGCAGTGGCTGCACGCCGGGCCGACGGCGGCCGGGTTCGAGGCGGTGCTGCTGGAGACCCGGCACGTAAAGGCGGCGCTCTCGGCCATGATCGTGAAGACCGATCGTAAGGACGCCCGCGGCATCGCCCAGCTCTTGCGCATGGGCTGGTTCAGGCCGGTGCACCGGAAGTCTCCCGATGCCCAGGAGGTCCGGGCGTTGCTGGTCGGCCGCAAGCTCCTGCAAGCCAAGCTGCGGCCTGCAAGCCAAGCTGCGGGATGTCGAGCTCAGCATCCGCGGCATCCTGCGCGGCTTCGGGCTCAAGCTGGGCGAGGTCGGCAAGGGCCGGTTCGCTGCCAGGATCAACGAGCTGGTCGCTGGCCACGAGATGCTGGAGACAGTTGCCGGCGCGATGCTGCAGGCGCGCGAAGGCTTGCAATCCGAGTTCATGCGCCTGCACCGGCGGATGCTGGCCATCGTACGTGGCGATGCGGTCTGCCGTCGGCTGATGACGGCACCCGGCGTGGGCGCCTTGGCGGCGGTCACGTTCAAGACCGCCGTCGATGATCCGGAACGGTTCCACACTGCCAAGGCGGTGGGGGCTCACTTCGGGCTCACGCCGAAGCGGTACCAGTCGGGCGTGACCGATGTGAGCGGCGGGATCAGCAATGTCGGGGAGGCGATGGTGCGCACTGCCCTCTACGAGGCGGCCAACGCGATGCTGACCCGGACTGTCCGCGTCTCGACCCTCAAGCGCTGGGCCCTTGAGGTTGCCAAGCGACGCGGCACGAAGCGGGCCAAGGTGGCCTTGGCCCGCAAGCGGGCCGGTGTTCTCCATCGCATGTGGGCGAACGGCACCGAGTTCCGCTGGGGCAAGGAGGCTGCCGCGTAGCAGCGCACCAAGAAGAGCAGGTTTGGGACGGGGCCGAGCAGTCCCGTTCCTTCGAGGTCCCGTGGCCGGGACGCAGGAACCGGTGAGGCCGGGGGTAGTGCTGTGGGCGCTCAGCCTGGGTGAACCACGCGCCTTAGATTGGCCCACCGGCTCCTTTCTGATCGCATGATGTGGCGGCCCTGATGCCGACCACGGACGGAAGCATGAGACCGGCGACAGGATGATCGCTCGGGGGACTTGACGCCCAACGGCCCATTACGGAAGCACTACCTAGGCACTCGGTTCGGTAGGGCAGGGCGGACTTCAGCACGACCGTGCGGGCAGCAGATCCACGTGCGGCGGAACAGCTCGACCAGCCGTCGGCGGATGGCCGGCAAGCTCGGCTGCGGTGGTGACCCGGCGGGTCCGGCTCCTTTCCTTTTCCCCCCTCCTGGAGGCGGAGGTGCTGGAGGAAGCAGAGCGCGATCATGGTCATCAGCGCGTGGCGGTGCAGGCCTGTCCAGGAGCGTCCCTTGACGTGGTCGAGGCCCAGTTCCTCCTTCATCTGCTGGTGGGCTTGCGCGCAGACCCATCTCGCCTTGATGGTAGCCGCCAATTCCTGGAGGCTCGCGTTGATCCTCCCCCGATTGCGCGGACACCTCTGATACGCTCCTTGGGGGCAAGGAAGATGATCTGATGGCGAAGACGAGACGTGCCGCCCCCACCGCAAGTCCCAGCACCACGGCCTGCGGCGCACGATCGAGTCGATCATCTGGCGCTGCCGGAACGTGGTCAGGTGGCGCAGCCTGCCAGCTGGATCCGGCCCGTTTGGATGGCAGCTCAGATTTTCATCCGCCCTTGGCAGCCTGCTGGCCGCCTCTCCGCTGGAGATCGGATCAGCCGTCTGCTGACGGCTGATGGGGCAGGCTCGGAGAAGGGGGAACCGCTACGGTCCATGGCGCAGGAGCACGGCGCGCCGTTCGGCCTGACCGTCCTGGACGGCAGCGACATCCATGCGCATCAGAAGGCGGCTGGTGCCGCCAAAGAGGGAGGTGCTGGAGGCCCGACTTCCTGCGGATGCGGCTCCTGGTCGATTTCGCGGTGGCTCCGGTCAGCTTGGCGAACATCTCTCCGAGGGATCGGGCGTTTGGCCCGGTGGAACGAGAGCCCGGGTGATTGCCGACGACCATGGTCGTGGCGTCCCCTTCAGCCTGGCATCAGGCCAGGCGCGTGAACTGCCCCAGGAGATCGGCTTGCTGGAGCGTCTGCCGGGCGTGCCGCGCTGGGTGGTGGGCGATGTGGCTCTACCAGCCATGCCTTCGAAGAGCACATCTGGAACCTGGGCAGCCGCCCGGTGATCCCGCCGCAGCGGCACGACGCACCGGTCGCCTGCCCCGCCGGGATCTACCATAACCGCCATCGCGTCGAGCGCCTCTGGGCCAGACCGAAGGAGTGGCGGGCGATGGCCACCCGCACCGAGAAGAGGGGCAGCTCCTTCATGGGCGGCCGCTGCCTTGCCGCCGCTCTCGAATGGCTCAGGAACCGATGGGCCCCAGCAGGGAACGGGACAACATCCAGCTTGGCCCGGACGGCGCGGCACGCCGAAACGACGCCGGCCGCGCCTTCTTCAAGGGTGTTGGTGGCAAAGATCGAAGGACCTGCGGGGTGACCACGCCGTCGAGCCGAGGAGGCTGCTCGATCCCGCGGCCAGTACCAGCACCGCCGAGGGCGTCCGCCGGTATGACGGCGGATGAAATCCAAGGCATCGGTTACCAAGATCCTGATACTCTCCAGCGCCCGTGAAGACGCTGGGCCGCAACAAGTTCGCGGACTGGAACAAGTTCGCGGACTGGAAGGACAAGGGTGCCGACAATCTCGTGCTGGATGAGGATGGCGGCGCCGGCGCTTCGGCGCACGATGCCAGCCCGATCAGGAACGCCAAACCTGCAGCCCCCCAAAGCGGTGGCGTTCAAGCAGGCCAGCGACGATGGCTTTGGGAAGCTCAGCGGCGCGACGACGAAAAGGCGTGCAAGGCGGATACCGGCGATGCCTGCGGGAAGTGAAGCGAGGAAAGGCGCACGGGCGACACGTCCTGCCCGGATGTCGCTGACGCCCAGCCAAGGGTGCAGGCGTTCGACAACGGGTCGGTCGGCCTTCCGAAAGGCACCATCCCGCAGCGTGGCAGCGGCGTGGGCGAAGAGACCCGCAATCCGATCATCGGCGCTGTGATCCGCGAGGGTTCTCAGAGGCGCAGCCAAGACAGGAAGGCTGCGCTCAGCGCGCATGCCAGGTCCGCGACGGCTGCACCGCGCACGAAACGCGAAGGGTATGATGGCAACGAACCTCTCCGATTTCGACTCCGGTGGCCGGCAGATCATCCTGCACCGGGATAGCCGGCACGGGACAACAAAGACCCAGAACGGTCATTCCCTTCCGATCAGTGATGCCTGTCCTCTCTCACAAGGGCTGCCAATGACCGACGAACACGGGGCCCTAGAGCGGCTGCACACCACCACATCGGGTCCGCGCCAGGACGGCAGGATATGGCTCAACACCTATCCGGTGGTGGACCGGATCGTGCGCGACTTCACGCTGGCGGTGCTCCAGCGCCTCGAGAACAGGGACAGATTCCAAGCCTGGCTGGAGTTCGAGTGCCGGCGGCAGAACAACCTGTTCCTGGGCATCACGCCGTCGGACAGGTACGAAACCGGCCCCTGGAACCAAGCCGGCCAGTGCGGCGAATACGTGCTGCATGCGCTTGCCATCAATGGCGAGACCAGGCTGGCGGTGCGGGACGCCTTCATGGTGTACGTCGTCAAGCTGCTGGATCTGGCGGCGCAGCCGGACGGCTTCGACCCGACGCCGCTCGAGGCCGAGATCGCCCGCCTGAGCAATGCCCTGCTGGGCAGGTCGGAGCAGCCATGAACCGGCCGACTCTTTTCCCGAAGGCCAACAAGGCTGAGCAGACATGCGGCCGGTTCGCCAACGCCCTCACGTTCAAGGCGCCCGCTGTGAAGCGGAAGACCCATCCCGCGCCGCAGCAGCTCAGCCTGTTCGACGGCCATGACCAAGCCCAGCCGGCGCCCAGAGTGTTCCATCCCAGGCCCAGAGAAAACGGGGAAAAGGTCCGCATCCATTCCCCGAGCGCGCCCACCGGCCAGGACAGCTGGACGGGCGCGGACGCTGTGGCGACCTTCACTCCCGGCAGCCCGGTGCCGGACTGCCTGCACGGCGTGCCGCTGGCGCCCTGGACCGATCATCCGCGCACCAGACAAGGCTGGAACCAGGTCGACGGCCAGATGGATGCCCTCGGCGAGCCGCCGCTCGACCTGCCCATGGGCAAGACCGCCGCCTCCGGCGCCATCATCGAGGAACCGGATGGGCGCATCTGGCTGGTGCACCCGACCAACGGCTTTGCCGGCTACGATGCAACCTTCCCGAAAGGTGGCGCCGAGCCCGGCCTGTCGCTGCAGGCCAACGCCATCAAGGAGTGCTTCGAGGAAGCCGGCCTCAAGGTCGAGATCACCGGCATGTTCGGTGACTTCGAGCGCAGCACCACGGTCGCGCGCTACTATCGCGGCAAGCGGGTGGGTGGCACGCCGGCGGACATGGGCTGGGAGAGCCAGGCAGTCTCGCTGGTGCCCAAGAACCGGCTGCACGAGCTTCTGAACGGCGCCGCCGACACGCCGATCGCCGCTGCCGCCGGCAAGCCGGCCGGCCACGATCAGGCCAGGTCGATCGAGGGCTGGAAGCAGGTCGGCAAGCAGCACGGCTCCAACCCGGGCGGCTTCTTCCAGGATCCGACCGGCCAGCGCTGGTACTGCAAGTTCCCGAAATCGGCCGACCACGCCAAGAACGAGATCCTGGCGTCCAAGCTCTACGAGGCGCTGGGCATCCGCACGCCGCACATGGAGCTGATCCGGCTCAATGGCAGGCTCGGCGTGGCCTCGCGCATGATCGCCGGCCTGAGGAGGGATGAGGCAGGCCTTCGCGGCGGCAAGGTCAAGGGCGCCGCCGAGGGCTTTGCCGCCGATGCCTGGCTGGCGAACTGGGACGCCGTCGGCCTGCTCTACGACAACATGCTGGTCGACGAGGCCGGCAACGCGGTGCGGATCGATCCGGGCGGCGCGCTGATCTACCGTGCCCAGGGAGCCCCGAAAGGCCAGGCGTTCGGCGACAAGGTGGCCGAGCTGGAGACGCTTCGCTTTGGCCAGAACGTAGAGGCAGCCGCCGTGTTCGGCCAGATCAGCAAGGCGCAGATCGCCCGGGGCGTGGCGCAGATCGCGGCGCTGCCGGATAAGCGCATCCGCGCGATCGTCCAGGAGCATGGGCCCGGAACTGCCGGGCAGCGGCAAGAACTTGCCGAGCGGCTCATCCGGCGCAAGGCGGATCTGATGCATTCTCTGGCAGAAGATCAATAAAACAACAAAGTTTTTGATATTGTTACCTGAGAGGAATTGAATGTCTGGAGACGCTGAGAAGAGAATTTTTTCTATAAGATTTCTGGACGACAGGCGGCACGTCGGGGCCTTTTGATACCTGGAGAACTATCATGTGGATCATGCTGAAGGATGCGTTCTTCTCGGTCGTCGACAAGGCCGTGAAGCCGGGCTGCCTGGTCGTGCGTGCCCGCCGGCCTGGCGACATCGAGCGGTACTTCCCCGGCGCCGAGGTGCGCCAGTCGACCAGCACCGACTACATGTTCCGGGCCGAAATCGAACGCGAGCACGTGGCGCAGGTGATCGGGCAGGCCGTGATGGATATCGACGCCCCGAACTTCAAGGCGAGCGTCAAGGACCGCCGGCTGCACGACGCCTATCTGCGCGTCTGGCATGCCATGGCGACCCTGCAGCCGACCGCTCCCCTTTCCGGCACCCGCGCACGCGATGATCATGGAAGCCATCGCTGACGTCGGCATCGGGCAGGACGGGGCTATCTTCGTCCTGGTGGCTGCCGGCATGATCGATGGCCCGACCGGCCTCTACCGACCGGCGCGCCGGCGCATCGAACAGGTCGCCGACCTGGCGTCCGGCGGCCTTGGGGAACGCCATCCGTGATTTCCTCGACGGCAACTGCGGCGGCGACCGCCTGCACCACACGCTGCAGGTGCTGGATCCCGCGCGGTGGTGGGACGGTCGAGCATCATGCGGCAGGAGAAGCGCCATGAGTCGGGCTCTCCAAGAGAGCGCCACCAGGAGGAGGCGGTCCGTCGCGCGATCCAGCTGCGTCAGGGGAACGGGCGAGCACTGGCCAGGCGCTACGATGTCCGTCCGACGACGGTCCAGGCTGGACCCATCACACCACATCCCCGGACCATCCAGCTGGGGAGGCTGGGAGCCGAACTTCCGGACGCATGCCTACATCATGAACCTGGCGATGATGGTCGCCGGCCTGCTCCTTGCAGCCGCCGCCTGCGCGGCTCGGGAGTGCCTCCGCCGGAAGGGGGAAGTGAAGGCGTCTCCAGTCGGTTGGAGGCAGAGCAGGCCGCGGGATGAGGCTGGCCCCTTCCCGGCCACGCTCAGCCCACCGGCGCGGCGTCGGGCTCGATCTGGCGGGCGCCGCGCAGGCCGGATTCGATGGCGCCCTCGACCCGGCCGGTCTTGAGGCTGGTGAAGTCGCCGGCGAAATGGAGATGGCGTTCGGGCAGACTCCATTCCCGCACCATCCAGCCGCCGCCCAAGGGCGGGCTTCCGAACGAGCCGCGGATCCAGTCCTGCCCGGTCCAGGCAAAGCCGTCGACGTCCAGGATCTCGTCGAACACGTACGGCATGTTCCGCCGGAAAGGGGCAGCTGGCGCTCCGATCACGGCCAGGGCCGCGGCTGCTCCCGCCGCGTCCGTCCGGGTACCGACAGCAGGCGGGCGCTGCTCCTGCCGTTCCCCCAGGGGGCAGGAGCAGCGCCGGGCGCAGCGGCCTATTCAGGCGTCACGGTCGCATGCTCGATGTCCGTGTCGCCCCGCCACTGAACCTTCACCCAGAGCGGGCATCCGGTCAGCCGGAGGTTGGTGGCTCGATAGCGGTACTCGCCATATTGCGGCACCAGAGGATCGATGGTGTATCGCGGCGCCGTCACCGGGGTGCTGTAGACACCGTTCGCGGTCTGGCTCCATGAGATCGTCGGGGCCGCCAGCGTGGGCGGGATGTTCGGGATTGGCCCGCCCTCTTGGAGCGATTTCAGGTGCACCGCCCCTTGAACCTGGAGTTCGTCCTTGCCGGTGCCGCTCCGCTTGCGGCACTGGGCCCGGGTCACGCTGATCTCGTCCTTCCAGACGATCGGGTTGCCCGTGTCGGCTTCCAGATCGTGATAATACAGCCGTCTCGGCCCCTGCTCTCTGGTGTAGTAGCCTTCGATCGAGATCAGGGAGCCCTTGTCCACCGAGTTCGGATCGATCTCGAAGCCGAAGATGTTCATGGCCGGCTTGGCAGGCATGACCGTGTCCCTCGGGATCGGATACACGGGCATGCCGTTGACTTCGAGGTCCTGGCCTTTTTCCGATGTCACTTCACCGACGATGACGTTCTCGCTGAGATCGGAGAACACTTCCGTGGCGGTGACGGCGCCGCTCTGGCTGCCTCCGGTGACGATGGCGGTACCCCCGACAAAACCGTGCTCCCGTCCCGGCAGCGGATCGTTGAGGCTCGCCAGCGGCACGCCCGATTTCGTCGCCGTGTTGGCCTTGCCGTCGGGGACGCTGATCGTGATGCCCATCACCGTGATCGAGTTGTCGTCGATGCTCTCGATCGGGCCTTCGATCACGAGTTCGCCGGGCGCCACCTGCGCGATCGCCGACGTGCCGGCGACCGTGCAGGTCATGAGAGCTAGGGATGAAGCGCCAAGAAGCACTCTGATAGACATCGCATTGCTCCGAGCGGCGGGATCGCGAAGCGACGCAGCCGCCAACCTTGTTCGGTGAAATTCCCAGGTTCAATCAGGGCACGATGGTCCAGGTCGCCATCATCGAATGATCCTCATGCAGCATGTTGTGGCAGTGCATGACGTATCTTCCGATGTCTCCCTTCGGACCGTTGTTGTAGAAAACCGGATCGGGAAAATCCCTGAACTTCATGTAGACTTGCAGTTTGTTGCCCGACATCCGGTGAACGTCGGAACGGTAGCGCTGACCCTCGGGAATCAGGGCGCCGTTGTTCCGGATGGCGATGCCTTCCTCGAAATGGATGTGCACCGGGTGCTCCCAGCCGCCCGAGGAACTCTCCAGCTGCCAGATCTCGGCGGTGTCCTTCCGCACCTGGACCAGCGGATTGTCGACATAGGCCGGATCATGATCGATCTCCGGATCCCAGATCTGGCCATTGATCCGCCAGGTCCCGTTCAGCCGCTCGAACTTCCAGACCCGGGTGCGCGCCACCGCGCCCATGTCGACCGGCGGCAGTTCGCGGAAACGGTCGGGAACCGTGCTGTCGTCCCTTTCCGCCCACGTGCCGACCCGGAACTCGACCAACTGGTTGGCCACGGCGTCGGGATTGGTGGTAGCCCCGATGTCGGTGCCCCGGCCGTCGTCCCGCATCACCAGCGAGTTGGACAGATAGACCTTCTGGCCGGCGAACCTGGAGAAATCGAACACGATGTCGGAACGCTCGGCGACCCAGACATCCGTGGTGGCGAGGTTCTTGCGGGCCTGCGGCAGGAAGTTGCCGCTGGCGGTGATCTGGGTGAAGGGCTGGTTCTTGCCGCCGTTGCGGAAATGGATCCGGTAGAAGCGCGACGGGCCGGCGTTGAGAAGCCGAAATCGATACTTGCGCGGCTTCACCTCGAAGAACGGCTGGATCTTGCCGTTGACCGTGAGCTTGTCGCCGAGGAAGCCGTCGACGGCCAGCTGGTTGAAGGTGCGCAGGCCGTTGCGTGGATCGAACTGCTGGTCGGCGAAGACCAGCGGGACGTCGTACTCACCGCAGGGCAGGTTCCAGCCCTTGCCTTCCCTGCCCGTGTCCTCCTCCTTGTCGAACAGCCGGAACATGCCGACGAGGCCGCGATAGCAGTTCGAGGAGGTGAATTCCGGCCGGTGATCGTGGAAAAACAGCGTGGTCAGGCTTTCCCGGGGATCGCCAAAGGTTTCCTGATAGCGCGGGTCGGTGAAGCCGGCGCGGCACAGGGTGTAGTGCTGGTCGCGGTGCCCGCCGGGCCTGGTCCAGTTCCAGGGGCCGCCGTCGCTCTCCACCGCCGTATGGAAATTGTGCAGGTGGGTCGAGATCTCCGGCTGGCCAAAGCCCTTGTGACCCGCATCCAGGTTGTTCTTCACCCTGATCATGATCGGATCGCCGTATTCGGCGTCGATCATCGTGCCGGCGAAGCCGTTGTTGCCATAGCTCCAGATCGTGCTGGCCGGCAGATCGCTGTGGAACTTGTGCTCCGATGCCTGAACCTCGAGCAGGTATTCCTTCTTGGGCTCGAAATAGCCCTTGCACCACTGATGGTTACCGGTCTCGTAGCCGGGCAGGCTGGTTTTTTCCGCGACTCTCGGAACCGGCATCGGCTCCTTCCACGGGGTGGTCTTGGGGCTGGTGACCGTGGCGGCCAGAGCCTTGCGCAACGAGAGCCCACGCACGCCGAAATAGGCGCTGCCCGCCAGCAGTCCGAGCTTGCTGAGCTCGCGCTTGGTGAAGCGTGTGGCATTCAGCTGGTCGCGCAGATCCAAAGCCTCGGCGGCGAGGCGCTCCTCTCGATTCATCATGTCTGGTGTCAGTCCAGAAGGAGAAGAACGTTGTTCAGCCCATGCTCGCCAGGTGGCCGACTGCCTGGGCGATCCATGCGGCCCGGGCGAGCCCGGGCACGCCGGCCCACCGGTCGAGGCGGTCGTTGCCGTACCTGACAATGCCGGTATGGTTGTCGAGGATAAGGTCGCTGACCGGATCGGCGCTCGCGAAGCCCAGTCCCTTGCGCAGATGCTCGATGTCCCTGGGCGCCCCGGTCAGGAACCGCCAGCCGGGCCTGACATCCCAAAGCCGCGCATATTCCTTCAGCATCGGCGGAGTGTCGAACTCTGGCTGCAGCGTGATGGTATACATGAAAATGTCGCGCCCGACCCGATCCCCCAGAAGATCCTGCACGAGACGCAAGTTCTGCGTGGTCAGCGGGCAGGTATCGCCACAGCTCTGAAAGAAAAAATTGATCATGATGACCTTGTCGCGTGCGAGGTCGTCATAGAACGAGAACCTTTGTCCGTCCTGATCGAACACTTCCGTGTTGGGAATCGGTGTATGCTCAGGATGAGCTTCCGCTGGCCGGGTATCCAGCGCCGACGCTGCCAGCGCTCCAGCCAACACGCCGGCTCCGCCAGCGAACAATGCTCTGCGCTGCACGCTCATCACTTTCACGCCCCCAAATAATCCAGGCAGGCGAGACCCGCCACTGACCGAAGCAGTTCACAGCAGTCGCTCGACTTGCAAACTACAGTGCCCAACGGCTAGGTTCCTGGCAGGGCCAATCTTATTATTTATTTTCAAAAAGACTCACAAAGAAATTTTCGAATATTTGGTATAAGAAGCCAAAATTTTAGTTATATTACTTCCAGCGTCGAAAGTTATATAACCGACGCACCCCGCCTGCGCCGGCTTCCAGGACGATCAGCGCCAGGCGGGGACATGCCGATGAAGAGCGAAACCGTGCAGTGGCGAACCTGGATGCACAGCGGAACAGGCCGCTACTGGGTGAGGCCGAGCGGGGCGGTGACGATGCCGAGGCCGGTGTCGGCCGGGTCGGTGCCGGTGGCGAAGCCGGCGGGGCGGGCGGTGGCCAGGAGCTTGGAAAGCACCGCCAGGCTGCTCGCGTTGACCGGGGCGGCGCGCAGGGCCTCCCACCACAAGGCAGCGACCCCGGCCACGTGCGGGGTCGCCATGCTGGTGCCGCTCAGCGCCCGCACCCCCCCGCCGGCCCGGGCGGACAGCACGCCCACGCCGGGGGCGCTGAGCTGGGGGAAGGTGTTGGAGAACGGCGCCACCCGCAGGCCGTCCGCGGCGGCGGCCAGCGCGCCGACCGAGACGATGCCCTGCGCCGCGGCCGGGATCGACACGGCGATCTCGTGGTCGGGGTTCTGGTCGCGCCGGCTCTCGTTGCCGGCGGCGGCGACCAGCACGGTGCCCTGGCCGAACGCGTTGCGCGCCTCGACCATCTCCATCAGGGCGTCGAACATCCGCAGATTGCCGCGATACGCCTCCAGCGCCACCGAGGTCGCCAGGTCGGCCGGCCAACCCCGGCTCACCAGGCGCTGGACCAGGCCTGGAAAGTCGAAGCCCAGCGACATCGAGATCACGTCGGCATTGTGCTGCAGCGCCCACTGGATGCCGCGGAAGATCATGTCGGAATCGCCGCTGCCGTCGTCGCCCAGCACCTTGCCGACCAAGAGGCTGGTGACGCCGCGGGCGACGCCGATCCGGGTGTTCTCGACATCGCGGCCGAGGATGGTGCCGGCGCAGTGGGTGCCGTGGCCCTGGCGGTCGCCGTCGCCCGTGCCGGAAAAATCCTGCTCGATGACGGCGATCCCGGCAAAGGCGGGATGGTCGCGGTCGATGCCGGTGTCGAGCACGGCGACCCTGGTGCCCGCCCCGGTGAACGGGCTCTCGTCCGCCTTGACCGCCGAGATCCCCCAGGCCGCGGTCGGGGCATCGGCGGCGGCGACCTCGAACGGCATCACCAGCCGGGTCGGCATGATCGGCGCCACGGCGGCGACCGAGGGATCGCGGGCGACCGCCCCCACGTCGTTGGGAGCGAGGTCGGCCACCTCGACCCGCGGCTCGGGCGGCGCCAGGACCATCGGCCGGACGGCAGCACTGCCGCGGGCCCGCAGGCCGAACGGATCGGCGGTGCTGACCTGGCCCATGTCGCGCAGGATCGCATAGGAACGCGTTGCCATGGATGCTCTCCCTAGGGGTGCGGCCCGGCCGGTCGCGACGGCGCGGTTGTCCGGCCCGGCCGGATGGCGGGACGGCCAGCGGGCAGCGCTAGCATGATACGGCCACCACGCCGGTGATGGCGGTCACAGCGGCGTGGCGAGCATCGCCCTGGCAGCGAACGGGGCCGGCCCCTGCTGCCGGGTCAGGCCACCAGGCCGGTGCAGGAAGCGCTGATGACGTCGATCTGGACGACCAGGTCGTTGAAATCGAGGTCGCCGCCGCCCTTCATGTCCTCCCAGCCCCAGGTGTCGGGGCCGTAGTTCCAGAGTTGGGTGACGGGCTTCCCCTCAACCTGCTCGTTGGCGTCGGCGAAGGCGAAGAACTGATCGGTTTCGGTGGACAGGCGCATGGCGACCAGGTCGCCGGCATCCACGTCCAGGATGCTGGCCTGGTCGACCTCGCCAAAGCCCGGCCCATCGATCCAGATGCCGCCGTCGCCGGTCCGGCAGGCGCGGGCGAGGCTCGCCGCGTCATAGCCCTCGTCACCGGGCGCCAGGCTGTCGATCGCCCCGGCAAGGTCGTCCACCTCGTAGAACAGGAGGTCGAGTTCCTGCTTGCCGTTCTGGCGAAGCCGGATGATCGCCTCCGGGTCGTCCGCACCTCCCGCGGTCTCCGCCACGGCCACCGGGCGGGCGACGTGCAGGGCGCTGCCTTTGGCCAGGACCAGTTCCACCGGCCGCGACTGGCCGTGCTCGTCGAACAGGCGCACGAGGCCGGCGTCGACATCCTCCTGCAGGACCTGCTGGACGAACCGGCTGGACCAGGCATGGGCCGAGCCGGCTGGGCTCTCCCAGCTGGAGGAAGCTTCCGAGGTGAGGACGCCCGGGCTGCCGCCGGCGGCCAGGATCGGCTGGAGGAGGAGGCTCTGGTTCGCGGTGCTGCCGCCCTCCCCGTCCGGGAGCCCGGGCGTGCCGCCATGGGAGCTGGCCGTGGGCGAGGGCGGTGAGCGCGCGGGCGAGCAGCAGGCCGTTGGGCGAGCCCAGGCCCGTGGCCAGGTCATGGCCCGGGCCGGCCTCGTAGCCGAAGCCGGTGGCGCGCCCATCGGCGAAACTGGAGGTATCGTTGCCGAGCTGGATGTCGTTGAACGAGCCGGGCGCGAGGGCGGCGGCCCCATAGAGCAGGTCGTTCATGCAGCCCAGCTGCGGCAGACCCTGGTCGGCGAACACCGCGTTGATCTGCGCCGTCAGGGATGCCCAGAGCGGCGTCGACGTCCCGGCCGGTCTCGGCCTGCGGATCGCTGGTGGTCGGGGTCAGGCCGAAGGCGGCCTGGTACCAGGGGATCGGCCGGGTGGGATCGACGCCGCCGGAGGTGGCGTCGATCGTGTAGTAGCTGTCCGGCATCTCCTCCCCCTTCTCCAGCGTGTGGCTGTTCCACACGGTTTGGATGAGGGCGGTGGTTTTGCCAGCGTTCTCCGGCAGCCGGTCCAGGCCGCTGGCGACCAGCATCTTCAGGGTGGCGAGGTCATGGTCGTTCGCCTGCTGCACGATCCCGTCCAGGGTCGGGTCGGCGGCTGCGGCCTTCGGCGTGCTGATCGAGGTCCCGCCCATGGTCACCGCGAAGGGACTGGTCAGGGTGGTATAGACATTGGTCGGGCCGTTTCCGACCTGGTTGCCCGACCCGCCGTCGCAGGCCATGAGGACGACCGACCGGCCGCGCAGCGCCGCATCGACGAACAGCTCGTCATCGGCGGCGAAGAATGGCGAATCGGCGGATGGGCTTGGACTATCCCCGAAGGAGGAGGCGATCACCGCCGGATCCTGTTCCTGGTGCCAGATCGCGCTCTGGTAGGCGGTGAAGACCTGGCCGCCGGTGGCGCCGACATCGAGGCCGATCGTGCTGTTGGGCGCCGCTCCCGCCACCACGCCCACGTCAAGCGAGCGCTCGCCGCCCATACCGGCATGCGGCAGCGCCGAGCCGAAGGTCGCCTTCCCAGAACACGATCTGAAAATTGAGCAGATCTGCTCCCGCCAGCATCGGCGGGCCGAACACGTCGGCAAAAGCGGCTCGACCGTGAAAGGATCCAGATCGTAGGCGTCGATGACGGAAGTGCTGTCGGAGGTGCGGCAGGAGGTCAGATCGAGAGAAGTCGAGTGATCAAGCTTGGCCATTCGCGGCGCTCTCCGATGAAAATAATGTCTTGAAGCACTGCCTCCGGCACATTCGAGTTTGTTTCCGGGACCATCAGTTCTCATGAATTCAACTGGATCGCGACTGACCTGGCCGCGCCTGGCGACACGCCATCGCCTGAGCCTCGCCCGAGCCTGGGAAATGCCGACGGCCGACCGACCCTGCCCGACGATGGACTTGCAGGGCCCGGCGCACGATCTGAGAGAAGGAGCGGACGCCCCGGCCGGTCCGGGGCTGGCCCGGCATCGTCGATCAGCATTGTCCTGAAGGGAGTCGAAGCATGAGCACGCCGTGGCGATACCAGCTTCGCATCGACCTTTCCGAGGAGCTTGCGGCGGTGGCCCGGCACAATCCGGACGACCCGAGCCTCCGGCCGCTGAAGGAGATCCTGCGCCAGCACGAGGCCAGGCTGACCTGCCAGTACGATGCGTTCGCGGCCTATGTCGCCGAGGCCGAGCGGCACGGCACGGCCGGCTATCCGCTCTACCGCTGGACCCGGGCGACCATCGAGGATCCGGCCAAGCGGGCGAAATACCTCAAATCGTTCACGGTCTACGTCGACGGGCAGGAGACCTATTCGTCCGACCAGGCGGACGCCCTGGAGGCGGAGCTGCGCCCCCTGGTCGGCCAGACGATCGCCCGGCTGGCCCGGCACGACACCAATCCGGAGAACAACCCGCAGCCACCGGCGCAGTACCGGAGCTGAGCGCAGGGGCAGGGCGCGGCGAGGCGTAAATCCGGCCCGGCCCCCTGTGCGCCGCCTACGATCGTTGCCCGCCCTCAGCCCACCGGCGCGGCGTCGGGGTCGATCTGGCGGGCGGCGCGCAGGCCGGATTCGATGGCGCCCTCGACCCAGCCGGTCTTGAGGCTGGTGAAGTCGCCGGCGAAGTGGAGATGGCCTTCGGGCAAGGTCCATTCCCGCACCATCCAGCCGCCGCCCAGCGGCGGGCTTCCGAACGAGCCGCGGATCCAGTCCTGCTCGGTCCAGGCGAAGCCGTCCACGTCCAGGACCTCGTCGAACAGGTCCGGCATGTCGCGCTGGAACTGGTCGACCACCGCCTGGGCGCGGGTTGCGCGGGGGGCTGCCAGGAAGGCGTCGGCATTGCGGCCGTTCAGGTAGAAGAAGCCATTGCCATAGCCGCCGGGCTCGTTCGCGGTGATGTCGATGAACCGTTCCCAGGGCCGGTCGCCGCCGGCCATCGGCCAGCCATGGACGCCCTTGGCCAGCCAGGAGGGCGTGCGCGTGCGCACGATCACCTTGACGGTCCTGTCCCACTCCATCTCCGCGAACATGCGCGCCTTGCCGGGCGACCAGGACGGCGTCACCGCGATGTCGCCCATCACGCTGAACGGAATGGTCGACACCACCACGTCGGCCTGGAAGATCCGCCCGTCGGCGGTGGCGACCCGCACCCGGGCGCCGGTCTGGTCGATCTCGGCCACGGGCGATCCCAGGACCACATGCTCCCGGCCGATCGCCTCGGCCATCGCCAGCGGCAGGCGGCTGTTGCCGTTCTGGATGCGGAACAGGTTCTGGTCGCCGAAATGGTAGGCCAGGTCCGGGATGATCGCGAGGGCCGGGGAACTGGCCGTGAAGGTGCCGCCATGGGCGCCCAGGAGCCGGCAGAAATCCTCCGAGGCGCCCACATCCCGGATCAGCTCGCCCAGGGTCACCCCGGACAGCCGGTCGAGCATGTCCAGCCGGGGCCAGTCGGCGGCCAGCACCGTCTCGGTGTCGAGACCGACGCGGTACAGATAGCGGTTCAGGTTGGACGACAGGGAGATGTTGCGCTCCTCGGCGGTCAGCCGGAACGGCCAGTCGGCCAGGTTGGCGGCCGAGACCGTCTTGCCGTCGACCATGTAGCGCGGCAGGCCGTCGTTCAGGCTCAGCAGCGGCAGCCGGAAGTGCCGGGCATAGGCCAGGACCAGCGGCATGTTGGAGCGGAAATGCCCGCCGCCCGCCTCGGTGACCACGCCCGGGGCCAGGGGGAGCGACAGGAGGCGCCCGCCGATCCGGTCCTGGCGTTCGATCACGGTGACCTGGTGGCCGCGGCTCTTCAGCGCCAAAGCGGCGGTCAGCCCGGCCATCCCCGCCCCCAGCACCAGCACCTCGCGCCGCCCGGGCACGGGGGCGGCCAACGCCGGGGCGGCCAGCCCGGCGGCTGCTCCCGCCGCCACCGCCTGCGCCAGGAGCCGCCGGCGGCTGAGCGAGCCAAGGGATGACCGCGACGCCTGCATGATGTCTGTTCCCGTTCCTGCCGATGAGCCGACCCGACCGACCGGAAGGATCGTGAACGAGCTGTCGGGGCGCCGGGCGTTTTGGATCGACGGCGTGGTTTCTCGCGACCACTCGTGCCCCCGCTGGCCCGACCCGGATCATCGCTCCCTTCCGGCGTCGGTGCGCGGTGATCGAGGCAGCGAACGCGGGTGTGGTCAATTCCGTCCGGGCTACCCCCATGGGGCGTCGAAGGCGAATTTCCCGGCCGTGAGGCGGCGGGACAACGCCGGCCCGCTGCCCCCCGGTCGGCTGGGCCCGGGAGGGGCGCCGCGCGGCGGGCGGGGGTGCCGAGCGGGGCCGGAGTCCTTTAGGCGAGTTCGCGCATCACCTTGTAGAGGGCGGCCTTGGCCTCGAAGCCGACGCCCGGGATGTCCGGCAGGCCGACCCGGCCATCCTGCACCTCGATCCCGTCGGCGAAGCCGCCGAAGGGCTGGAACACGTCGGGATAGCTCTCGTTGCCGCCCAGATGGAGGCCGGCCGCGATGTTGAGCGACATCTGGTGGCCGCCATGCGGCACGACCCGGCGGGACGACCAGCCGAGCTCGTCCATCACCTTCAGCGTGCGCAGATACTCGACCAGGCCATAGGACAGGGCGCAGTCGAACTGCAGCCAGTCGCGATCCGGGCGCATCCCGCCATAGCGCAGCAGGTTGCGGGCGTCCTGGTGCGAGAACAGGTTCTCGCCGGTCGCGATCGGGCGGTCGTAAGCCTGAGCGAGACGCGCCTGGATCTCGTAGTCGAGCGGGTCGCCGGCCTCCTCGTACCAGAACAGGTCGTAGGGCTTGAGCGCCTCGGCATAGGCGAGAGTCGTCTCGAGGTCGAAGCGGCCGTTGGCGTCGACGGCCAAGTTGCGGCCCTCGCCCACCACCTCCAGCACCGCCTCGATCCGGGCGATGTCGTCTTCCAGCGGCACCGCGCCGATCTTCATCTTCACGACGCGGTAGCCGCGGTCGAGATATCCGCGCATCTCGGCCTGGAGCTGGCTGTGGTCCTTGCCCGGGTAATAGTAGCCGCCGGCGGCATAGACCCAGACGCTGTCGTCATGGACGCCGCCGCGGTAGCGGTCGGCCAGGAGCTTGTAGAGCGGCACGCCCGCGATCTTGGCGACGGCGTCCCACACCGCCATGTCGATGGTGCCGACCGCCACCGAGCGCTCGCCATGGCCGCCGGGCTTCTCGTTCTTCATGAGCGCCGTCCAGATCGCGAACGGATCCAGGTTGTCGTTGGCCTCGTCGACCAGGCTCGCCGGATCGGCCTCCAGCACCCGGGCGAGGAAGCGGTCGCGCATCAGGGCACCCTGCCCGTAGCGGCCGTTGGAGTTGAAGCCGTAGCCGACCACCGGCTTGCCGTCGCGGATCACGTCGGTGACGACGGCCACGACCGAGCAGGTCATCTTGGAGAAGTCGATATAGGCGTTGGCGATGGGCGAGGCGATCGAGACGGTCTTCTCGCGGATGTCGGTGATCTTCATGGGTCCGTCTTTGTTCAGGAAAGCGCGTCGGCGATGGCCTGGCCGCAGGTCCGGGTGTCGGCCTGACCGCCGAGATCCCGGGTGCGCAGGGCCGGCTCGGCCAGCACCCGCTCGATCGCGGCGACGATCGAGGCGGCGGCCTCGGCATGGCCCAGATGCTCCAGCATCATGGCACCCGCCCAGATCTGGCCCACCGGGTTGGCGATCCCCTGCCCGGCGATGTCGGGCGCGGAGCCGTGCACCGGCTCGAACAGGGAAGGGAAGCGCCGCTCGGGATTGATGTTGCCCGACGGCGCGATGCCGATGGTGCCGGTGCAGGCGGGCCCCAGGTCGGACAGGATGTCGCCGAACAGGTTGGAGGCCACCACCACGTCGAACCAGTCCGGATGGAGCACGAACTGGGCGGTCAGGATGTCGATATGGTACTTGTCGACCTTCACCTCGGGATAGGCCTTGGCCATCTCGGCGACCCGGCCGTCCCAGTAGGGCATGGTGATCGAGATGCCGTTGGACTTGGTGGCCGAGGTCAAATGCCGGCCGCGGCTCATCGCGAGGTCGAAGGCGTAGCGCAGGATCCGGTCGACGCCGTGGCGGGTCATCACCGTTTCCTGGATCACCACCTCGCGCTCGGTGCCCGGGAACATGGTGCCGCCGATCGAGGAATATTCCCCTTCGGTGTTCTCGCGCACGATCATCATGTCGATGTCGCCGGGCTTGCGGCCGGCCAGCGGCGACGGCACGCCCGGCATGGCGCGGGCCGGGCGCAGGCTGACATACTGGTCGTACTCGCGGCGGAACTGGATCAGCGAGCCCCAGAGCGAGACATGGTCCGGCACGGTTTCCGGCCAGCCGACCGCGCCGAAGAAGATCGCGTCCGAGCCGTCCAGCCGCTCCTTCCAGTCCTCGGGCATCATCGCGCCGTGCTTCTGATAGTAGTCGGCCGAGGCGAAGTCGTGCTCGGTGAAGGCGAAGCCCAGGCCGTGCCGCCTGGCCACGGATTCCAGCACGCGCAGGCCCTCCGGCACGACCTCCTTGCCGATCCCGTCGCCGGCGATCACCGCGATCTTCATCTGGTTGGTGCTCATCGGGCTTTCTCAGTCGTTGCGGCCGCGGACGGCCTCGATTACCGCGCGGGTGACGTCCTCGGTCGGCGCGGTGCCGCCGAGGTCGGGGGTGTGCAGGGCCTTGTCGGCGGTGACCCGCTCGATCGCCTGCATCAGGATTCCGGCGGCGCGCGGCTCGCCCAGATGCTCCAGCATCATCGAGGCCGACCAGAACGTCGCGACCGGGTTGGCGACGCCCTTGCCGGTGATGTCGAAGGCCGAGCCATGGATCGGCTCGAACATCGACGGGGTCTTGCCGCTGGGGCTGATGTTGGCGGTGGGCGCGATGCCGATCGAGCCGGCCAGGGCTGCGGCCAGGTCCGACAGGATGTCGGCATGCAGGTTGGTGGCGACGATGGTGTCGAGCGATTTCGGGTTCAGCGTCATGCGCACGGTCATCGCGTCGACCAGCATCTTGTCCCAGGTCACGTCCGGGAAGTCGGCCGCCACCTCGCGGGCGATCTCGTCCCACAGCACCATGCCGTAGCGCTGGGCGTTGGACTTGGTGACCACAGTCAGGAGCTTGCGCGGCCGCGACTGCGCCAGCTGGAAGGCGTAGCGCATGATCCGCTCGACGCCGGCCCGGGTGAAGATCGACACCTCGGTCGCCACCTCGTGGGGCAGGCCGCGATGCGAGCGGCCGCCCTGGCCGGCATATTCGCCCTCGGAGTTCTCGCGCACGATCACCCAGTCGAGGTCGCCCTCGGCCACGCCGCGCAGCGGGCTGGTGATGCCGGGCAGGACCCGCGTCGGCCGGACATTGGCGAACTGGTCGAGCGGCTGGCAGATCGCCAGGCGCAGGCCCCACAGTGTCAGGTGGTCCGGCACGTCGGGGGCGCCCACCGCGCCGAAGAAGATCGCGTCGAACGCGCGCAGCCGCTCGGCGCCGTCCTCGGGCATCAGCGCGCCGGTGCGCTTGTAGCGCTCGCTGCCCCAGTCGAACCGCTCGACGTCGAGGGCGAAGCCGGCATCGCGCTCGGCGAGCGCTTCCAGCACCTGGAGCCCGGCCTCCACCACCTCGATCCCGATCCCGTCGCCCGGGATCGCGGCGATCCGGTAGGTCTTCATCATCTTCCCCATGGTCAGAACAGCAGGCCGTTCGGCATCCGCAGGAGCAGGACCACCGACATCAGCCACCAGAACGCGGCGACGATCGCCACCGAGACGATTGCGCGGATCACCCAGTCGCGGGCCGGCACCTCCTCGTGCTCGGCCACCACCGTCAGCGCCAGGAAGGCCGCAAGGCTGCTCGCGGCGAAGCCCAGCACCGGCATCAGCCAGACCCAGAGCCCGAACACCAGCACCAGCACGGCGCGACGCCGGTTCGAGACCGGGCCCGCCATCGTCTCGGCCTTGCTCGGCCGCCCGCGCCCGGCGACGCCCAGCCCGATCAGCACGAGCGCCAGGACAGCCAGCGTCGCCGAGATCGTGGTGGGGAAGATGGAGCCCATGGCCGACATGCCGCGGGTGCTCCAGATCGCCCCCACCGCGATCAGGAAGAAGGCCGCCGCCAGCGCCACCGCACCCCAGTCATGACCGGTCGCGGCGCGCGGCTCGGCCTCGGGCATCGGGTGCGGCGCATCCAGAGCGCCCGGCCGCTCGCTCGCGGCCTCGCCGACCTCGGTCAGCGGCGCCGCGGACCGGCGCCTAGCCCGCCATTCCGCCCAGAACGGGTAGAGCAGCGTCAGGAGCGCAGCAGCGATGATGCCCAGGCTGATCGGGCGGCCGAAGAACATGCCGGCGAGGTTCTGGGTCGAGTTGCCGATCAGGTAGGTCTGCACGAAGCCCTGCTCGGCGATCTGGCCCAGCACCAGGCCCAGCACGATCGGCGAGGGCGCGAACCCGTAGCGGTTGAGGATCCAGGCCAGCACGCCCAGGCCGAACATGACCTGGGTGTCCTGCGGGTTGGAGTGGATCGCGAACGAGCCGATCACGGTCAGGAACGCGACCGTGGGCACCAGCAGCGCCTTGGGGAACGCCACCACCGACTTGTAGGCGTAGCGGCCGATCAGCAGCCCGATCGGCAGCATCAGCACGGTCGCGATCAGGAGGCCATAGATGAAGGTGTAGACGATGTGGCCTTCCGACGCGAACAGCGTCGGGCCGATCTTGATGCCCTGGACCAGCAGCGCGCCCAGGATGATCGCGTCGGGCGGCGTGCCAGGGATGCCCAGCACCAGGGTCGGAATGAAGCCGCCGCCGACCGTGGCGTTGTTGGCGGCCTCGGTGGCGATCACGCCGTCGGGCTCGCCCTTGCCGAAATGGGCGGAGCGGGGCGAGGAGCGGCGGGCTTCGGAATAGCTGACCAGACCCGCGATCGAGCCGCCGGCGCCGGGGAGGATGCCGATCACCGTGCCGATCACCGAGGAGCGGACCACGTTGAACTTCTGCCGCCAGGCGATGCCCCAGGCTTCGCGGAAGCGGATGCCGTCGTCGCCGGCGGTGACCTTGAGATGCGGGTCGCGGGTCGCCACCAGGTCGATGATCACCGGCACGCAGTAGAGCCCGATCAGCGCCGAGGTGATGTCGATCCCGCCCAGGAAGGCCTGCATTCCGCCGGTGTAGCGCACGTCGCCGCCCACCACCGCCACGCCGATCATCGACAGGAGGAGGCCGACACAGGCGCCGATCAGGCCTTTCAGCGTGTTGCCGACCGAAAGCGCCGAGATCAGGGTCAGGCCGAAGATCGCCAGCCAGAAATATTCGGGCGGGCCGAACGCCAGCGCCACGCGCGCCAAAGGCGGCGCCAGCAGCAGCAGGCTGATGGCACCCACCACGCCGCCGACCACCGAGGCGATGGTGGCCAGCGTCACCGCCAGCCCGCCATCGCCCCGGCGCGCCATCGGGTAGCCGTCGAAGGTGGTCGCGATCGAGGACGGCGTGCCTGGCGTGTTGACCAGGATCGCCGCGAACGCCCCGCCATAGATGGCGCCGGTATAGATCGCGCCCAGCGCGATCAGGCCTGCGGCGGGGTCCATGGTGAAGGTGAAGGGAACCAGCACGGCCACCGCCATGGTGGCGGACAGTCCCGGCAGGGCACCCACCACCGTGCCCAGCACCACGCCGACCACGGCGAGGAGCAGGTTGAACGGACTGAGCGCGTCGAGCAGATAGCCGAGCAGTTCCATGGGAGGCGGCCTTACTGACCGATGCCGAGCGCCTTGGCGCCCTCGGCATATTCCGCCTTCATCTCGTCCAGGAACGCCGGCATCTTGTCATAGGTAATGTCGGTCAGGACGAAGCCGGCGTCCTCCATCTTCTTCTTGAACTCGGGGTTGTCGTTGATCTGCTGCACGATCTCGGAGATCCGCTGGCGCAGTTCCTCCGGGGTGGAATCCGGCACGGCCACGCCGCGATAGGCGCCGCCCACCAGGTCGTAGCCCAGCTCCTTGAAGGTCGGCACGTCCGGGAAGGCCGGCAGCCGCTCGTCGGCGGCCACTGCCAGCATCCGCAGCTCCTCACCCTGGCTGACGCCCGAGGTCGCGTAGTTGAAGCCGGCGAGCGTCTGGTTGCCCAGCACGGCGGTGATCGCCGGGCCGGTGCCGGAGAACGGCACGTAGGTCGTGGTGATCCCGGCCAGCTCGTCGAACTTCGCCTGGGCGAGGTTGTTCGAGGAGTTCGAGCCCGAGCCCGAGAAGGTCACCAGGCCCGGATTGTTCTTCGCGTACTCGACCAGCTGCTCCAGCGTCTCGAACTGGCTGTCCTTCGGCACGAAGATCGCGTCGGGCGTGTAGTGGAAATAATGGACCGGGGTCAGCTCGTCGGTCTTGTAGCCGGTCTCGCCTTCCATCGGCTGCAGCACGGTATGGGGCAGGTTGATCCCCATGATCGTGTAGCCGTCGCCCTCGATCTGGTTGAGCTGCGACCAGGCCTGCGCGCCGCCGGCACCCGGCTGGTACTGGATCACCACGTCCTGCCCGGTGACCTCGTTCCACGCGCTCTGCTGGAAGCGCGCCGAGATGTCGGATTCGCCACCTGCGTTGAAGGGGATGATGTAGGTCATCGGCTTGGTCGGGAAGTCCGATGCTTCCTGCGCCGCGAGCGGACCTGCCAGCGCGAGCGTGGCCACGGCTGCCGCCGCGAGAAATGTCCTGGATACCATCACTGGCGTCCTCCCTTTGGTGCCGGCCATTGGCGGCCAGACTGTTCGTTCTGGAGGAAGCGGAGGCTACCACGGGCGCGGCAGCCAGACCTCCCCCTGATCCAGGGCCCCGCCGCTCCACGCGCGGCTCTTCCCGCGATGGTCGCGAACCCGGGTCGGCGGACAACCTAGCTTGATGCGTCGCTGTTGATAATTTCCCATCTTTCACATCATTATTGCGCCGGAGGCAAAGATGTCCCTGGACAGCGACATGCAGTTCTTCGCCCTCCTGGCCCGGCAGAGCAGCTTCTCCGGCGCGGCCCTGCAGCTCGGGATCTCGCCCTCGGCGGTCAGCCGCCGCCTCGCCCGGATCGAGGACCGGCTGGGGGCCCGGCTGCTGAACCGAACCACGAGGCGGACCAGCCTGACCAGCGAGGGCGAGGCCTATCTCAAGGCGTCGCTCGCCATCCTGGCCCAGATCGAGATGGTCGAGCAGTCGCTGGCCCGCTCGCGCGAGCGGCCGCACGGCCTGCTCCGGATCAACGCCACCTTCCAGTTCGGCCGCGAGCACGTGGCGCCGGCGATCGGCGACTTTGTCGGCCGGCATCCCGAGGTCGAGGCCCAGCTGGTCGTGTCGGACGCGCCGCTCAATCTCGTGGAGGAAGGTTTCGACCTGGGCATCCGCTTCGGCCTGCCGCCGTCGTCGCGGCTGGTGGCCCGGCTCCTGCTGCGCAACCGTCGCCTGCTGGTCGCCTCTCCCGCCTATCTCGCCCGCCACGGTACGCCGCGGCGCCTCTCCGACCTGGCCGCGCACAACTGCATCGTGCTGCGCCAGGAGCACGACGCCTACGACGTCTGGCGCTTCGACGGGGGCGACAGCGCCAAGGTCAGCGGCACGCTGTCCACCAATGACGGCGAACTCGCGGTGAACTGGGTGCTTCAGGGGCTCGGCATCATGCTGCGCTCGGAATGGGACGTGAACCGGCACATCGCCGCCGGCCGGCTGCGCGTCGTGCTGCCGCGGCACCACAGCGAGGCCCATATCTACGCCGTCTATCCCGAGCGGCTGAACCTGTCGGCCAAGGTCCGCCACTTCGTCGATTTCCTGAGCCAGCGCCTCGAGCGGCTCCGCGTCTCCCGCGAGCTGGGCGGGACGGGGGAGCAGGGGGCGTGACCGGCCCGGGCGTCCAGGCCGCTCCCTGGCTGGTCCGGGTGGCGGCTGGTAACGTTCGGCGGGACGGACCGGGCGGCCCGGCCGGAGCGGGCGCCCCTTTTCGAGGGAGCAGGGCCGGGATGATCCTGATCGGGCAGTATGATTCGCCGTTCGTGCGCCGGGTGGCGATCGCGCTCCGGCTGTACGGGCTGGATTTCGAGCACCGGCCCTGGTCGGTGTTCGGCGACGCGGAGCGGATCCGCGCCTTCAACCCGCTGACCCGGGTGCCGACCCTGGTGCTGGACGGGGGCGAGGTCCTGATCGAGACCGGCGCTATCCTGGACCATCTGGACGAGCTGGCCGGGCCCGGCAGCGCGCTGATCGCCCGGCAGGGGCCGGAGCGCCGCCATGCCCTGAAGATCTGCGCACTCGGCAACGGCCTGGCCGAGAAGGCGGTCAGCCTGATCTACGAGCGGGCGCTCCACAAGGAGCCCTCGGCCGGATGGATCGCCCGCTGCGAGGGGCAGGTCCTGGGGGTGCTCGACCGGCTGGAAAGCGAGGCGGCCGGGCTTGGCACGCCGTTCTGGTTCGGGCAGGCGCCCGGCCATGCCGACATCGCGGTCGCCTGCGCCTGGCGCTTCCTGGCGGATGCCCATCCCGGGCTGTCGCCAGGTGGAGCCCTGCCCCGCCTGGCCGCCCATGCGGCCCGCTGCGAGCAGCTTGCGGTCTTCCAGGAGATCGCCCAGCCCTTCCTGCCGCCGGCCTGAGGCCGAAGCGGCAGCCGCTTCAGGCCGCGGCGCGCTTGCGTTCCTGAACGCGGGCCAGGCTGGCCATGCGGCGCAGGGAGTCCTCGTTCAGGCCGAGGGTCAGGTCGGTCCAGAGGCGCACGACGTCGAGCATCTCGTCGATGGCCAGCGCTTCGGCGCGGCGGCGGGCCTGGTGCAGGGCGATCTCGCCGCGGATGCGGGCGCGGTTGTAGTCGATGTAGCGGTGCAGCTCGGCCCTGGCGCCGCCGGGCTCGGCCACCAGCGACACGGCGCCGGCGGCCTGGGCCTCGTCGGCGCTCCAGCTCTGCCCGGACAGGATCATGCGCACCGCCTGGGCGCTGCCGAGCTTGCGGACCAGGATCGAGGAGGCGCCCATGCCGGGGAACATGTTGAACAGGATCTCGGGCAGGCCGAACTTGGCGCCGCGCTCGGCCACCACCAGGTCGTCGGTCAGGATCGCCTCGAACCCGCCGCCCAGGGCGTCACCCTCCACCAGGGCCGCGGTCATGATCGGCAGGTCGAGCGAGCGGTAGTTGTCGTAGAGGATCGCCACCGCCTGCTCGGCATAGGCCAGGAGGCCGGCATGGTCCTGGTCGCGGATGAAGCGGCAGAACGCGGACAGGTCGCCGCCCAGGCTCCAGGCCCTTGGCGCGTCGGAGGCCCAGACCAGCCACTGGAACGGCATGTCGCGCGGGTCGCGCAGGCCGCCGAACAGGTCCTTCAGGCGCAGCTGCACCGTGCGCATGTCGGCCATCAACTCCCGGGTGAAGCAGGCACGCTCGGGATGGCGCATCCGCAGCCACAGGATGCCGCGCGCCGGGTCATGGCCGACCTCCAGCTGCCGCAGATCCTCGCCGACCATCTCCAGCCAGGAGCGCGACCGGACGAGGCTGGTGACGGTGTTCAGCGACATCGGGCGTTCCTTCGAGCCGGCGGGGAGGAGGTGCGTTTACTTGATGGAAACCATATCCCGCCGTCGATGGGGGTGTGGGCAGCCGCGGCCGGATTCAGGGAAACGCGTGCATCATGGTGTTCCGTCGCTGGCCGCGGCCCGGCCCGGCGACGCAGAACGGCCCCGGATCGCTCCGGGGCCGCCCTGGGAGGAATGCTTCTCGGCCGCCTTCCGGGACGTCCAGGTCCCGGAAGGCCGGAGGCGGTGGCTATTCGATGTAGCCGCCGTTCGGATAGTATCTCTGGGTGTCCTGGAAGATGTCGCACTTCTGGTCGCGGTTATGCTTGACCTTCTTCAGATAGACGCCCCTCGTGTGGTCGTCGCTGACGATCGTGCAGGACCAAGTGTCGGGAACCGGCCGGTGTTCGGCGGAGGTGCATTCCCAGAAGATCGGGCGGGTATAGGGACCGCCGCCTGGTCCGTAGTGTTCGAGATTGTTGTCACGGACGAAGTAGGACGTGCCGCCCAGATGGGCGCCGTGCGGCTGCTTGCGGCCGCCCGAGGAGGTGACGATCGAGCCGTCGAACACTGCCATGACGTTGATCGCCTGGCCGTGCAGGTTCTGCCCGGACCGTCCTCGCCAGTAGGTATGCTTGCCGTCGGCGTCGTAGACGTTCTGGTTGCCGCCCCAGCCGGTCGTGCGCAGCTTGGAGTGGAACAGCACGTCGAGCACCAGCCGGTCGGGTGCGTAATAGCCTGGATGATAGGCAGCGTTCTCGTTGCGCTCGATCACCTTGTAGCACACGGGGTAGTCAGGGAAGCTCTGCGCGGCCAGAGGATGGCTTGTCAAAACAAAGGACATAGCCGTCGCGCCGAGGACGAGCAGCTTAGCCTTGCTGTTACCGATCCGCATGATTTTTCACTCCTGACAGAGATGTCTGCGCGAGACAATCACCGGAGCGCGCCCGATCCCCACCGAACCATCTCGAATAGTGAACCGGAAACGATCTTGCCCTGCCTGAGCCAGATCTCGTCCGCTCCGAATAGTAACACTGACTTTGCAGCAAGGGATCATATACTTTAATTGTCGCAAGAATGTGATTAAGATCACTAAGCTTTGAAGTAGGATTGAATAATAAATTGCCAATTTACTGAAGGTCATTCCGGAATTTTTCTATGTTTAATCTACCGGTCTACAGTTGAATCGCTCGCTGCCGAGGCCACCTTCTGCAGTCGGCCTGGACAAATGCGATTGGTGCGGGACCGGATTTCAGGGCGCACGCCAATAACCGGCCCGCGGCCTGACCAGGATCAGCAGCCGCGCCGGCGACCGGCCTGGACAGGCGGGCGGCACCGGGCCGCGTTTCTGGATCACCGCCAGTCGGGCGTCCCAGCCCCGCCTAGCCGTGCTCGTTCGGGCGGCGACCGCGGCGCTCCCGGCGACGGGAGCGCCGCCCAAAAAAACGGGTCAGGAACCGGCGGCGAGAGTCAGCGGCACACGGCCTGGCGGGCGATGTCGCCGCTGGAGCCGGGCGGCTCCTTCACGGTCATCGGCACCCGTTCGCGTTTTTGCGCGAGCGTGCGGGTGCTCTCCGGGTCAGTGTACAGGGTGATCTTGTCGGTGGTGACCATCCCGGACGGGCAGTCGAACCGGGCGTCGAACCTGGCCGAGGCGATCGTGCGGCCGTCCAGGTCCAAGGGCGGCGTGTACAGCACCCGATAGGAGATGGTGCGCACGTCGCCGGTCGCCTTCTTCATCTTGCTGGCGTCGATGAACACCTGGTTGCCCTTGGCGGTCAGGCCGACCGCTTCCCAGCGCGCCGCCAGGGCCGGCGGGGCGAGCGTGAGAAGGACGATTGCGAGCAACGCCAGCCAGCGCATGCGACAGCTCCCCAGTGTCCGCCGGCCGATCCTAGAGGCGTTCCGGCACCCAGCGCAAACCGCTATATCCTCACCTGCTCTCCACCAGCGGGGCGCAACTGGCGGGCAGGTCGGCCAGGCGCAGCGGCGGCGGCGGTGGCGCCGGCAGCGCCGGCCTGGCCCAGGGCTCGTCGCCGAGCCACCATTCCAGTTCCTCGCCGCAGCCGTCGCCCGGCGGCGGCGGCTCCTGCGGCTGGCAGTCGGCCTGGCCGGCGGGGCATGCCAGCCGGACATGGAAATGCGCGTCGTGGCCCCACCAGGGGCGGACCTTGCGCAGCCAGTCCCGCTCGGTCCCGGCCGCCTGGCAAAGGGCCTGCTTGATTCCCGGATGCACGAAGATCCGCGCCACCTCCGGCTCCAGGGCGGCGCGGCGGATCACCGCCACCTGCGGGCTGCCGAACACCGCCGGATCGACCCGGCGGGTGCCCGGCTCCAGCATCGACACCGCGCCCAGCGTCTCGCGCTCCCCGGCCGAAAGGTCGCGGTCGGGCATCGGGGTCAGCCACAGATCGACGTCCAGGCCGATCTGGTGGCTGGCATGGCCGGTGCGCATCGGCCCGCCGCGCGGCTGGGACATGTCGCCGACCAGCAGGCCGGGCCAGCCATCCTGCCGCGCCGCCACCGCCAGGCGCTCGATCAGCGCCACCAGGTCCGGATGTCCCCACATCCGATTGCGTGACAGGCGCATCGCCTGATAACCGTCACCGTTCGCTGGCAGGCTGGCCGCGCCGGCGAGGCAACCCTTGGCGTAGCTGCCAAAGACCCTCGGCACGCCGGCGCTCGGCACTGCCTGGCCGCCGAACAGTTCCTTCGCGGGCGGTTCGGCCGCCTGGGCAGCCAACGGAACGAGAAGCAGAGCCAGCAACATCGCCTTCATGCCGATGGTCTAGCGGCACCGCGTCTCCACGCCTAGCTTGTGTTGCACACAGAGAACGCAGATTTGAACGAGTGGAAACTACAGATGCTCAGAGTGACTTGGCTCGGCCACTCGGCGGTCCATTTGGGGATCGGCGAACGCTCGGTGCTGTTCGACCCGTTCCTCACCGGCAACCCCACCTATCCTGAGGGTGCGCTGGAAAAGCTCGGCAAGATCGACCTGATCTGCCTGACGCATGGCCATGAGGACCATATCGGCGACACCGTCGCCATCGCCAAGCGCACCGGAGCGCCGGTGGTTGCGAACTACGAGATCGCCCTCTACCTGGGCAGCCAGGGCGTGGAGAATCTCGAGCCGATGAACCCGGGCGGCACCATCGAGGCGGCCGGCCTGCAGGTCTCGATGACCCGCGCCAACCATTCCTCCAGCATCCACGAGAACGGCGCGGCCCGCTACCTGGGCAATCCGTGCGGGGTGGTGGTGCGCAATGCCGAGGAAAGCTTCTACCATGCGGGCGACACCGACCTGTTCTCGGACATGGCGCTGATCCGCCGGCTCTACAAGCCGCGGGTGGGCGCCCTGCCGATCGGCGACCGCTTCACCATGGGCCCGCGCGCCGCGGCGATCGCGCAGAACGAGTTCCTGCAGATGGACGCGGTGCTGCCGATCCACTGGGGCACCTTCCCGCCCCTGTCCGGCACGCCCGACGAGTTCCAGTCCGAGGTGAACCGCGGCCAGGTCCTGCGGCCGAAGCCCGGCGAGACCATCGAGATCTGAGGCCAGGCGGCACGAGCCGGGGCCGGCGGGCGGCGCCTGACCGGCCCCGGGCGGGGCGCCCACAAGCGCCCTTATCGAGGTCGCGCCCAGGCGCTACACCACACGGCGTCACTCGCCCCGGGACAGGCCCATGCTCGATTTCGCGACGCTCTCGACCACCTGGAACTATCCGACCCGCGTGCTGTTCGGCGCGGGGTCGGCCGGCAAGCTTGCCGAGGCCTGCAAAGCGGCGGGCATGACCCGGCCGCTGGTGGTCACCGACCCAGGCATCGCGAAGCTGCCGATCCTGGCCGACGTCACCGGCGCGCTGGAAGCTGGTGGGCTGGAGAGCGCGGTGTTCTCCGACGTGAAGCCGAACCCGGTCGCCAAGAACGTCTCCGACGGGCTGGAGGTGTTTCGCGCCGGCGGCCATGACGGCGTGGTCGCGTTCGGCGGCGGCTCCGGGCTGGATGCCGGCAAGGTGATCGCGTTCATGGCCGGGCAGACCCGGCCGATGTGGGACTTCGAGGACATCGGCGACTGGTGGACCCGCGCCAACCCGGACGGGATCGCGCCGATCGTGGCGATCCCGACCACCGCCGGCACCGGCTCCGAGGTCGGCCGCGCCGGGGTCATCACCGACGAGCGGACCCACACCAAGAAGATCATCTTCCACCCGAAGATGATGCCCTCCACCGCGATCCTGGACCCGAAGGTGACGGCGGGGCTGCCGAAGAACATGACCGCCTGGACCGGGTTCGACGCGCTGGCACACTGCCTGGAGGCCTATTGCGCGCCGGGCTTCCACCCGATGGCGGAAGGCATCGCCGTGGAAGGCATCCGGCTGGTCAAGGAGGCGCTGCCCAAGGCGGTGGCCGACGGCAACGACCTGGAGGCGCGCGGCAAGATGCTGGTGGCCTCGGCGATGGGGGCGACCGCGTTCCAAAAGGGCCTGGGCGCGATCCACTCCCTGAGCCATCCGGTGGGCGCCATCTACGACACCCATCACGGCCTCACCAATGCCGTGTTCATGCCCTATGTGCTGGCCTTCAACCGCGAGCAGATCGCCCAGCGGATGGAACGGCTCTCGGCCTGGCTGGGCCTCACCGGCACCTCCGGCTACGACGCGTTCCTGACCTGGGTGCTGCGCCTACGCGAGGATCTGGGCATCCCGCACACGCTGGACGGGCTGAAGGTCGGTGCGGAGCGGTTCGAGGAGATGGGCAAGATGGCCGAGGCCGATCCCACCGCCGGCTCCAACCCCAGGAAGCTGTCCGCCGCCGATGCGGTGGGGCTGTTCGAGAACGCGCTGGCCGGCAAGGTCTGACCAGCCGCGCCAGCCGGGCCACCGGGGAGAACAGCCATGAACGTGCGCATCATCCGGGCCATCCACGGCCTGGCCCTGGCGCTGGCCGCGGCGCTCGTCCCGGTGGCAGCGGCCGCGGACGGGGTCGGCATGCGCCGGCTGACCGTGGCAGCGCCCGAGCGCGGCACCATGCTGAACGTCACCTTGTGGTACCCGGCCGAGGACGGCGGCAGCGAGGTGGCGGTCGGCGAGAATGCCGTGTTCCAGGGCGCCCTGGCCCGCCAGGATGCCCCGATCGCCGCCGGCCCGTTCCCGCTCGTCCTGCTTTCCCATGGCGGCCTGCGCTCCAGCGCCGATTCCGGCAACTGGATCGCGGCACGGCTGGCGGCGGACGGCTTCATGGTGGCCGCACCGCAGCCGCCCAGGCTCTCGCCCGATCAGGCCCAGGACGCGCCCTACGAGCTGGCGCTGCGGCCGGCCGACCTCGCCGCGACCCTGACCGGGCTCGCCAGCGAGCCGTCGCTGAGCGCGCAGATCGATCCGCAGGCGGTGGGTGCCCTGGGTTTCCACCTGGGCGGCACCGCCGTGCTCCAGCTGGCGGGCGCCCGGATCGACCCGCAGCTGCATGCGCGCTCCTGCGACCAGCCGGGCGCCAACATGGACTGCGCCTGGTTCGCCCGCTCCGGAATAGACCTGCAGGCGGTGGACGGGGAGCGGATCGGCGCGTCGCGGCTGGATCCCAGGATCGGGGCGGTGGCCGCGGTCGACCCGGAACTCACTGGCCTGTTCACGCCGGAAAGCCTGCAGGCGATCGAGGTGCCGGTCCGCCTGGTCAATCTCGGCCCGGCCGGCGCCATGCTGCCGGGCATGGATGCCGCGCCGGCGGTCCTGGCAATCCCGGGCGCCGCCTATGAGCGGGTCGAGGACGCGTTCTTCTTCAGCGCGTTCGCGCCCTGCCAGCCCAAGGGCGCGGCGTTCCTGGAGGAAGAGGGCGAGGACCCGGCGATCTGCGGCCAGGACGGCCCGCCGCGGACCGAGATCCACGCCGCGCTGGCGGAGATGATCGGCGGGTTCTTTCAAGAGCGGCTGGCGGCCCGGCGCTGAACCGGAGCGAGGCCGGCGGCGGATCTCCTGGCCTGCTTGAGCGAGGGGAGCGGGAACCGGCCCGACGATCAAGGGCCTGCCCTGCCCCCCGGCGGCCGGGCCGCCCTGTCCAGTCTGAGTTCGACCCTGTAGCCTGAGACAGCGCGCCGGCCTGCCCGGCCTTGGGGATAGGGGGACCAACGTGATCCGGCACACCGTGGTGTTTCGTCTCAAGCATCCGCCGGGCTCGGCGGCCGAAGCGGCGTTCCTGGAGGCGGCCCGGGCGCTGGCCGCGATCCCGGGGGTGCAGGCGTTCGAGGCGCTGCGCCAGGTGAGCCCGAAGAACGACTACCAGTTCGGTCTGTCGATGGAGTTCGCCGACGAGGCAGCCTATCGCGGCTACGACCGCCACCCGGACCATGTCGCCTTCGTCCGCGACCGCTGGCTGCCGGAAGTCGCGGCCTTCATGGAAATCGACTACGAGCCGATGTGAGCGGCCATGACGTCCTTCAAGGACCATTTCTCCGCGACCGCCTCGGACTATGCGGCGCACCGGCCGACCTATCCCGCAAGCCTGGCCGACTTCCTGGCCGGGATCGCGCCCGGGCGGGGGCGGGCGCTGGATGGCGGCTGCGGCACCGGGCAGCTCTCGGTGCTCCTGGCCGAAAAGTTCCAGGAGGTGGTCGCCACCGACGCCAGCGCCGCGCAGATCGCCCAGGCGACGCCCCATCCCCGCGTGCGGTACCGGGTGGCCACGGCCGAGCGGAGCGGGCTGGAGGAGGCGAGCGTCGACCTGGTGACGGTGGCGCAGGCGGCGCACTGGCTGGACCTGCCGGCGTTCTACGACGAGGTGCGCCGGGTCGCCCGGCCGGGTGCGGCGCTGGCGCTGATCAGCTACGGGATCTTCGAGGTGGCGGGGCCGCCCGGCCCGGTGATGCGCCATTTCTACCAGGACGTGGTCGGCCCCTACTGGCCGCCCGAGCGCCGCCATGTCGAGGTGGGCTACCGTTCCCTGCCCTTCCCGTTCCCCGAGACCAGCCTGCCCGACATGGCGATCGAGGTCGCCTGGCGGCTGGACGACCTGCTGGGCTATGCCGGGACCTGGTCGGCGGTGGGTGCTGCCCGCCTAGCACTGGGCCAGGACCCGCTCGCCGAGCTTCGGCCGGCGCTGGCGGCGGCCTGGGGCGATCCCCAGGCGCGCCGCACGGTGCGCTGGCCGCTCTCCGGCCGGATCGGCCATGTGTGAGGCCGGCCCGGGGGCCCGGCTTCAGGCTGCCGCGGCCTGGGGGGCGCAGCCGCAGGCCGTGGCCGGCTCCGCCGCCGCATAGCGGTCGTGGTGGCGGACCCAGTCGCCGAGCCCGCCTTCCTCGTTGCGGCCGAACGGGGTCATGTCCAGGAAGCCGTAGACGGCCATAACTGGCTCCACGCCGCGGGCGAAGGTCGAGTAGGTGTGGAAGACCTGGCCGGCCTCGTCCTTCACGAACACGCTGAGGCCGGGCAGCTCCTCGGACTCAAAGGGCTGCGGCCGGTAGTTGTAGAAGACGTCGCCGCGCTCGCGGTCGTCCTCGGTGAACGACACGTCGAAGTCGAAGTTGAAGTCGCTGTGCAGCGAGGACAGCCAGGGGAACTTCCAGCCCATCCGGGTGCGGAACGCCTCGATCTTCGCGACCTCGGTGCGCGAGATCGCCGCGAAGGCGACGTCGTGATGGTCCAGGTGGCGGAACGGGCCCTCGACATGATCGGCCATGAACGAGCAGCCGACGCAGCCCTGCTCCCAGTCCGGCCCGAACATGAAGTGCTGGACCACCAGCTGGCGGTGGCGGCCGAACAGGTCGGCGAGGCTGCGCTTTCCGTCCGGGCCCTCGAAGACATAGGGCTTGTCGACCCGCACCCAGGGCAGCGCCCGGCGCTCCGCCGCGAGTGCGTCGCGCGCCCGGGTGAACTCCTTTTCCTTGTGCAGGTGCGCGATGCGCGCCTGCAGCCATTCCTCGCGGGAAACGATGTCGTGCGTCTGCATGGGTTCGCTGCTCCTCGTCGCTTGGGCGGAGGGCGTGCGCCGTCAGCCGGCCCGTCCGGATCCGCCGTGGGATGTCGATCGCAATGCTTGCCTTGAGGACCGGGCTCAGCCGGCCTCGATCCAGGCCTCGAGCTTGTCGAGCGCACCGGTCCAGCCGGTGCGGTGGCCGTCGCGGGCGGCCTCGTCGAAGAACTGCTCGTGGGTCAGGGTCAAAACGGTGACCTCGCCGTCCGGGTGCAGCGCCAGGGTCACCAGGGATTCCCGTTCCGGCGTGGTGCGCCAGGCCCAGGTGAACACCAGCCGCTCCAGGGGCGCCACCTCGCGGTAGACCCCGCGCACGTCGTGGCGCTCGCCGTCCAGGGTGTGGAAGGCGACATGGAAGCTGCCGCCGACCCGCACGTCCGCCGCCGCCTCGACCACCGGCCCGCCATCGGGTCCGAACCACTGGACGAGCTTGTCGGGCTCGGTCCAGGCGGACCAGACCCTGGCCGGCGGCGCCTTCAGTCGTCGCCGGATGGTGAGGCTCGGTTTGGCGGACATGAATCCTCCGGTTCGGGCTCGGCCTTTTCCAGGAACTCGGCCAGACGATCCAGACGCGCTGTCCAGAAACGCTGATAGTGATTCAGCCAATCCATCGCCTCCTCCATCGGAGCGGCGTTGAGACGACAGGAAACCACCCGGCCGGTCTTTTGCCGTTCGATCAGGCCGGCATCGGACAAAACGTCCAGATGCTTCATGATCGCCGGCAGCGACATCGGGAACGGCCTGGCCAGCTCGCTCACCGACAGGGTCTCTTCCGCACCCAGCCTAGCGAGCAGGGCCCGCCTGGTGGGATCCGCCAGGGCGGCGAAGGTGCGGTCGAGGTGGGGCTCGTGTTTATTAACCATTGAGTTAAGTATTACGGCATGAAAAAGCCGGCGTCAAGCCGGCTTCTCGGGTGCTCCGGGGACAGGGCCGGCGGGTCGCCGGCCCCTGCCGGTCAGCGGTTCACGTCGACCATGATGCGATGGTAGCGCGTCAGCGCCGGCGAGCCGGAATCCTTCACCTCGAGGATGACGTGGATCCGGTTCTCCAGCGGAACGTTCGGGGTCACCAGCGTCGCCTGGGGCGAGCGGTCGTTCACGATGCGGATGGTGCCGTTGTAGCCGGTCGGCTCCTCGTAGACCCACCAGCGATAGCTCAGGAAGTCGCCGTCCGGGTCCCGGGACCCGCGGGCGTCCAGGGCGATCGACTGGTTGGGCTTCGCGGTGATCAGGGTGGGACCGGCGACCTTCACTTCCGGCGGATGGTTCGCCTGGGCGAAGCCGACCTCGAGCCAGCGGGCGCGGGCCTGGAAGTCGGCCTGATAGGCGTCGCGCCAGCGCGCCACCGACAGCCGGCGCGAGCTGTTGCCGCCGACCGTGTCGAACTGGTACTTCGACGTGTAGAGGTTGGTGGAAATCCCGTAGTAGTCGCTTTCCTTGGTGTAGCGGCCGCCCCAGCCGCCGCCCTTGGGCAGCTCCGGATCGTTCAGCCCGATCGGCAGCACGTGGAGAAGCGACGGCGTATCGCCTTCCTTCAGCCCCTTCTCGGTGGTGTTGAGCGGGTACAGGGCGCCCAGATGGCCGCGGTTGAGGATGTTCGCCCGCAGCCAGTCGGCGTTCTGCATCGAGCGGTCGCCCTCCAGGTACATGCCCCGGAACGTGGCGCTGCGCGAGCCGTCATGCTCGATGCTGGCGATCCAGAACATGTCCTTGGCGTTGTCCAGGAGGTACTGGCCGGGCTCGGGCGAGTACTGGCTGAGGCTGATCGAATAGACCCGCAGCTTCTTCTGGAAGGCGATGAACTGGGCCTGGGACCGGGTGGTCTTCACCTTGTGGATCGCCTGGGCCAGCTCGCGCGTGCCGCCCCAGACCAGGACCCAGACCGGCCCGTCCGAGTTGTCCACCATGTAGATGATGTGCTTGGAAGCGGCGGAGTCGTAGCCGTTGCCGACCCTGTGGTTGATGTTCAGGCCGCTGCGGACGCGCCCCTTCAGCAGTTCGGCGGAAGGATAGCGGCTGTCGTGGCGGCGCAGGCTGGCCAGGTCCTTGCCGTAGGCGTCGATGGTCTTGAAGACGAGGTCCGGGCGCACCGGGCCGTTCGGGACATAGGTGGGCAGGATGCCCTTGATGCTGATGTCGTTGCTGTACAGGAGCGTCCGTATCAGCGACTGCTGATCATCCGGATCCTGGCCGATGTCGGTCAGGATGATGACCTGGGTGCGCGCATCGGCGGCGCTGGCCGGGCGGGCGGACCCGCCGACCATGGTTCCGACCACCAGCAGCGCCGCCAGGACGGATGCGAACCAACCGCGCCCTGCGGAGCCGAGGTTCTTCGTTAGCAGCTTCAACATTCCCTCCGTTCGTCTTCCAAGGCGTGATCGATGCGGCCGCGCGAAGGATCTTCTTCTTCTCCGGATCTCGGCGCGACCCGACCACTGAGCCTCAAGCCCAGTTACCTTGAAGTTTTCCGGAAGGCGTTACGGACAAGTGCTGATTTTGACTTCGAGGAACACCCGCGAGTTAATGAAGAAGCTATACAGAGTCGAAATACTGGCCTCGAGCGGGCGTGAGAAAGCAGCCGCAGAATTCACTCAGCGCCTGCAAATCCCCGGGTGATGCCGTCATCGTCTCGACGATTCCAGCCCCGCTATCAAATCAAGCCAGTCCACGAACCATTATCAGCATTCTCCGAACACGCCTTCGTGATCGAAGTGGATAGTGGACGTTTCCTGAAATTGCAAACTACGAAAGCCACGAACCGCAAGACAATACAGCACACCTCCTGCCAGGACATGGCAGGATCCGGGGAAACCAGAGCATAAATTCCGGGACTACAGGAGGGCGCACCTAGGCGTGGCGGGCTATTCGCGCGGCCTGGACAGGAAAGCGGTCCGCTGCCTGGACAGCGGACACAGTCGAGGAAAAACCGTGACGGGGTCCCGCCGCGGCGCGGTCGGGCAACGGATGGAGGGCGCCCGGCGCGGCGGCTCGCCGACCGCCGGGCGCAGCCTCAGGTCAGCTTCATCGCCACCGGGCGCATCGGCGTGCCGGTGGCGCCGCGCAGCTTGATGCAGGCGCCGAAGAACGCGAACTCATGGACCTTGTCGGCGATCAGCTCGTCCACGAACGCCATCTCCAGGATCGGCACGCCCGCCTCGGCCAGGAGGTAGGTGTGCACCGGGAAGAAGTTGAGCGGATGCGCGCCCGGGGTCTGCTCCAGGGTCAGGTTGTCGGCACCGATCATGATCGCACCGTTCTTGCACAGGAACTCGGCGCCCTCGCGGTTCAGCCCGGGCGTGGCCTGGGTGAAGCTCTGGTCCGGCCATTTCTTCATCTGCCCGGTATTGATCAGCACCACGTCGCCAAGCTTCAGCTCCAGGCCCTGGTGCTTGAGGCAGTCCTGCAGGTCTTTCTGACCGATGCCATAGCTGGGCGGCAGGGTGTCGACGCCGTGCATCGCCGCCACGTCCAGGAGGATGCCGCGCGCCAGGATCGGCGGATAATTCTCCGGCCCGCACTTGGTCCAGGCCCGGCTGCCCAGATACTGCTCGGCGCTGAAATTGTTGAAGATCTTTCCGTCATAGCCGAAGTGGTTGAACGTATCGATGTGGGTGCCGCAATGGGTGTACATCGAGATCGCGTCGCCGGAGTAGGCGACCAGCTGGTTCGCCTCCAGGCTGACACCCATGCTGTTGCCGGCGATCTCGCCCGCAGGGGTGTGGGTCATCCAGATCTGGTAGCCCTGGTCGCCGGCGCCGAACCAGCCGGGCATGCCCACGAAATGATCGACCGACAGGTCGTAGATCTTGCGGGCATCGGCGCGGCCCAGGATCGCCGCCCGCGATTCCGCATCGATCACGTTCAGCATCCCGATCTCGTCGTCGGGCCCGTAGGGGCTGCTGGTGACCCGGTGGAACTCGGCGTTGTAGGCGACGATCTTCTGTTTCTCGGCCTCGTTCACGTAGCAGACGACGCACATCGGAGGGCTCCTCGGGAGCGGGCGGGAAGGCGGCGTTCCGGGGTGCCCGCTCCCCGGAACGCCCCGCGCCCTCAGCCGGAGCGTGGGCGCAGATGGGCGAACCAGGAGAACTCCAGGCGGCGCATGGCCAGGGTGATCCCCCAGGTCAGCACCAGGTAGCAGGCCCCGGCGGCGATGAAGGCCTCGAACGGCGCATAGTAGCGCGCCTGCACCATGCGGGCAGCACCGGTCAGGTCCAGGATCGTGACCAGGCTCGCGACCGAGCTGCCGTGCAGCATGAACACGATCTCGTTGCCGTAAGCAGGCAATGCCCGGCGAAACGCGCTGGGCAGGACGATCCGGCGGAACATCAGCAACGGCGACATGCCGCAGGCGCGCGCCGCCTCGACCTCGCCCTTGGGCGTGGACTGGATGGCGCCGCGCAGGATCTCGGCGGTGTAGGCGGCGGTGTTGAGCACGAACGCCAGCAGCGCGCAGAACCAGGCCTCGCGCAGGAGGTACCAGAACGGGCTGGCGCGGACCGCCTCGAACTGGCCGAGACCGTAATAGATCAGGAACAGCTGGATCAGCAGCGGCGTGCCGGTGAAGCAGTAGGTGTAGAACCAGGCCGGGCCGTTGATCAGCCAGTTGCGGCTGGTGCGCATGATGCCCACCGGGATCGCCAGGAGCAGGCCGATCAGCAGCGACACCACCACCAGCCAGATCGTCGTCCACAGGCCGAACGCGTAGTACTGCCAGCTTTCCGCGATGACGCTGAAGTCCACCTGCGACGCCCCTTCTCAGTGGTAGGGTCGCTGGGCACGCGTTTCCAGCGTGCGCAGGACCAGAAGGGACAGGCTGGTGAACACCAGGAACAGGATCGCGACGAACAGGTAGAAGGTGAACGGCAGCTTGGTGGCGCCGACCGCGTACTGCGCCTTGCGCACCATGTCGTCCAGGCCGATCACCGAGAGCAGGGCCGTCGACTTCAGCAGCACCAGCCAGTTGTTGGTGATGCCCGGCAGCGCGTGGCGCACCGCCTGCGGCACCAGGATCCGGCGGAACACCTGGAACCCGGTCATGCCGAAGGCGCGCGCCGATTCCAGCTGGCCGTGCGGCACCGCCAGGATCGCGCCGCGGAAGGTCTCGGCCATGTAGGCGCCGTAGATCACGCCAAGCGTGATGACCCCGGCGATGAACGGGTTGATGTCGAGATAGCCGACCGGCTCGCCGCCCCTCGCCTCGATCCAGACATCCACCCGGGCGATCAGGTCGTTCACCATGATCTGCCCGCCATAGAAGATCAGCAGCATCAGGACGAGGTCGGGAATGCCGCGGATGACCGTGGTGTAGGCCAGGGCGGCGCCGTTGGCGAAGCGCCCCCCGGAGATCCGCATCATCGCGACGCCGATGCCGATCAGCACCGCCAGGAGCGCCGAGGTGACGGCGGCGGCGAGGGTCAGCCTCGCCCCCTCCAGGATCGTCGCTCCGTAGCCGTGCAGGTCGAACATCATGCTTCAGCGGCGCTTTCGCAAATGTCTGGCCGCAGCGCCAAGGACGCCGCGGCCAGGCGTCAAGGATCAGCCGCCGTAGACGTCGAAGCCGAAATGCTTGTCCTGGATCTTCTGGTAGGTGCCATTCTCCAGGATCGCCGCCAGCCCCTTGTTCAGGAGGGCCAGCAGATCCTCCTCGCCCTTGCGCACCCCGATCCCGGCGCCGGCGCCGAAATACTCGGAGCTCTCGATGACCGGGCCGACAAACTCGAACCCGGCACCCTCCGGGGTCTTCAGCAGCGCCTCGGACAGCACCACCGCATCCTCCAGGCGCAGGTCGACACGGCCGGCCACCAGGTCGAGATTGGCCTCGTCGCCGGTGCCGTAGCGCACGACCTCCGCGCCGGCGGGCTCGAAGAAGTCGGTGGCGTAGCGATCCTGCACGGTCTCGCGCTGCACGCCGATCTTCATCCCGGACAGATCCTCGGGGATGTTCTCGATCTCGAGGCCCTTCTTGCCGACCAGGCGCACCGGGGTGTCATAATACTTGTCGGTGAAGTCGATGCGCTTCTTGCGCTCCTCGGTGATCGACATCGAGGCCACGATCGCGTCGTACTTGTTGGCCATCAGCGCCGGGATCATCCCGTCCCACTCCTGCTGGACCAGCTCGCACTCGATCTTCAGCTCGTCGCAGATGGCGTTGGCGATGTCGACGTCGAAGCCGGCCAGCTCGCCTTCCGGGGTCACGTAGTTGAACGGCGCGTAGGCGCCTTCGGTCGCGATGCGGACCTTGTTCCACTCCTTCGCTTCCGCCGAACCCATGCCGAACAGGGCTGCGGCGAGCGCGACAGCGCCCAGGGCGATTCTTCTTGTGGCCATGGCTTACGTCTCCCGCTGCGGCAACGGCCGCTCATGGCGGAGACAGTCAACGAGCCGTCGAAAAGCGTCAAGCGAGCGCAGGCGCGTAGGCCTTCAGGAAGCGGCCCACCGCCACTTCCGCCAGTTCGTCCTTCTCGGCGGCACCCGGCAGGGTCGGCACCGCGAACAGGGCGCGCAGATGCAGGTCGGCCCGGACCAGGCTGATCAGGTCGATCGCGGCGCGCTCCAGGTCGTCCGCCTCGATCTGGCCGTCGCGCGCCGCCTGGGCCAGCACCGGCACCAGCGCGTTGCGCAGCCGGAGGGGGCCGTTCTCGTAGAAGGCGGTGCCGAGCTGCGGGGCGCGGACGGTCTCGGCGATGATGGTGCGGTAGATCGCGATCATCTCCGGCTGGAACAGGACATCCAGGAACATGCGGGAAAAGCGCACCAGCCGGGTGCGGAAGTCGCCCTCGCCCGTTTCCAGCGTCTCGGCCAGCATCGCCTGGCCGCGGCACTCGCGGTTCACCACCAGGGCGAACAGCTCCTCCTTGCTCTGGAAATGCTCGTACACGGTCGCCTTGCCGACCTTCGCCCGCCGGGCGATGTCGTCCATGCTGGCCGCACCATAGCCCCGCTCCAGGAACAGCGCCTTGGCAGCCGCCAGCACGGCCTCGGGCTTGCTGGCGCGGTCGGCTTCCGAAACGAGGGCGGGGGGCATGGCGGCCTCTCGGCTGTCTTGGAACTGAACCGTTCAGTTCTGGGGCAGATAAGGCCATGTACCGCGACACTTCAAGAGCGGCTCCATGCCTCCACCGCATGGCTGACGCGCATCATCATAAAACTGAACCGTTCAGTTCTGGCTTGATCCGGCGCCAACATGTGCTCATCTGCATGCACCGGGGCCGTCGCCGCAGGCGAAGCTACCCCGGATGGCGACGGCGGGGATGATCGATGGCAAGCGTGAAGAAAGTCCTGATGGGCGGCCTCGCGGCGGCGGCGATCGCGGCCGGCGGCTGGGCGGGCTGGCAGTACTGGCATCTGTGGCGGTTCGTGGAGACCACCGACAACGCCTATGTCGAGGCCGACACCGCCCCGATCGCCCCCAAGATCGCCGGCCTGGTCCAGGCGGTCGAGGTGGTCGACGACCAGCGCGTCCATGCCGGCGACGTCCTGTTCCGGATCGATCCCACCGACTTCGAGGCAACGGTCGCTGCGGCAAAGGCGGCGGTCGAGGCGCAGAACGCGCGGATCGCCACGATCGGCAGCCAGATCGCCCTGCAGCAGACCAACATCGACCGGGCCCGGGCCGGGGTGGAGGCGGCAAGGGCCGAGCTGCAGCTGGCCCGCTCCGAGTTCGCCCGTTCCGACAAGCTCGCCCGGCAGGAATGGACCAGCCGCGAGACGCTGGAGCGCGCCGACGCCGAGACCGCCAAGGCCGAGGCCGGCCTGCGCCAGGCCGAGGCCGACCTGGAAGCGGCCAGGGGCCAGCTGGAGGTCCAGCGCGCCCAGCAAAAGGAAGCCACCGCCGCCCTGCACGAGGCGCAGGCGCGGCTGGACGCCGCCCGTGCCGACCTGGATGCCACCACGGTGGTGGCCCCGGTCGACGGCGTGGTCGGCGGCAAGTCGGTCCAGGTCGGCCAGTACCTGCGCGCCGGCAGCCAGGCGATGCTGGTGGTGCCGCTGCCCGAGGTGCATGTCCTGGCGAACTTCAAGGAGACCCAGATCGGCCACATGCGGATCGGCCAGGTCGTGCGGCTGGCCGTCGACGCCTGGCCGGACCAAGAGATCGAGGGCGTCATCTCCAGCCTGGCGCCGGCCAGCGGCGCGGAGTTCAGCCTGCTGCCCGCCGAGAACGCCACCGGCAACTTCACCAAGATCGTGCAGCGGGTGCCGGTGCGGATCGAGGTCGCCGACGACAATCACCTGGCCGGGCTGCTGCGCCCGGGCCTGTCGGTCGAGGTCAGCGTGGACACGCGCGGCCAGGGCCAGGGCGGCGGCCTGCTGGAGGGCGTGTTCGGCGCGGCAGCGCCGGCCGGCGCCCGAAGCGTGCAGCTGGCGGACCGGCCCTAGACAATGAGCGCCGCCAGCACGGCCGCCGGGCGCCTGCCGGCCGGGTCATCGGATGCCGCCGCGGGCCCCTCGCGGGCGGCGACGTTCGGCTTCTTCGCCATGGTGTTCGGGATGTTCATGGCGATCCTGGACATCCAGATCGTCAGCTCGTCCTTGCGCGAGATCCAGGCCGGCCTTGCCGCCAGCTCGGACGAGATCGCCTGGGTGCAGACCAGCTACCTGATCGCGGAGGTCGTGATGATCCCGCTGTCCGGGATGCTGTCGCGGGTCCTCTCGACCCGGGTCCTGTTCACCGTCTCCTGCGCCGCCTTCACCCTGGCCTCCCTGCTCTGCTCCACCGCCGGCACGATCGGCGAGATGGTGACCTGGCGGGTCCTGCAGGGCTTCCTGGGCGGGGCGATGATCCCGACCGTGTTCGCCACCAGCTTCATCCTGTTCCCGCCAGCCAAGCGCGCCGGCGTCTCGGTGCTGATCGGGCTGGTCGCGACCATGGCGCCCACCATCGGCCCGACGCTCGGCGGCTGGCTGACCGAGACCTTTTCCTGGCACTGGCTGTTCCTGGCCAACGTGCCGCCCGGCATCATCGTCACCATCCTGGTCTGGCGCACCGTCGACATCGACAAGCCCGACCTGTCGCTGCTCAAGGGCTTCGACTGGCTGGGCCTGGTCGCCATGGCGGCGTTCCTGGGTGCTGCCGAATACGTGCTCGACGAGGGGCCGCGCTGGGACTGGCTGGAGGACGGGAGCGTCCGGATCGCCGCGGTGGTGGCGATGACGGCCGGCATCCTGTTCTTCTGGCGCGCGCTCAGCTACCGCCAGCCGATCGTGGAACTGCGCGCGTTCCAGGACCGCAACTTCGCGATCGGCTGCATGCTGAGCTTCGTGCTGGGCATCGGCCTGTACGGCTCGGTCTACCTGCTGCCGCTCTTTCTCGGCACGGTGCGCGGCTACAACGCCCTGCAGATCGGCCAGATCATGTTCGTCACCGGCATGTTCCAGTTCATGTCGGCGCCGCTGGCGGGCTTTCTCAGCAAGAAGATGGAGCCGCGCGCCATGCTGGCGCTGGGGCTGACCCTGTTCGGCGTGGGCGTCTATCTCAACCACGACGTGACCAACCAGAGTTCGCTTAGCGAACTGTTCCTGCCCCAGGCGGTGCGCGGCGTGTCGCTGATGCTGTGCTTCCTGCCGATTAATACGCTGGCGCTGGGCACCCTGCCGCCCGACAAGATCAAGAACGCATCCGGCCTCTACAACCTGATGCGCAACCTGGGCGGCGCGGTCGGGCTTGCCATGATCAACACGGTGATCGACCACCGGATGGCGCACCACATGCGCCACCTGCTGGACCAGCTCACCCCGGCCCGCAGCGTGGTGACCCAGACCCTGGACGCGATGAGCGGCCGGTTCGCCGACCTGCTCAGCACCGACCCGGACCAGGCGGCGCTGCGCGCGCTGATGAGCATGGTGCAGCGCGAGGCGAGCGTGCTCACCTACGCCGACGCGTTCCTGCTGATGTCGCTGGTGTTCTTCGCGGCCCTCGTGCTGATGCCGCTGGTGCACAAGCCCAAGGCCTCCCAGGCCCCAGCCGACGCGCATTAGAACACTAGACCAGGGCCTTTTAGCTCCTAGAGGTCGCGAAAAAATGACACAGTGCAAGTCTTCCTCTAACCAAAGAAGACAATCCTGACAGCGTCGGCAGACACAGCCTGTCAGATAGGTAGCGCTGCGACTTCCGCCTTTCGGCACTCTTCTGACTTGGTGAAATGCTCCTTCAGTTCGGCCGGTAGCGTCTTAGTTAGCTCAGGCAAATGGGCGAGATGACACCATCTCCTCTCTAACCCACTCAAAGAAACCTCGTCGGCCATGCCCCGCTTGGCCTGTGACCAGAAAAGCGCGCGCAGTTCCTGGGAGACGAGTTTCTCCTCCACAATCCGCTTGGCGATCCATAGGGTAACGTCGACGAGCTCGAGCCCTGCACTCGCATCACCAGGAACAAAAACTGGTGGAACTGCAGGTATAAGTGAGAAATCAAACGCTGGCATTCCCGGTCCCAAACTGAGTTTGTGTCCTCGCATTCGCCTATACCACTCCGCAAGTTCGTCTTGCGAGCGGTTGAACTCTGTCTGCCGGTCCACGACGATGCTGCGCACCCGCTTCCTACGGCTGCCTGACTGAGAGGCTATGAACTGCAGCACCGATTGGAAGCCCACAAGATTCGGTGAGATTTGCAAGGCTGTATCGTGGTTCCCTACGCCGTAACTAATCTCGTGGGGATGTGCAGCCGCCCACCTAAGCGCGCCAGACGCAATGTCCCGCGACCGAGCGTCTGGTAACCACTCGACACGCGCCAGCAAGTCCGTGCACAGGGCGGTTAGCATTTGGGCGCAACGTGCCGAGTTACGCTCTCTACGAGTTTGCCAAGCAAGCTTGGCAAGAGACTCATCAAATAGATAAGCAATTTTGAACAACAAAACATATCGCAGCGGCGTAAAATAATCCATCCACGTTACAGCTTTGTTCATGCCGGAGTCAAAGACTTGATCGAAAAAACAAATAATGGCGTGATCTGGTTTGATAACTTTTGCGAACGAGAATCTAAGATCATTTTTCTTGCTGAAGCGCGAAATTCTGTCTGCGACCATATTTAGCCGCCCTACACCAAGCTCATTGGCATGGATGCGCTCTACACCCAACTCCCGCCGCAGCTCTTTCAGAAGCGGCTGCGCAATGATATCGAGATTGGCCTGGGCCCCAAGCACACCATAATACAGCACTGGCTGATGAGGATCGAACAACTCAAGCCCAGTATTACCACTCTCATCAACGAAATAATACATTATTCCTCCCCACCTTTGTGGTCACTACTACGTGATCTTGAGATAATCTGCATTAAAATCAAAAATATTTCTTAGCGCACCCGTGCAAATTTTGTTGCTTGCGGAGCAAGCACGATCAACAAGAAGCGCACCATATCAAGCGCATCGCCGCCAAATAGTACGTGACTTGCGTTTGGCTGATACGTGCCATCGTTCGACATGTTCAGCTCCACTACACTCCGGGCAACGCCACCCGGAGAGCGCCGGGATCAGAGGCGAGCAGCCGCGGTCGATCACCCGCCGCCACAGCGTTGGCACCAATCCTACCAGCTATGATGCGAGAGGCTGGCTGTCATGCAGGCCTGTTAATGGTGGACAGCGCCATGCTTGAGGTGATGCTGGCAGCGACGCCAATTCCGATTGAGAACCGCGGCGCCTTCAACGCTCAACTGCAGCGACGCAACTTGGACTCTCCGCCTGAGGCCGTTCCAATCCCAACGGTCCGAATGCCTAATGCTCCAAGATGGGACCAGCCGATGGCTGGGGGAATGGCTTGGGCAATTGGCCCAGAGGTCCTGTCCAAGGCCCTGCTTGCGCTTGGATTGGCTAGCAGAGGGGCACATATGCGAAATAGCTTGCGACCTACGGCGCGCAGCCTGCTCCTGGACCGTAAGAGGAGGACTGGAGTCGGAAAGGACGGGGCGAGCTCAGTTCCCGTAGGGATCGTAGGAGAAGTATTTCTTGGCGATCTTCATGTAGGTGCCGTCGTCGCGCATGGAGGCGATGGCGTCGTCGATCTTGTTCTTCAGGGACGGGTCGTCGCTGGGCAGGATCACCCCGATCCCCTCGCCGAACCAGCGCCGGTCGTTGTAGGGCGGGCCGGTGAACTCCAGCTTCTTGCCGTTCTTGCCGTTGATGGCGCTCCGGTCCAGCGCCCAGGCATCGGCCAGGATGATGTCGACCTTCTTGTCCAGGAGCGCCTGCACCATCTCCGGCAGGGTCTTGTAGCGGACGATCTCGGAGACGGCGGCGAACTCGGAGGTGACGAACTGGTCGTGGGTGGTGGTGGCCTGCACGCCGATGGTCTTGCCGCGCAGCGACTTCCAGATGCCCTCGACGCTGTCGCCCTTGCGGCGCACGAACATCGCCGGGGTGTGATAGTAGCGCTCGCTGAACACGATCCCGCGCAGGCGCCGGCCGGTGGTGATCGAGGTGGAGGCCACCACGATGTCGGCCTTCTGCTTCTTCACCGCGTCCAGCATCTCGTCCCAGGTCAGCTGGACCTTCTTGCACGTCATGTCGATGCGCCGGCAGATCTCGTCGGCCATGTCGATGTCGAAGCCCACGAAGCGGCCCTTGCTGTCGACCGTGCTGTAGGGCGGATAGCTGCCGTCCACCGCCACGCGCAGCAGGGTCTGGGGCTGGGCGCCGGCGACGGCCGGGATGGCCAGGGCCAGCGCGAGCAGAAGTGCGGACAGGAGGTGTCGGCGCATGAGCAAACCCGTTAACGATTGAGTATCGCACCGATGGCCCGGGTGCCGCTCCTGGTCAACCCTTCAGGTTGCCCGACAGGAACTGCCGAACCCGCTCAGACCTTGGCGCGCTGAAGAATTGCCCGGGCGGCCCCTGCTCTTCGATCCGCCCCTGATGCAGAAAGATCACTTGATCGGCGACCTCCCGGGCGAACCCCATCTCGTGGGTGACCACGATCATGGTGCGGCCCTCCTCGGCCAGGTCGCGCATCACCTTGAGGACCTCGCCGACCAGTTCCGGGTCGAGCGCCGAGGTCGGCTCGTCGAACAGCAGCACCGCCGGCTCCATCGCCAGGGCGCGGGCGATCGCCGCGCGCTGCTGCTGGCCGCCGGACAGATGGGCCGGGTAGGCGTCGCGCTTTTCCCAGATCCCGACCTTGGCGAGCAGCGCCTCCGCCCTGGCCAGCGCCTCGGCGCGCGACAGCTTCAGGACATGGATCGGCGCCTCGATCACGTTGTCGAGGATGGTCATGTGCGACCAGAGATTGAACTGCTGGAACACCATGCCGAGCCGGGTGCGCAGCCGCTCGACCTGGCGGCGGTCGGCCGCCTGGCGGCCGCCGCGCCGGCCCGCGACCAGGCGCATCTCCTCGCCGCCGACCACGATCCGGCCGGAATCGGGCATCTCCAAAAGGTTCAAACAGCGCAGGAAGGTGCTCTTGCCCGAGCCGGACGCTCCCAGCATCGCGATCACGTCGCCCTTGTGCGCCGCGACCGACACGCCCTTGAGCACCTCCAGCTGGCCGAAGGTCTTGTGGATGTCCTCTGCGACCAGAGCATGTTCGGGAGCTGTCATCGACCGGATGCCGCCTTTCGCAATGCCGGGGGAAGCGTGGGCGGGCCGTCCATCGCCGTCAAGCCGACCGCCCGGAACCCATCGGCAAAGCGCCAACCCGGCCTTTGCCGATCCGGAACGCGCGCCGGGCGCAGCCTTGCAGCCGGCTCCCGACGCCGGCAGCCGAGCCGGGATCCTCGTGGCTCCTCAGCCCGGCAGGGCCTCCTCCCGGACCCTTGCCAGCAGGGGCAGCGCCACCACCGGCAGGGTCTCGCTGCGGCCGCGCACCTCGAACGGGATCGGCTCGCTGGGCGGGCTCAGGCCCGCCAGGCGAAAGACCTCGGCGGAGATCACCGCCTCCACGCCCAGTTCCTTGCAGGCGCTCTCCAGCCGGCTGGCGACGTTGACCACGTCGCCGATGGCGGTGAGGCCGGTGGTCCGGCCCCAGCCGAGCTCGCCCACGATCACGCTGCCGGCATGCATGCCCACGCCCAGGCGCAGGCTTTCCCGCAGTTCGCCGCGCATGTCGTGGGAGACCTTCTCCAGGCCGGCCGCGATCATCCGCGCGGCGACCATGGCGTTGCGCGCGCCCTGCTCCGGCCCGTCCTCCAGGCCGAACAGCGCCATCACCCCGTCGCCGATGAACTTGTCGACCCGGCCGCCAGACTGCTCGATCGCCTGGCCCGACAGGGCGAACCAGCGATTGAGCAGGAACACCACGTCATAGGGCAGGCGCTGCTCGGAAAGTTGGGTGAAGCCGCGCAGGTCCGCGAACATCACCACCAGCTCGCGCTCGATCCCGTGGCCCGGGAACATCGGCCGGCCCACCTCGTCGGCGGCATGGTCGAGCGCCACCAGCGGCGTGACCTGCAGCTTGTGGGTCGGCCGGATCTGGCAGGCCAGGCGCACGTCCGGCTTGGCCTGGATCCGCTTGAGCACCCGCGCCTCGGAGGGGCTGGGCGGCGGCAGCCGGTCGCCGCCATGGCCGACCCGCACCCGACAAGTCGAGCAGCGCCCGCGCCCGCCGCAGACCGAGGCGTGCGGCAGCCGGCCGAGCTCGGCCGCCTCCAGCACGGTGGTACCGCGCGGCGCCCGCACGACCTGGTGGCTGGGGAACTCGATGGCGATCGGCCCGGTCTTCGCGATCACCGCCCGCCGCACGATCTTGAACAGGTAGACCGACGCTATCAGCCCGTAGAAGACCAGGAGCAGGTAGTTCTCCAGGACGTAGATCCAGTCGCGCGCCGAGGCATCCGCCCAGTTCTGCGCGGTTGCGACCTGCTCCAGCCAGGCCGGGTCGGCCGCCGCCAGCTGGCGCGCGCCGCTGACCATGCCCACGAAGGCCAGGGTCGGCAGCAGCACCGCCACGGTCAGCAGGAGCGGCGCCGTGTCCCGGTACCAGCGCTCCAGCTTCAGCCGGTGGTGCATGCCGATGCAGCCATGCAGCCAGACCACCAGCATCAGCTCGGTCTGCCGCTGGATCCCGCCCGGCCAGAGCAGGTGCAGGAGATAGGTGTAGCTGTCGGTCAGGCCCTGGACGCGGTGGAGCACGCCCGTGCCCAGCACGTGGATCGTCAGGTAGTAGGGGATCGCCAGGCCCAGGCCGACCTGCAGCCAGTCCAGGACCGGCATCCGCAGGGTCCGCCGCTGCCAGATCTTGGCCAGGCCGGCCACCGGATGGACCGCCAGCGCTGCCAGCAGGGCGTATTCGAGCGGCGAGCGCCAGACGGCCAGGAACACGGCCCGGCCCGCCTCCATCGCCGCAAGCGAGACCAGCCCCAGGGCGTGGTTGAGCAAATGGGTGGTGGCGAACAGGAACAGGAGAACCCCGGACCAGAGGCGCAGCGTCCCGAGGTCGATGACAGCCTTCCTCGATGACATGGTCGCGCGTGCTTTGGCCAGAGGGGGGACTTCCTGCTACCAAGATGGCCGGGCAGCAACAGCCAGGACCGGCAGATGATTCGCTTCGACCGGATATGGGTGAACGTCCAGCTCGCGACCATGGTAACGGGTGCAACAGACCGTGGCGAGATCCGGGACGGTGCGCTGGGCGTGTGCGACGGCAAGATCGCCTGGATCGGGCCGCGCGCCGAATTGCCCGAATCGGTCGCGGCGGAAACCCGGGACGGCGCTGGCGGCTGGCTGCTGCCGGGCCTGATCGACTGCCACACCCATCTGGTGTTCGGCGGCGACCGCTGCGGCGAGTTCGAGGAACGGCTGGAAGGCGTGCCCTATGCCGAGATCGCGAGGCGCGGCGGGGGGATCCGGCGCAGCGTCGAGGGCACCAGGGCGGCCTCGCCGGAGCAGCTCCACCGCAGCGCCGAGCAGCGCCTGCGGCGGCTGATCGGCGAGGGCGTGACCACGGTCGAGATCAAGTCCGGCTACGGGCTGGAGACCGAGACCGAGTTGCGGATGCTGCGCGCCGCCAGGAAGCTCGGCGCCGAGGGCTTTGTCTCGGTGGTCACCAGCTTCCTGGGCGCCCACGCGTTTCCGGCCGGCATGGACCGCGACGCCTATGTCGACCTGGTGTGCGGGCCGATGCTGGACGCGGTGGCGGCCGAAGGGCTGGCGGATGCGGTGGACGCGTTCTGCGAGACGATCGCCTTCAGCCCGGCGGAGACCGAGCGCGTGTTCCAGGCGGCCAGGGCAAAGGGCCTGCCGGTCAAGCTGCATGCCGACCAGATCTCCGACAGCGGCGCCGCCGCCCTGGCCGCCCGCCACGGCGCGCTTTCCTGCGACCATGTGGAGTACACCGGCGAGGATGGGGTGCGGGCGATGGCGGAGGCCGGCAGCGTCGCGGTGCTGCTGCCGGGTGCCTTCTACATGCTCCGGGAAAAGCAGAAGCCGCCGGTCGAGCTGTTCCGCCGCCATGGCGTGCCGATGGCGGTGGCGACCGACGCCAACCCGGGCAGCTCGCCGCTGCTGTCGCCGCTGCTCGCCATGAACATGGCCTGCGTCCTGTTCGGCCTGACCCCCTACGAGGCGCTGCTCGGCATGACCGCCCATGCCGCCCGTGCCCTCGGCCTAGCGGCCGACCGCGGCACGCTGGAGGTCGGCAAACGCGCCGACCTCAGCCTGTGGCGGATCGGCCGGCCAGCCGAGCTCTGCTACTGGATGGGGTATGGCGGCGGGCTGCTGGTCGAGCGGGTGATCGGCGGCAAGCCGTCAACCCCCGCCCGGGTCGGCCTGGTCTGAGGCCGCCAGCGCCCGGTCCAGCGCCGCCCGGATCTCCGGGTCGCCGGGCTCGGTGCGGCTGGGCCAGGCCGCGACCGGCCGGCCGTCGGCGCCGATCAGGATCTTGTGGAAGTTCCAGCGCGGCTCCGCCGCCGGGCCCAGCTCCTGCGCCAGCCAGCGGTAGAGCGGGTGGGCGTCGGCGCCCCGTACATGCTCCTTTTCGGTCAGCGGGAAATCCAGGGCGAAGTTGGTTTCGCAGAACTGCTTGATCTGGCCGCTCTCGTCATATTCCTGGTTGCCGAAATCGCCCGACGGCACACCCAGCACGACCAGCCCCCGGTCCCGGTAGTCCTCCCAGACCTGCTGCAGGCCGTCATACTGGTAGGTGAAGCCGCACATCGAGGCGGTGTTGACCAGCAGCACCGGGCGCCCCTCGAAACCGCGCATCGGCAGGTCGCCGCCCTCGATCCGGGTGAAGGCGAACTCCCAGGCCGTGGCCGGCGCTGCCGACAAGGAAGTTGCCATGAGGGGCGCTGCCGCCAGGAGGCTGCCTGCCACCAGGACCGTGCGCCGGCCGAACCTTTCCGCCATGACGACCTCCCGCGCCCTGCGGCGCCTCATCCGACCACGAACGCGGCAAGCGCCGCCAGGATGCCCAGGGCGATCAGGCCCAGCGCGATCTTGCTGGTCATCTCGCGGGTCGCCGGGGACATCCGGAACACCGAGGGCGCCAGCCAGACGAGGATCGCCAGCGAGGCGATCAGGGGAAAGATCTGCTCCAGCCTCATCCGACCATTCCGTTCTCGCACCATCCCGCTCTTGACCTTGCCTTCTCCATGTCGCTCCCAAGGGGGCGGGGGACAAGGGATGCGGATTCTGCAGATCGTGGCGGATGGCCGGCCAGGCGGCGGGACCAGCGTGGTGCTGGACCTGTGCCGGGGCCTGCGCGAGCGGCATGGCATCGAGAGCGTGCTGGCCAGCGCGCCGAACAGCTATGCCCTGGCGGCCGCCGCCGAGGCAGGCTTCCCGGCCGGGCCGCTCGATCTCTGGCATTCCCGGCTGGACCTGGGCGTGCCCGCCCGGATGCGCCGGCTGATCGCCGATGTCCGGCCCGACCTGGTCCACGCCCATGGCGGGCGCGCCGGCCTGGCGATGGCGCGGGCGGCCTGCTCGCCACCCTTCCTCTACACGGTCCATGGCTACCATTTCCCGGGCAAGGGCTGGCCCGGGCGGCTGGGCGGGGCGCTGGCCGAGCGGTTCATCGGCAGCCGGGCCGCCGCGGTGATCTGGCCCTCGGCCGCCGACCGCGCCCTGGCCAAGCGCTGGCGCCTGGATCCCGGCCGCGCCTGGGACGAGGTGATCCGCAACGGCATCGACACGGCCGCCGTGCCGCCGCGGGGACCGGTCGATCCCGACCTGATCGCCGTTCTCGGCCGGCTCAGCCCGGAGAAGAACCCGGGCCTGGCGGTGGAGATGCTGGCCATGCCGGAGATGGCCGGGCGCCGGCTGGTGCTGATCGGCGGCGGCCCGCTCGAGGGCGCGCTGCGCGCCCGCATCGCCAAACTGGGCCTGGCCGAGCGGGTGCGGATCACCGGGGTGCTGCCGCGCGACCAGGCCCTGGCCGAGGCGGCGCGGGCGGCGGTGCTGGTGCTGCCGTCCTTCTGGGAGGCGATCCCGGTGGCGGTGGCCGAGGCCATGGCGATCGGGGTGCCGGTGGTCGCCTCGGCGGTGCGCGGCGTGCCGGAACTGGTCGAGGACGAGGTGTCCGGACTCCTGTGCGCCGACCCGGCCGACCGTGCCGGGTTCGCGCGGCACGTCCGGCGCATCCTGGAGGACCCCCGCCTCGCCCAGCGCCTGGTGGCGGGCGGCCATGAGGCGGTCGAGCGGGTGTACCGGCTGGACCACACCGTCGACGCCCATGCCCGGCACTACCGGCAAATATGCAACCATGCCACGAGATTCGGGTTGTAGCTCATGTAACGGGTCAGAATGCTGGCGCTGGCGGCGCGCGCCCGTTAACAGATGGCCGACCCGATTTGGACTACTGCACCTGGTGGCCGTCGCCGCGGCCCGGTGCGGCCGGATGAATGAACGGCATGGCGTCTACGCTCGAACGGTTCGAAGTCGCGGCACGTTCGCGCCGGTCCGCCCGGGAAGCCCTGTTCTTCCCGCTCCTGGACGCCACCCTGTTCGCGCTCGCCTTCTGGTGCACGCGCTGGGCGGTCGCCTACTACACCGTCGAGGAGTCGCTGCCCGCCGTGTTGCTCGGCAACATGGGCGCCGACGAGCGGCCATGGGTGTACGCGGCGCTCACCGTGGCGGCGGTCGGCACCTTCTGGCGGCTCGGCCACTATGCCAGGCGGCGGCCGTTCTGGCTGGAGGTCGGCGACATCATGTCGGTCCTGGCCGTGATGGCGCTGGTGGATGCCGCCAGCCTGTTCCTGTCGCGCACCGACATGTCCCGCCACTGGTTCCTGGCCAACTGGGGCTTCCTAGTCATCTCGATCCCCCTGGTGCGGATGGCGGCCAAGCACGCGCTGATGGCGATCGGCGCCTGGCGACGGCCGACCGTGATCGTCGGGATCGGCCCGAACGCGGTGGACGCCGCAGCGGCGCTGCAGTCCGAGCCGATGCTGGGCTTCGAGCCGATCGCCTTTTTGGTGCCGCCCGGCTCGGACGCGCCGCGCTACCTCAAGGTCGAGGACGACGAGCTGCCGGTCCTCAACACCCTGCCCTGGCCGAGCCTGCTGCCGCCGGAGCTGGGCCAGCCGCACGTGGTGATCGCCCTGGAGCTGGGCGAGGCCGACCGCCACACCAGCCTGGTCGAGCGAATCGCCCTGGCGTCCCGCTCGGTGGACGTGGTCTCGCCGATCCGCGGCCTGCCGGTGGCGACCGCCAGCGTCACCCATTTCTTCAGCCACGACGTGCTGGCCCTGCGCCTGCACAACAACCTGGCCAGCGCCTGGAACCGCGGCGTCAAGCGCGCCTTCGACCTGGTGACCGCGTCGGTGCTGCTGGTGCTGCTCTCGCCCCTGTTCCTATGGATCGCGCTCAAGGTGCGCGACACCGGGCGAGGCGTGGTGTTCGGCCACCGCCGGATCGGCCGGCGCGGCGAGCCGTTCACCTGCTACAAGTTCCGCACCATGGTGCCGGACGCCGAGGAGCGGCTGCGCGAGCTTTTGGAGCGCGATCCCGACCGGCGGCGCGAATGGGAGGAGCGGCAGAAGCTGGAGAGCGACCCGCGCATCACCCCGATCGGCCGGTTCCTGCGTGAGACCAGCCTGGACGAGCTGCCGCAGCTCTGGAACGTGCTGCGCGGCGACATGAGCCTGGTGGGGCCCCGGCCGGTCGTGTCGGAGGAGCTGGCCCGCTACGGCGACAACCTTCCCTACTACTTCGAATCGACCCCGGGCCTGACCGGGCTCTGGCAGATCAGCGGCCGCAACGATGTCGACTACCGGCGCCGGGTCCATCTGGACTGCTGGTACGTGAAGAACTGGTCGCTCTGGTACGACCTGGTGATCCTGCTCAAGACCATCCCGCTGGTGGTGATGCGCCGGGGCGCCTACTGAGCCGGATCGTTCCGCCCGCTTGATCGGGGGCGGGTGAAGGCACCATCTGCACCATCTGGCGGACCCCCCGCCCGGATGGAGGCAGGAATGATCAGGTCCATGCTGCTCGCCGCCCTGCTGGCGCTGGGCTCGGTGCCGCTCCTGGGCGCAACGCCGGCCAGGGCGGCGGACGACCCGCTCGCCCTGCAGCGGCGCTCGCCCGGCCAGGTCACCGTGATGACCCAGAACCAGTATATCGGGGCCGACCTGGCGCCGCTGCTGAACGCTTCCTCGCCGGTCGCGCTGAACGACGCGGTGCTGGAGATGCTGCGGCAGGCGGCCGCCAACCGGTTCGTGGACCGGGTCCAGCGGCAGGCCCGGCAGATCGTGCTGCGCCAGCCGGACCTGGTCGGGCTGCAGGAGGTCTTCTACCTGGGTTGCCGCGACCTGCCGCCGCGCCGGGGCGCCTGCGCCGATCCCTCGATCGCCCCGGCCTTCCTGGACCAGCTGGCCGCGACGATGACCGCCCTGCAGGCGGCCGGCGGCGACTACGAGGTGGCGGCCCGGGTGGTGAACTTCGACCTGCGCGAGATCCTCGCGGAGATCCCCGGGCTCGGCCAGCTGGGCGGCGTGCCCTTCACCATCGACGGCCGGCTCGGGCTGCTGACCGCCTACGACCAGGACGTGATCCTCAAGCGGCGCTTCGTGGCGACCCAGCCGGTGCGGTTTCCCGGCTGCCGCCGCTCGGCCCAGGGCTGCAACTACCGCGCGCAGGCCGGCATCCGCCTGCCGATCACCGGGCAGAACACCGGCCTTGGCGTCAAGCGCGGCTTCGTCGCCGTCGACGCTGCCCTGCTGGGCCGCACCTACCGCTTCGTCAACACCCATCTGGAGGTCCGCCCGGCGCTGCGCGGCAACGCCTCCGGGGCCGTGATCCAGGCCGCCCAGGCCCGCGAGCTGCTGGCGGCCCTGGGCAACGCGCCGATGGCGGCGAGCCGGGCGCTGATCGTGGTGGGCGACTTCAATTCCAGCCCGGCCGACACGGCGCCGGCGCCGGTTGTCACGCCCTATGCCCAGTTCGTGGCGGCCGGGTTCGTGGATGCCTGGCAGCGGGCCTTTCCCACCGGCCAGGGCTTCACCTGCTGCCAGGCCGCCGACCTGCGCAACGAGCGCTCGCTGCTCTACGAGCGCATCGACCCGATCTTCGCACGGCCACCGGTCCTGGTGCAGGCGGTCCGCCTCGACGGCCGGCGCGACGTGGCCAAGACCGGGTCCGCCGACGACGCGGATCGTCTCTGGCCCTCCGACCATGCCGGGGTGACGGCGCAGCTGAAGTACTGACAGGGCAGCGCGGCTCCTTCGGGAGGGGCAGATCGCCCGTCCTGCCGCCATCACCTCTCCCCGACCGCGCGGGCTCATGATAGAAATGCAGCTGTGATGCCGGGCTGCAGGCGGCCTGCCGCCATGCGACGACCTCAATGCTGTCCTGAATCATCGGCTGGAGTGATCAAGATCATAGTCCCCAGGAACGTCCCATGTGATCAATCGTGAACTCGCGTGCATCTCGTCCCGTGTCAGAAGCGTAAAGAAATATTGGCAAGACTCTCGACTGTGATTTCCATGGTTTTACCGATGGGCAACACGAATCCATGGCAGGCTGCCCGGCAAGTGGCGCAGGCCCCGGTCATGGTCCTCCTGCGGCCCCTGGCTGTGCTGCTGCTGGCGCTGCTGCTCGCCCTGCCGGCCGAGGCCGCTGCTGAGCGGCGGGTCGACCTGCGCCGCTTCCCGGGCGAGATCGACGTGATGACCCAGAACCAGTATCTGGGCGCCGACCTGACCCCGATTCTGGAAGCGCCGACCGCCCAGGCGCTGGACGAGGCGGTGCTGCAGGTCCTGGACCAGGCGGCGGACAACAGCTTCCCGCGCCGCGCCGAGCGCCAGGCGGCCGAGATCGTGCGCCAGCGACCGGACCTGGTCGCCCTGCAGGAGGTCGCCCGCTTCAACTGCCGCGATCTTCCGCCGGAGCCGGGCGCCTGCGCCGACCCCGCGATCGCCCGCGCCTTCGTCGACCAGCTGGAGGAGACCCTTTCGGCCCTGCGCGCACGGGGCGCCGACTACCGGGTCGCGGCGGCGGTGACGAGCTTCGACCTGGAGACGGTCGAGGCGAAGCTGCCGGACGTGGGAGCCGTGCGCGGGGTGCCGTTCACCCTTGGCGGCCGGCGCGGGCTGCTGACCATCCAGAACCGCGACGTGATCCTCCAGCGCGCCGACATCGAGGCGAAGCCGGTCCTGTTTGAAGGCTGCCAACGTGCCGGCGATGGCTGCACCTACCAGGCGGCCCGCACCGTGCCCCTGCCGGGCATCGGCAACGGCGCCGAACTGGAACTGCGGCGCGGCTTCGTCGGCATCGACGCCCAGGTCCGCGGCCACCGGTTCCGCCTGGTGACCACCCAGATGGAGGATGCCGGACTGGCTGGCGACATCCAGGCCGCCCAGGCCGACGAACTGCTGGCGGCGCTGGGGCCGCAGAGCCCGAACGGGGCACCGTTGATCCTGGCCGGCGATTTCGGCACGGCCGCCAGCGACGTTTCAGAAGCGATCACCGCCGCCGGCTTCGCCGATGCCTGGACAGTCCAACGGGGCCGGGCGGGCGGCGCCACCTGCTGCCAGCGGCCGGACCTGCGCAATGCCGCACCGGCCCTGTCGAAACGGCCGGACCTGATCCTGACGCGCGGCGCGGTGCGGCCGGGCGGGATCCGCCTGATCGGCGCGGAGCCGGCGGGAAGGACCTGGCCGGTCGAGGGCCAGCGGCTCTGGCCGTCCGACCATGCCGGGCTGGTGGTGCGGCTGCGCGCGGAGCCCTGAGCGCCGGCACCCGTGCCGGCACCGGCCTCAGAAGAACAGCTGGACCAGGATCACCAGGGTCGCCGCCACGCCGGCGAAGTACGCGACGCTCCGCGCCAGGGTGATGCCGGCGACGTAGCAGGCGGCATGCACCAGCCGGGCTGCCAGGAACACGCCGGCCGCGATCGCCGTGACCGTGTTGGAGACCCCGGCCGCATGGGCCGCCAGCACCACGATCGCATACGGCACCAGGTTCTCGATCAGGTTCTGGTGGGCGCGCAGGCCCCGGCCGGCCACCCCGTCGGGGGGCGGCAGGTTCTCGCGGTTGCCCAGCAGCGCCTTGCCGCCGACCTGGCGGGCGCGGGCCGGGCCATAGACGAACGGCAGCGCCAGGCACAAGAGGGCCAGGAGCGGCAGGGTGAGCAGTTCGAAAGTCATCGGATCAACCTTCCACCGGCCCCTCGTCCATCGGCGCCGCCGGGGCGGGGGGCTCCCGGGAAGGACGTCGCCGCGTCTCGACCCGGCCCTGGTCGAACAGGCCGGCCTGGTTGCCCCAGATGTCCCAGCCGGGCCGGCTGTCGCGGCCGAACATCTCCAGGTAGGGACCGTCGCAGAGCTGCTCGATGCGGTCGCGCACTTCCTCGGGCTTGCGGGAATGCTCCCGCCTGGGCGCCACCACCAGGCGCTTGACCGCGCCGGAGCGGCGCTTCGGCTTGCCCCGGGTCGCCAGCAGGCAGAGTTCCGGGTTGGCGCGGGTCCAAAACCCCATGCCGGTGAAGAAGCCGCTGCCCATCCGGTTCTGCTTGGTCCAGTGGAAGCCCACGGTCTTGTAGGTGAAGCCCCAGGCGCGGATCACCTCCAGGCCGCGCGGCAAAAGCGGGTCGGTGATCCACATCAGCAGCACCGCGTCCTTCGCCGCCCAGTCCGCCACCGGCAGGGCGGCGATGCCGTCGATGGTCAAGGTGTCGTAATGCGCCTCGGCGCTGCGCGCCTTGCCGCGCTCGGACCAGGTGCCGAAGGTCCAGGGCGGGTCAGCATAGATGGTGCGGTATCCCCCCGCCTGGGGCGGCGGGGGCGGGATCATCGGCCGGCCGCCTTGGCGACATCGTCGACCGATACCCAGTTGCCGTTCCTGCCGGACATCAGCATGGCGTCAACCACCGCCTGGATCTCGGCGGCCTCGCGGAAGTCCGGCATCCGCTTCAGGCCGTTGCCGGTCAGGCCGCGCACGATCTCGGCGGTCTCGATCGTCTTGATGTCGTTGAAGCCCAGCTGGTGCGCCGGGGCCGGGATAAAGCCGGCATAGTCCTTGTGCGCCGGGCCGGCCGGGATCTCGACCCAGCCGTCCAGCGTGGCCGGACGCCCGCTCACATAGAGCTTCAGCTCGTTCATCCGCTCCATGTTCAAACAGATCGAGCCCTTGGACCCGGTCAGCTCGAACGCCAGGTACATCTTGCGGCCGGTGGCGACCCAGGAGGCCTCGATGGTGCCCTTGGCGCCGCTGGCGAAGCGGACCAGCGCCCGGGCCTGATCGTCGACCTCGACCGCGCGGCGGCGGCCGTCCCTGGTCGGCCGCTCGCGCACGATCGTGTCGATGTCGGCCGACAGGCGCTCGATCGGGCCCACCACATAGCGGGCAAGGCTGATGATGTGGCTGCCCAGATCGGCCACCGCCCCTGCCCCGCCCTTGGGGTCGAGCCGCCAGGTCCAGGGGCTCTCCGGGTCGGTCATGTAGTCCTCGGCGTGGATGCCGCGGAAATTCCAGACCTCGCCGATCTCGCCGCTGGTCACGATGTCCCGGGCCAGCTCGGTCATCGGGTTGCGCAGATAGTTGAAGCCGACAAAGGTCGGCACCCCCGCCGCCTCGGCCTCGCGGGCCAGGGCGAAGGCGGTGGCCGCGTCGGGGGCCAGAGGCTTCTCGCAGTAGACCGGCTTGCGCGCCGCGATCGCCGCCCGGCACATCGGCGCGTGCAGGATGTTGGGCGTGGTGATGTCGACCAGGTCGACGTCGGGATCCTCCACCAGCATCGGCCAGTCGCCGGTCGAGCGGGAGAAGCCGAAGCCAAGTGCTGCCTTGCGCGCGGTGACCTCGTCGATGTCGGCCAGCAGTTCCAGATGCGGGGTCGTCCTCAGCGAGAAGGTCGCCGCGGTCGCCCGCCAGGCCAAGGCATGGCTGCGGCCCATGAAGCCGCTGCCGATCAGGCCGATGTTCAGCCGCTTCATGCCAGCACCTCGCGGTTGACGACCACGCCCGGGTCGAGCCGGCCGTCGATGCCCGCCAGCACGTTCTCGGCCGATTCGATCGCCATGCGCACCATCGCCTCCCCGGTCACGCCCGCGACATGCGGGGTCACCAGGAGATTGTCGACGCGCAGGAGCGGATGGTCGGCCGGCGGTGGCTCCTGGTCCAGCACGTCCAGGCCGGCGCCGCGGATCTGCCCGGCCCGGAGGGCATCGGCCAGCGCCGCCTCGTCGATGATCCCGCCGCGCGCGGTGTTGACCAGGATCGCGCTGGGCTTCATCCGGGCCAGCATCGCGGCGTCGAACAGGTTCACGGTGGCGGCGGTGCGCGGCAGGTGCAGGCTGACCACGTCGGCCTCCGGCAGGGCCGCCTCCAGCTCCGCCACCTGGCGGCAGCCGTCCGGTGCCGGCGCGAACGGATCGAACACGTCGACGCTCATGCCGAACGCCCGGGCGCGCGCCGCCAGCTCCCGGCCGATCCGGCCGCAGCCGACCAGCAGCAGGCGGCGGCCCTGCAGCTCGACCGCGTGGCTGCCCAGCCGCCAGTTCCAGTTGTCGGACCGCACCGCCTGCTCATGCTCGCGGCCGCGCTTGGCCAGCTCCAGCATCATCCAGAAGGCGTGCTCGGCGACCGAGACCGCGTTGGCGGTGGCGGCGATCGCCACCGGGATCTTCCGCTCGGTCAGGCAGCCGACATCGACGTTGTCGTAGCCGACCCCGTGGCGGGACACGACCTTGAGATCCGGCGCCGCATCCAGCAGGTCGCGCGGCAGCTTCATGGTGCGGACCAGGATGCCGTTGGTCTGCGGCAGGCGCGCGCGCAGCTCCTCCGGATCGCCCTCCGGGATCATCTCGAAGCTGACGTCCGCGCGCGCCTTCAGCACCGCCAGCCCTTCGTCGACGACGCGGCCGACCACCAGGACATGGGGCATCAGTAGGTCCCGGAGGAGTTGCCGGGCGCCGGGCGGTCCTTCATGGCGGCCGCGACGTTGGCGGCCTCCAGCGCCATGAAGCGGGCGTCGGAGCCCACCGTCACCAGATCGAATCCGGCGGCGATCATCTTCTTGGCATAGGCGGCGGTGCCGTTGTGGATGCCGGCTTTCAGGCCATGCGCCTTCACCCGGGCGATGATGTGCCGGATCGCGTCGACCACCGCCGGCTCCTCGGGATCGAAGCGCGGCGGGTAGCCCAGGGACGCGGCGAGGTCGGAGGGCCCGACATAGACGGCGTCCAGGCCCGGAACGCCCAGGATGTCGTCCAGGTTGTCCAGCGCCTCGCGGGTCTCGATCATCGCGAACGCCACGACCTGGTCGTTGGCCTCGGCAGGATAGGTGGGACCGTGGGCATAGAGCGCCCGGATCGGGCCGAAGCTGCGGGTGCCGCGCGGCGGGTAGCGCATCACCGAGACGAAGGCCTCCGCCTGGGCGCGGGTGTTCACCATCGGGCAGATCACGCCCATCACCCCGGCATCCAGGAGGCGCTGGACAATGCCCGGCTCGTTCCACGGCACCCGGCACAGCGGCGTGGTGGCGGTGGTGCCGATCGCCTGGAACATGGTGACGGCGGTCTGGTAGTCGGCGACGCCGTGCTGCAGGTCCACGGTCAGGGTATCGAAGCCCTGATGCGCCATGACCTCGGCGGAAAAGGAGGACGGCACCGCCAGCCAGCCGTTCAGCGCCGCCTTGTTCTCCGCCCAGAGCTGCCTGAGGCCGTTCGGCTTCATCACTATTCCCACTTCAGGTCGATGGTCGTGCCGGTCTTCAATGCCTGCAGCGCCGCGTCGGCGAGGATCAGGGCGCGGCGGCCGTCCTCGAAGCCGACCGGCACCGGCGTGCCCTTCTCGATCGCGTCGATGAAGGCATCGAGCTCGGCCGTGTAGGCCTCGGCATAGCGCTCGATGAAGAAGTCCAGGAGGGAATCGCGGGTGTCGGTGCCGTCCGCCGCGTAGCGCCGCACCGTGGTGGCGCGACGGTTGTCGACCTGCAGCATGCCGCGCTCGCCGAACGCCTCCAGGCGCTGGTCATAGCCGTACACGGCCCGGCGCGAGCAGTTGATGTGGACCAGGGCGCCCGAGGCGGCCTTCATGGTCACCATCGCGCTGTCGACGTCGCCCAGCCGGCCGATCTCCGGTTCCACCAGGACCGAGGCCATCGCGGACACCGCCACCGGGTCCTCGCCCAGCATGAAGCGGGCGAGGTCGAAGTCATGGATCATCATGTCGCGGAACAGGCCGCCCGAGACCTTGATGTAGGCTGCCGGCGGCGGGCCCGGGTCGCGCGAGGTGATCACCAGGAGCTCGAGCTTGCCGATCTCGCCCTGGGCGAGGCCGGCCTGGACCGCCTTGAAGGACGGGTCGAAGCGGCGGTTGAAGCCCAGCTGCAGGATCGGCTTGTGCGGGGCGATCTCGTCCCGGCAGGCATCGACCCTTGCGATGTCCAGGTCGATCGGCTTTTCGCACAGGATCGCCTTGCCGGCCTTGGCGGAGCGGGTGATCAGGTCGACATGGGTGTCGGTGGACGAGGCGATCAGCACCGCGTCGACCTCGCCGCTCTCCAGGAGCTGGTCGACCTCGGTGGCGGCCACGCAACCGTGCCGGCCGGCCACCGCCTCGGCCGCCGCCGGCACCACGTCATAGACCATGCGCAGCTCGGCGCGGGGATGCGCCGCGATGGTGTCGGCATGCATCCGCCCGATGCGCCCGCAGCCGAACAAGCCGAACCGGACCATGCTGCCTCCCCAAGCTTTCGTCAGGTCATCCCCTGGACGTTTAGCAGTGCTTGTCAGGAAGCGGGAGCCTTAGGATCGAGCGGGATCCGCCCGGCCAGCCCGAACAGGTCCTCGATCGCCGCCGCCCGCTGCAGCAATCCCGCCTCGCCACGCGGCCGGCCGACCAGCTGCAGGCCGACCGGCAGGCCGTCGCGGGTGAAGCCGCAGGGGATCGACAGCGCCGGGCAGGCGGTCAACGTGACCGCATAGGCGATGGTCACCCAGTCGATATAGGAGGGGAAGCGGTGGCCGTTCAGCTCCTCCAGGTAGCGGATGCCATGGGCGAACGGCGCCACCACCGAGGTCGGGGTGAGCAGGAGCTCGTGGTCGGCCAGGAAGGTGGCGGCCCGGCGCTGCAGCTCGCCCCGGGCGCGCAGGCCGGTGGCGATGCTGCCGGCATCCAGCGCCAGCCCCTTCTCGATGTTCCAGACCACCTCCGGCTTCAGCTTCTCGCGATGCTCGGCCAGGAGCGGCCCGGCATTGGTGGCGTACTGGGCCGCACGCAGGGTGGCGAAGGTCTCGATGGCCTCGCTGAAGTCCGGGGCGGCCTCGGCGACCTCGATGCCGGCCTGGCGCAGCTGCTCGACCGCGGCCCGGCACAGCTGCTCGACCTCCGGGTCGACGGGAGTGATCCCGCCCAGATCGGCGGAGAAGGCGACCTTCGCCGGCAGATGCGGCGCCGCGACCGCCTGGCGGTGCAGGCCGGCTTCCATCGGGTAGGAGATCGGGTCGCGCGGGTCGTGGCCGGCCATCACGTCCAGGAACAGGGCCAGGTCGCGCACGTTGCGCGCCATCGGCCCGTCCACCGACAGGGTCTGGAACGGGTCGAGCTGCGGGCCGGCGGGCACCCGGCCGGGCGAGGGACGCAGACCGACCACGCCGCAGAACGAGGCCGGGGTGCGCAGGGAGCCGCCGAGATCGGAGCCGGTGGCGAGCCAGGCCTCGCCGGTGGCCAGCGCCACCGCGGAGCCGCCGGAGCTGCCGCCGCAGGTGCGGCCGGTGTTCCAGGGGTTGGAGGTGACGCCGTGGACCTCGTTGAAGGTGACCGCGCCGGCGCCGAATTCCGGGGTGTTGGTCTTGCCGAGCACGATGCCGCCGGCCGCCTCGATCCGCTCGACCGTGTAGTCGGAGCGCGCAGGCACATGGTCGTGGAAGATGCGCGAGCCGTAGGTGGTGCGCACGCCCTCGACGTCCACCAGGTCCTTGATCAGGACCGGCAGGCCGGCCAGCGGGCCGCGCTCGGCGGCCGGCAGGCGTTCCAGGCGCCCGGCATGGGCCAGGGCGCGCTCCTGGCACAAGGTCGGCACCGCGTTGACCGCGGGTTCGACGGCCGCGATCCGCTCCAGCGATGCCTGGACCGCCTCGGTCGGCCGCAGCTGCCCCTCCTTCAGGGCCGCCACCGTCTCCGTCGCCGTCCGCCGCCACCAATCCTGCATGATGCTCGGTCCTCCCTGCGCCCCGGGGTGCCGCAGGGAACCGGAAAAAGCAACGGGGCCGCTGACGCGGCCCCGCAGGTTCGAACGCTTCCGGAAGGGACGGCTCAGTGCACGTCCGACCAGACCTTGCGCTTGTAGAGGTAGAGCAGCACCGAGAGGATGAACAGGAACAGCATGACCTTGATGCCGGTCTGCTTGCGCTCCTCCATCTTCGGCTCGGCCAGCCAGGTCAGGAACTGGGTGACGTCGGCGGACATCTGGTCGATCGTGGCCGAGGTGCCGTCGTCGTAGCTCACCTGGTCCGGGGTGAGCGGAGGCGGCATGCCGATCCGGTGCCCGGGGAAGTACAGGTTGTAGTACTGGCCGGGCGCGACGTCCTCGCCCGCCGGCGGGTCCTCATAGCCGGTCAGCAGCGAGAAGAGGTAGTTGTCGCCCTCGGCGCGCGCCTTGGTCATCAGGGACAGGTCGGGCGGATAGGCGCCGCCATTGGCGGCCCGGGCCGCGGCCGGATTGGGGAACGGCGCCGGCATGACATCGGACGGCCTGCCCGGCCGCTCGAACATCTCGCCGCTGTCGTCCGGACCGTCCAGCACGGTGTAGGACGCCGCGATCGCCTTGACCTCGTCCTCGTTGAAGCCGAGGTCGCCCAGCGAGCGGAAGGTCAGGTACTTGGCGGCGTGACAGCCGTGGCAGACCTCCTGGTAGACCTTGAAGCCGCGCTGCAGGGCAGCCCGGTCGAAGGTCCCGAGGAAGCCGGCATGCGGCCAGTCCACCGATTTCGGTTCCACGACCCCCTCGGCGGCCTGGGCGGCGCCGGTCCAGAGCAGGCCGGCGACCAGGAGGGTGGAGAGCTTGAACAGACGCATCGATTACTCCGCCGGCTGCGCGGATGCGCCGTGGGACAGGACCGGGCGGCCGAGGCTGTCCGGCAAGGGACGCGGGCGCTCGAGCCTGCCGAGCAGCGGCATGATCACGAGGAAGTGGACGAAGTAGTAGAGCGTCGCGAGCTGGCCGATCAGGACGACCGTCTCGGTCGGCACCTCGCCGCCGACCCAGGTGAGCACCACCGCGTCGATCACCAGCAGCCAGAACACCCACCGGTAGATCGGGCGATAGTTGGCGCTGCGCACGCGGCTGGTGTCCAGCCAGGGCAGCACCAGGAGCACCGCGATCGAGCCGAACATCGCGAGGACGCCCATCAGCTTCTCGGTGATGCCGAGGTAGCTGAAGACGATCAGCGGGGTGAAGATGCTGTCGTACACGGTGGAGCGCAGGATCGCGTAGAACGGCAGGAAATACCATTCCGGCACGATGTGCGCGGGCGTCACGAGCGGGTCGGCCTGGATGTAGTTGTCGGGGTGGCCAAGGATGTTCGGGCCGAAGAACACGAAGTAGGAGAAGAACAGCAGGAACACCGCCAGCCCGAACAGGTCCTTGACCGTGTAGTACGGGTGGAACGGGATCTTGTCCTTCTTGGTCAGGTCGATGCCGACCGGGTTGTTCGAGCCGTGGGTGTGCAGGGCGATCAGGTGCAGGAACACCACGCCCACGATCACGAACGGCAGGAGGTAGTGCAGGGAGAAGAACCGGTTCAGGGTCGGGTTGTCGACCGCGAAGCCGCCCCACAGCCAGGTGACGATCGGGTCGCCGACCAGCGGGAAGGCCGAGAACAGCGAGGTGATGACCTGCGCGCCCCAGAAGCTCATCTGCCCCCAGGGGAGCACGTAGCCCATGAAGGCGGTCGCCATCATCAGGAGCAGGATGACCACGCCCAGCATCCACAGAAGCTCGCGCGGCGCCTTGTAGGAGCCGTAGTAGAGCCCGCGGAAGATGTGGATGTAGACCACAATGAAGAACATCGACGCGCCGTTGGCGTGGGCGTAGCGCAGCAGCCAACCATAGTTCACGTCGCGCATGATCCGCTCGATGCTATCGAACGCCATCTCGGTGTGCGGCGTGTACTGCATCACCAGGACGATGCCGGTGATGATCTGCAGCACCAGCATGATCCCGGCGAGGGCGCCGAAATTCCAGAAATAGTTCAGGTTGCGCGGAGCCGGATAGGCCACGAGATGCTGATAGCCGAAGCCCAGGATCGGCAGGCGATCCTCGATCCAGCGCGCCGTCTTGTTCTTGAAAACAACCTGTTCGGAGCCCGTGGCCATGTCAGTCCTTCCGCCCCAAGCTGGACGCCGTTCCCGGAGTGCCGTTCATCTCATTACGTCGCATTGGGCTCATCCGATCCGTGCCACGGTGTCGGAGATGAACTCATACTCCGGCACCGGCAGGTTCAGCGGCGCGGGGCCCTTCCGGATCCGGCCGGACGTGTCGTAGTGCGAGCCGTGGCAGGGGCAGAACCAGCCGCCGAACTCGCCCCGGTCGTCCGTCACCTTGTTGCCCAGCGGCACGCAGCCCAGATGGGTGCAGTTGCCGCCGGTGATCAGGTAGGCGTCCTTGCCTTCCTTGACCCGCTCCTCGTCGGTCTGCGGATCCTTCAGCGCCGACAGGGGCACGGCGCGCGCCTCCTCGATCTCGGCGGGCGTGCGGTGGCGCACAAAGGTCGGGCGGCCCCGCCACATCACCGTGATGCCCGCTCCTTCCGGAACCTGGGACACGTCCACCTCGGTGGTCGACAACGCCAGGACGTCGGCCGAAGGGTTCATGCTGCTGATGAGCGGCCACACCATCGTACCAGCGCCGATGGCGACCGCCGACCACGTGACCACGTCGAGCACGTCGCGCCGGGTGGCGCCGCCGCTCTCGTCGTGTCGAACCGTCGTATCGGCCATGTGAATGCGCCTCTCCGTGGGGCATGTCAGGAAAGCGGGCGGAAGATACGGAGCGACCGCCGCTCCGACAAGCGACGATCGGTCGCACAAGTCCATGATGCCGCTCGCAAATTTCGGGAAACAGGAATTGCTCCAGGAAAGCGGCGCCATGGTCTTGGACGACAGGCCTGTCGAAATCGCCATGTTCCGGCCGGATCAGGCGGGCAATGTCGGGGCTGCGGCCCGGCTGGCGGCCTGTCTTGGCATCGGCCTGCACATCATCGAACCGTGCGGGTTTCCGCTCGACGATCGTCGGATGCGCCGCGCCGGCATGGATTACCTCGATCACGCGGCAATATGCCGTCATCATGACTGGCCGGCATTCCGGGCGAGCTTGCAGATCCCTGTGGCCGGATTGCCGCGGCGGTTGGTCCTGTTGAGCACCCGGGCCGAATGTCGCTACGACCGCTTCGCGTTCCGGCGGGGCGACGTGCTGCTGCTCGGCAGCGAAAGCGCCGGCGTTCCGCCGGAAATCTACGCGCAGGCCGACGCGCGGGTGCGAATTCCGATCCGTTCGCAGGCTCGTTCCTTGAACCTGGTCGTGGCCGCAGCCATGGTCGCCGCGCACGCGGCGGCCGCAACCGGCCTCTACGACGAGATCGAGCGGAATCGGCAACGGGACCTGGCGACGTGAGAGAAGACGACGAGCGGTGCAACCGGGCGCGCGCCTGGTTCGAGGCGCTGCGCGACCGCATCTGCGCGGCGTTCGAAGCGATCGAGGACGAGTACGACCCGCAGGCGCCGCCTGCCCGCTTCCAGCGCAAGGCCTGGGAACGCACCGGCGGCGGCGGCGGGGTGATGTCCCTGATGTATGGCCGGGTGTTCGAGAAGGTCGGCGTCAACGTCTCGACGGTCCATGGCAGCTTCGCGCCCGAGTTCGCCAAGGCGATCCCGGGTGCTGCCGAGAACCCGCAGTTCTGGGCCTCCGGCATCTCCCTGGTCGCGCACATGACCAACCCGCACGTGCCGCCGGCGCACATGAACACCCGGCACATCGTGACGACCAAGCGCTGGTTCGGCGGCGGCGCCGACCTGAACTCGATCATCCCGGTCGCCGAGGACACCGCGGCCTTCCACGGGGCGCTGCAAGATGCGTGCGACCCGTTCGATCCGCAGCGCTATGACCGCTACAAGGCCTGGGCGGACGAGTATTTCTTCATCCCGCACCGGGGCGAGCCGCGCGGCGAGGGCGGCATCTTCTACGACTACCTGGAAGAGGATTTCGAGCGCGACTTCGCCTTCACCAAGTCGGTGGGCGAGGCCTTCCTCGACGTCTACCCGCGGATCGTGCGCCGGCGGATGCACACGCCCTGGACCGAGGAAGACCGGCGGATCCAGCAGATCAAGCGCGGCCGATACGTCGAGTTCAATCTCGTCTACGATCGCGGCACCCAGTTCGGGCTGAAGACCGGGGGCAATCCCGAGGCGGTGCTGATGTCGCTGCCCCCCTCCGCCGCCTGGCCCTGATCCGTTTCACCTCAAGCCTAAGAACCGAGACAGTCCGATGGATATCGAGCGCATTCCCCCCGGCAAGAACCCGCCGCACGAGATCAACGTCCTGATCGAGGTGCCGCTGCGCTCCGACCCGATCAAGTACGAGTACGACAAGGAAACCGGCGCGATCTTCGTCGACCGCTACCTGTACACGACGATGTTCTACCCGTGCAATTACGGCTTCGTGCCCAACACGCTGTCCGACGACGGCGATCCCCTCGACGTCATGGTGGTCGGCCGGATGCCGGTCATGCCCGGCGCCATCCTGCCGGCCCGCCCGATCGGCGTGCTGAAGATGGAAGACGAGGCCGGGATGGACGAGAAGATCCTGGCGGTCCCGAACAACAAGATCACCCCGATCAACAGCAAGGTGCACAACTACCTGGACATTCCGGAGATCGACCTTCTCCGGATCCAGCACTTCTTCGAGCACTACAAGGATCTCGAGCCCAACAAGTGGGTGAAGGTGATCGGATGGGGTGACGTCGACGAAGCCAAGCAGTTCATCCAGGACTCGATTGAGCGAGCTGGCAAGTTAAAGAAGGCATGAACAAAGTTTTGCCTCGCGTTCACCAACTCTGAACTGCAGTCGATCCGGGCCTTGACCGCGAGGTCCGAATCGATGACATTGGTTCTGCTCAAGACAAGTTGCACCGGCCCCCGCGGTTCGGCGAAGGCCCCGGCTGGTGACGACGGCTCCCTTCGCCCGGGAGAACCAGGTGCAGCGACGGATCGTCCCCGATGTCGTCACCGGTGAGCAGAGCCTCACCTTCCTGCATCGCGCCGCCAGCGTCCGCGATGCCGCCCTTGCCATGCACGAGCGCCAGATCGGCGCGATCATGGTCGCCGAGGAAGGCCGGCTGATCGGCATCTTCACCGAGCGCGACCTCACCCGGTGCATCGCCACCAACCTGGACCTGGCGGCCACGCCGCTTGGCCTGGTCATGACCCGCGACCCGCAGACCATCGATCCCAAGGAAACGCCGATGCAGGCCCTGCAGCGCATGCAGGACGGCCATTTCCGCCACCTGCCGGTGGTGGAAGGCGGACAGGTGCTGGGGATGGTGTCGGTGCGCGACCTGTTCGCCGCGGTGCGCCGCGAGCTGGAGGAAGACCTGCGCTCCTGCGAGGCCTTCGTCCAGGGCGAGAGCTACGGGATCGCCGCTTCCGCATGACGGAAGCGGCGTCCGGCCGGCTCAGTTCTTGACGGTGTCTTCCAGGAAGAACCGGCCGAGCGGGTTCTGGTAGAAGCCCTCGATGTTGCTGCGCGAAACATTGACATACGGGCTGTAGTACAGGTCGATCCAGTGGGCATCGTCCTTGGCGATGACCTGGATCTCCTCGTAGAGCGCCTCGCGCTTGGCCGGGTCCATCTCGGTCCGGGCCTGCTCGACCAGTTCCTTGACCTGCTCGTTCTGGTAGCGGGTCATGTAGTTCATGTTGGTGTCGTGCCCCAGGACGAAGGTCGTCTTCTGGTCCGGGTCGATGACGTCGTTGGTCCAGTAGTTCTTCGAGATGTCGTACTCGCCGGCCACCAGCATGTCCCAGCTGGTGCTGGGGTCGACCTTGCGGATGTTGGCGGTGATCCCGGCCTGGGCGAGCTGCTGCTGGACCAGGACCGCGACCTGCTCGTCCACCGCCGAGCCGGCCTCGACCACATAGTCCAGGGTCAGGTCGGACGCGCCGGCCTCGGCCAGGAGCTGCTTGGCCTTCTCGGGATCATAGGGGCGCAGCAGGTTGTCCTCGTTGTAGTACAGCGCGCCCCTGGGCACGTACGAGTTCGCGACCTCGCCCACGCCGAACGTCACCGTGTCCACGATCGCCTGCTTGTCGATCGCGAAGTCCAGCGCCTGGCGGACCTCCTTGGTGCCGAGCGGGCCGTGCTCGTGGTTGATCAGGAGATGGTCCTCGCGGGTCGACTTGTCCTTGTGAACGGTCAGGTCCGGGTTCTTCTCCAGCTCGGCCACGTTGGAGAACGGCACGAAAATCGCCGCATCCAGTTCGCCGGCCTGCACCTTGAGCATCCGGGTATTGTCGTCGGGCACCGAGACCCACTCGACGCCGTCCAGCTTGACCCGGTCGGCTTCCCAGAACTCCGGGTTGCGCTCGAGCACGACCTTGTCGCCGCGGATCCAGTCCTTGACCTTGAAGGCGCCGGAGGCGACCGGCATCACGCCGAAGCCCTCCTCGTCGGCCTCGATCGCGGCCTTGGACAGCACCGAGACGCCCGGCATGGCGAGCGACGCCAGGAACGGGGCGGACGGCGTCTTCAGCTTCACCACCAGGGTCTTGTCGTCGGTCGCCTCGGCGGTATCGACCACCGTGTAGCTGTCGCTCCACAGCGATTCCTCGCTGTCGCGGATGCGCAGGATCGAGAAGGCGGCGTCCTCGGCGGTGATCGGGCTGCCGTCGGAGAACTTCGCGTCGCGCATCTTGAAGGTGTAGGTCAGCCCGTCCTCCGACATTTCCCAGCTCTCGGCCAGGCCCGGCACCAGCTCGGTGCCGGTCTTGTCGACCCGGACCAGCACGTCGTGGACGTTCATGAACACCCAGAAGTCGACGTTCTGGGCGGTCTTGATCGGGTCGAACGTGGTGCCGTCCTCGCGCCGCCCGATGGTGAGCACGCCGCCCTCGGCCATGGCCACGGCGGAGCCCAGCGTGGTGGTCGCGAGCAGGACGGCGAGGCCGAGAGCGTGGAGACTGCGTCGATGCATGGATTTACTCCTTATGGACGACCGGTTCAGGCGGCTTCCCTGGCCGGACTGTGCAACAGGCAGGCGACGGCGCGCTGCCCCAGCGGAAAAAGTTCGGGATGGCGGCCGCCCGTGCAGGCGGCGAACGCCTTGGGGCAGCGCGGATGCAAGGCGCAGCCGGAGGGGAGGCGCAAGGGGCTGGGCGGGTCGCCCTCCAGGCTCGGCACCGGCAGGGGCCGGTCCGGGTCGATCTCCGGGATCGCCCGGATCAACGCCTCGCTGTAGGGGTGCAGCGGCTGACCGAACACCTGCTCAACCGGGCCCTCCTCGACGATCCGGCCCAGATACATCACCGCCACCCGGTCGCACAGGCGGCGGACCAGGGCCAGGTCGTGGGCAATGAAGATCAGCGCCAGACCCATCTTCTGCTTCAGCTCGATCAGCAGGTTGATGATCTGCGCCTGGATCGACACGTCCAGCGCCGCCACGCATTCGTCGGCGATCACCAGCCTCGGCTCGATCGCCAGGGCCCGGGCGATGCCGACCCGCTGGCACTGCCCGCCGGACAGGGTGCCGGGCTTGCGGTCGGCGAATTCCGGGCGCAGGCCGACCAGGGTCAGCAGTTCCTCGACCCGCGGCCGGACCGCGGCCCCGGACGCCTTGCCATGGACGCGCAGCACCTCGGCCAGGATGTCGCCGACCCGGGCGCGCGGGTTGAGCGAGTTCAGCGGGTCCTGGAAGATCATCGCGGTCTGCCGGCGCAGCGCCGCCCAGCCGGCCCGGTCGACGACCTCCCGGCCGTCGAAGCGGATCTGGCCGCCGGTCGGCGGGATCAGGCCCATCATGGTCCGGCCGAGCGTGCTCTTGCCGCAGCCGCTCTCGCCGACCAGGCCCAGGGTCTCGCCCGGGCGCACCGCGAGCGACACCTGGTTGACCGCCTGCACGGTGCCGGCGCCGGTGCGGAAATGGACGACGAGGTCGCTGGCCTCGATCAGGGACGCGGTCACGACACTTCCTCCAGGACGGGAGCGTGGACCGGGAACAGGCAGGCCGCCTCGCCGCCGTCCGCCTGCCGCTCCAGCGCGGGCTGGCGCTCCCGGCAGACCGCGTGCATCCGCTCGCAGCGCGGGTGGAAGCGGCATCCGGGCGGCATGGCGCCGGCCAGCGGCGGCTGGCCGGGAATGCTGGGCAGGAGACCGACCCCGCCGCCGCTGGCCGGCTGGCAGCGGATCAGCGCCCGCGTGTAGGGATGATGCGGGCTGGCCAGGACCTGGCGCTTGTCGCCCTTCTCGGCGATCCGCCCGGCATACATCACCGCGATCCGGTCGCAGGTCTGCGCCACCACGCCCAGGTCGTGGGTGACCAGCAGGATCGAGACGCCGCGCTGGTCGCGCAGGTTGAGCAGGAGGCGCAGGATCTGCGCCTGCACGGTGACGTCCAGGGCGGTGGTCGGCTCGTCGGCGATCACCAGCTTCGGGTCGCAGGCGAGGGCGGTCGCGATCATGGCGCGCTGGCGCATCCCGCCGGACAGCTCATGCGGGTAGCTGTCGATCCGGGCGGCGGGGTCGGGGATGCCGACCTGGCGGAGCAGCTCGATCCCGCGGGCGCGCGCCTCCTTGCGCGAGAGGCCCAGATGGTGGCGCACCGCCAGGCCGATCTGGTCGCCGATCCGCATCACCGGGTCCAGGTGGCTGGACGGGTTCTGGAAGATCATCCCGACCTGCCGGCCGCGCACCTTGCCCAGCGCCAGCGGATCGAGCCCGGCGATGTCGCGACCTTCCAGGCGCACGGAGCCCGCGGTGACGGAGAGCGAGCCCGCCGGCAGCAGGCCGATCAGCGAGCGGCAGGTCACGGTCTTGCCGGAGCCGCTCTCGCCGACCAGGCCCAGCACCTCGCCGGGCTCGATGGCGAAGGTGACGTCCTCGACCACGCTGCCGCGGGCCGAGGCGATGGTCAGGCCCTGGACGTCCAGGAGGGGGGCGGTCATTCGCGCACTCCCAGAAGCTCGCCCAGGCCATCGGCCAGGAGCGAGAAGCCGAACGCCAGGATCACGATGGCGAACCCCGGAAAAGCGGTGATCCACCAGGCGGTGGTGATGAAGCCCTGCCCTTCGGCGATCATGATGCCCCATTCGGCGGTGGGCGGCTGCACGCCCAGGCCCAGATAGGAGATCGCCGAGCCGGACAGGATCACCAGGACCACGTCCGACATGGCGAACACGATCGAGCCGGTGATGGCGTTGGGCAGGATGTGGCGGAACAGGATGCGGGCATGGCCGAAATCCAGGCTCTTCGCGGCCAGCACGAAGTCGGCGTGCTTGAGCACCAGGACCTGGGCGCGGATCAGCCGGGCGTAGGAGACCCAGCCGACCAGGGCCATGGCGATGTAGAAGCTGGCCAGGCCCGGGCCCAGGATCGCGATGATCGCGATCATCAGCACCAGGAACGGGAAGGCCAGCACCACGTCGATCACCCGCATGAACACCGTGTCGACGATCCCGCCGGCATAGCCGGCGACAGCCCCGATGCTGGTGCCGATCATGAACGGGAACACCACGCCGATCAGCCCGATCTGCAGGTCGACCCTGGCCCCCCAGATCACCCGGGACAGGATGTCCCGCCCGAAATTGTCGGTGCCGAGCCAATGCGCGGCCGAGGGCGGCTGCAGGGTGGCGGACAGGTCCTGGGCGATCGGGTCGTAGGGAGCGATCCACGGCGCGCCCAGCGCCAGCACCACCCAGCAGCCGATCACCAGGGCACCCAGGACCAGCGGGGCCGGCAGCCTGGGCAGGCTCCTCGCCGGCCGGGCGACAGCGACCGCGCTCACAGCCGCACCCGCGGGTCGATGGCCACGGTCAGGATATCGGCCAGGAAGTTGATCAGCACGGTCGCCACCGCGAACGCCATCGCCACCGCCTGCACCACCATGTAGTCGCGGGAGAAGATGCCGCGCACCAGGAGCTGGCCCATGCCCGGCAGGGAGAACACGCTCTCCACCACCACCGAGCCGCCGATCAGCCAGCCGATGTTCACCGCCAGCAGGTTGATGGTCGGCACCAGCGAGTTCGGCAGGACATGGCGGCGGAAGATCACGTTCTCGGGCAGGCCGCGCGCGCGGGCGGCGGTGGCCTGGTCCGAGCCCATCTCCGCGATCATCGCCGCGCGCAGGTTGCGGGTCAGCACCGCCGAGAGCGCCAGCGCCACGGTCAGGCAGGGCAGCACCATGTGGTGCAGCCGGTCGAGCAGGCCGTCGCCGAAGCCCGCCACCGGGAACAGGCCGAGCTTCACGCTGAACAGGATGATCAGCATGATGCCGAGCCAGAAGGCGGGCAGGCCCAGGCCGGCGGTGGAGATGATCCGGATCGCGTGGTCGGCGGTCCGGCCGCGATTCTTGGCGGCGATGGAGGCCAGCGGCATCGCGATCAGCAGCGCCAGCACGACGCTGCCCAGCACCAGCAGGAGGGTCGGCAGGATCCGGTTCGCCATCAGGTCGAGCACGCCGATCTTGTAGACGATCGAGCGGCCCATCTCGCCGTGGAACAGGTTGTTCAGGAAATAGAGATACTGGGTCCAGAGCGGCTCATCGAGCCCATACTGCTCGCGGATCCGGGCCAAAGCGGTGGGCGTGGCGCGGGTACCGAGCAGGAGGCGCGCCGGATCGCCCGGGATCATCCGGATCAGGACGAAGGTGATGACGCTGATCCCGAACAGCACCGGCAGGAGCTGCAGGGGGCGCCAGAGCACGAAGCGAAAGCGATGCATCGGGGCTCAGGCCCTCTGGCGGTCGAGGAAGTCGAGCACGGCCCGGCGATAGGCCTGCGGCTCCTCATAGAACGGCGAATGCGAGCTGTTCTGGAAGATCCGGATCTCGCCGCGCGGCAAGGCGTGCACCATCCGCATCCCGCAGGCCGGGGTGAGGACGTCGTGCTGGCCGTTGATCACCAGGGTCGGCCAGGTGAAGCGGTGCAGCTGGTCGATCCGGTTCCAGGTCGTGATCGAGCCGACATAATGGTACTCGTTGGGGCCCTGCACGGCCATGTAGATCGGCATGTTGAAGCCGGCCTTGCTGTCGGCGGCGGGCTTGGGCCGCTCGGGCAGGCGGCGGATGTGCCGGTAGTCGAGCAGGTCGATCGCTGCCTTGTAGGCCGGGTGCTCGTAGTTCCCCAGCGCCTCGAAGCGCTGGAGCATCGCGACCGTCTCGGCACCCAGGGCCATGCGCAGGCGCTCGATCTCGCCCATCAGATGCGGGATGTCGGCCGCGGTGTTGGACAGGATCATCGAGGCGATCCGGCCGGGATATTTCAGCGCGTACTCGATCCCGCACCAGCCGCCCCAGCTGTGGCCCAGGAAGTGGACGCGCTTCAGGCCCAGCGCGTCCAGGACCGCCTCGACCTCCTCGACATAGCGCTCCAGCGTCCACAGCGACCGGTCGTCCGGGTGGTCGGAGGCGCCGGTGCCGAGCTGATCGTGCACCACGACCCGGTAGCCATGGCCGGCAAGCGGGACCAAGGGCGCCCGCAGATAGTTGCAGGGCAGGCCAGGCCCGCCGTTCAGGAGAAAGACGACCTCGTCGCCCTCGCCATAGGAATAGGCCTTCACCTTGTGGCCGCCGCCGACCGCGACCTCGACGGTCACGTCGGCCGGACGGTCGTCCCAGACGACGAAGCCGTCGGACAGCACCGAACGCTCGGACATCAGCGGGCCTTGTGCTTGTCGAGGAAGGCCAGGAGCGCCGGGTAATAGGCGTGCGGTTCCTCGTAGAACGGCATGTGGCTGCTGTTGGGGAAGCAGTGCAGCTCGGCGTCCGGCAGGGCCAGCTTCATCTTCAGCGCGCAGGCGGGGGTGAGCTCGTCGTGCTGGCCCACCGTGATCAGGGTCGGAACGGTGATCCGGTGCATGTCCGGGATCCGGTTCCAGTCCTTCAGGTTGCCGGTGTAGAGGAACTCGTTGGGTCCCTGCATGGTCCCGTAGGGGCCCATGTTCCAGCTGTCGAGCGAGCGCTTGACCGGCGCCGGCCACTCGTCGAGGCGGCAGACATGGCGGTAGTTCAGGATGGTCACCGCCGCCTGGTATTCCGGATGGTCGAGGGTGCCCTCGGCCTCGTGGCGCTGCATCATCGCCACCGTCTCCGGACCCAGCGCCGCGCGCAGCCGCTCCAGCTCGGAGATCAGGTGCGGCATGTCGCCGACCGTGTCCTCCAGGATCAGGGTCTTCAGTGCGTCCGGATAGGTGAGCGCAAACTCGATCCCGAGCCAGCCGCCCCAGCTGTGGCCGAGCAGGTGGACCTTGCCCAGATCCAGCGCCTTGCGGACCTGCTCGGTCTCCTCGACATAGCGGGTGATCGTCCAGAGCGCGGTGTCGGTCGGCTGGTCGGCCTTGCCGGTGCCCAGCTGGTCGAAGGCGACCACCCGGTAGCCCTGGTCGACCAGGCAGGAATGGGCGTCGCGCAGGTAGTCGCAGGCGAGGCCCGGGCCGCCGTTCAGGCAGAATACGGTCTCGTCGCCGGACCCGAACTCGTAGGCGACCACCTTGAAGCCGCCGTCGATCCGGACCTCGTGGGTCCGGTCCGGCTCGATCTCACGCCACATCGACAACATCCCCCTCAATCCCGGCCGTCGTTCTCGTCCAGGAACGCGGCGACCAGCTGCATGCAAGAATCGCGCTCTTCCACGTGCGGCATGTGGCTGGACTGCTCGAAGATCGTCCAGCGCACGTCCTTGATGTGGTCGGCGAACGGCTGGACCACCTTGGGCGTGGCCTCGTCGTAGCGGCCCGAGACCAGCAGGACCGGCACGTCGATCCGGTGCAGCCGGTCGATCACCGACCAGGACTTCAGCGTGCCGATCACATGGAACTCGGACGGGCCGTTCATGGTGAAGTAGACGGTCGGATCGTCCTCGATCGCCTTGAAGGTGCGGGCGACCTCGTCCGGCATCGGCACGATCCGGCAGACATGGCGCTCGTAGAAGCCCTTCATGGCCTCGGCGTATTCGGGATCGAGCGTGGTGCCGGCTGCCTCATGCTTCAGCAGCACTGCCTGGATTTCCGGCGGCAGTTCCTCGCGCAGCCGGTTGGCCTCCTCGACCCAGAGCGCCATCGAGGGCGGCGAGTTGGCGATCACGATCGAGCGCAGGCCGCCCGGCCGGCGGATCGCGTGCTCGGAGCCGAGCATGCCGCCCCAGGACTGGCCGAACACATGGTAGGCGCCGGCGATGCCCAGATGGTCCAGCAGGTTGTCGAGCTCGTCCAGGAACAGCTGGACGGTCCAGAAATCGGCGCCCTTGTCCGGCAGGTGGGTGGAGCGGCCGTTGCCGAGCTGGTCGTAATGGATGACGGCGCGCCCGGTGGCGGCGATGTCTTTCAGCGAATCCACATAGTCATGGGTGCAGCCGGGGCCGCCATGGAGGACCACCATGGGCGGGCGGCCGTTCCCGAGGTCGCCGGTGACGCGGTACCATGTCCGCCACTCGCCAAACGGCGCCTCGCCCTCGCGCACCTGCATCATCATCCCCCCCACTGCCATGACTTCCAGGTGCCATGGCGTTCCGTTGGCGGCAGGCTTAGCCGCAGGAGCATGGCAAGCGCCACCGAGAACACGCGGCCTCCCCCTCTTCGATCGGGCCGCCCGCTCCCCACATCAGGAAACCCGCTCCATCGCCTGACGAGGTTCCATGCCGCTCTCGATGTACCAGGCTTCCATGCCGGTGTTCCTGCGCCAGCTGCGCAGCCTGTCGGCGATCCTCGCCAAGGCCGAGCGGCATGCCGCGGACCGAGGCGAGGCGCCGTCGCTGCTGATCGAGGCGCGGCTGGCGCCGGACATGTTCCCGCTCGCCCGCCAGGTGCAGAGCGCCAGCGATGCGGCCAAGGGAGCCGCGGCGAGGCTGGCCGGCGTCGAGCTGCCGAGCTTCCCCGACACCGAGGCCAGCTTTCCCGAACTCCAGGAGCGGGTCGCCAAGACCATCGCCTTTTTGGAGAGCGTGCCGGCCGAGAAGTTCGACGGCAGCGAGGTCCGCGAGATCGTGCTACGCCCACGCGGCATGGAGTTGCGCTTCGACGGCCAGGGATACCTGCTGACCTTCGCCCTGCCGAACTTCTTCTTCCATGTCACCACCGCCTACGCGATCCTGCGCGAGCAGGGCGTGCCCCTGGGCAAGCTGGACTTTCTCGGGCCGTTCTAAGGGTCGAACCGCCAGTTCCTGCGGGGACGGCCACGGCTGTCCCCGCAGGAAGGCTGGCTTCAGAGGCGCGCCTCGATCGCCGCCACGTCGACCGCCTGGTAGTCCTCCGACAGCTCGAAATCGTTCGAGGCGGTGGTCACCGCCTCCTGGTCGAACTGGTTGGCAGCCGCGATGTAGTCGTTCTTGCAGACGTCCTCGGCCTTCACCGGGCTGGTGATCTGGCCGATCTCGTGGATGACGTCGAAATAGCCCTGCCACTGGCCCATGTCGTGCCAGCCCCAGCCCTGGCGCTGCTCCCAGGGGCCGCGGAAGATCTTGGCCAGCTGCATCATCGACTCGGTGGCGATCTCGGGGGTCAGCGTGCTGGCCAGGGCCGGGAACTGCTCCAGCACGATCTGGGTGGTGGCGCGCGGGTTCTGGTGGCCGAACTCCAGGCCCATCGCCCAGGCCTTGAAGTAGTTCTCGTAGAGCGACTTCTTGGCCTCGTCCTCGAAGTCCGAGGTGCGGATCACGAAGGTGTTGGCCGGGAACTTGGAGAAGTCGTAGGGCAGGATGTAGTCGTAATCGAGCCCCTGCCCGAACCACTGCGCGCGCAGGCCTTCCCAGCAGAGCGCGGTGTCGCCCTGGCCCTGCTGCAGGGCGGGGCCCCAGAGCTGGCCGGCTTCCAGATACTCGACCGAGGCCGGGTCGACCCCGACCTGGGCCAGCATCGGGTCGATGATCGCCTTCCAGCCGATCGAGCCGACCAGCACCTTCATGCCGGCGAGCTTCTTGATGTCGTCCGGCTTCTCCCCCTTGCGGAACGCGAAGCTGAACGTGTCGTAAGCACCCATGTGGAACACCGACTTCAGCGGCATCCCCTGCTCCAGGCCCAGAGAGAACACGCCCGGGCTCGGAAAGCCGATATCGGCCTGGTCCTGGTCGACCAGCTTGATGGTGGCGGTCGCCTCCATGGGACCCGGCTCCAGCGTGGTCTGGATGTCGCCGAACCAGCCGAACTTCTTGGAAACCCAGTAGGGATAGTCGTCCAGCACCTCGATGGTGCCGCGCGGGCTGACCCAGCGGACCGTGTTGTTGGATTCCTGCGCCATCAGGAACCGGGGGGCCGCCAGCGTGCCGGCGGCGGCGAGGCCGAGGCCCACGAAGTTGCGCCTGTCCAGACCGAACATCGATTGCTCCCTCTTCTAGGATGCGCCGATCAGGACTCCCAGCCGGCGTACTTCTTTCCCAGCCAATAGAAGAACACGTAGATCGAGATGCCGATCACCGCCAACAGCACGATGCAGGCGAAGAACTGCGGCATCTGGATCAGCGACGAATAATAGGTCAGCCGGTTGCCCAGCCCGAAGCTGCCGCCCACCATCTCGGCGCCCACCGCAGTGAGCAGGCCGAAGATCGAGCCCACCATCAGCCCCACGATCACCATCGGCATCGCCATGGGGATGCGGATCTTGAGGAAGATCTGCAGGGTGGAGGCGCCGAAGCTGCGCGCCAGCGCGATCTTGGCGAGGTCGGTCCGCCGAAAGCCGGTGGCCGAGTTGATCATCACCATCGGCCCGGACGCCAGGGCCACCGCGATGATGCGCGGGCTGTAGCCGAAGCCCAGCTTGAGGATCAGCAGCGGCACCAGCGCCAGCATCGGGGTGGTGACCAGCAGGAGGATGTAGGGCGCGATGATCCGTTCCAGCAGCGGGAACTGGGTCACCAGCGCGGCCAGCACGAAGCCGACCGTGGCGCCGATCGCGAAGCCGGACAGAAGCTCGATCAGCGTGTCCAGGACATGGGGGGCGATCAGCGGGAAGTCGTTCACCAGCGCCGCGCCGATCAGGCTCGGCGTCGGCATGATGTAGGTCGGCACCTCGTTGAAGCGCAGCAGGAACTCCAGCCCGCCGATCAGCGCCACCGCCACGAAGGCGATCAGCGCCCACTCCTTGCCGGACTTGATCAGGCCGAGCTGGCCGGACACGCCCGACCAGTTGGACACGCCGACGGTCTCGCCGCCCGTGTGCTTCTCGAAGGTCGGGATCTTCTCAGCGAGATCGCGGTCGACGGATGCCATGCTGGTCTTTCCCGGTGCGGTCAGGCGGCGGCGCGCGCGGGCGCCTTGTGCTCGATCGAGGCCTTGATCTCGGCGACCAGCTCGACGAAGTGGCCGGCGCTCTGCACTTCCAGGGGCCGGGGCCTGGGGATGTCGATGTCGAACACCCGGGAAAGCCGGCCGGGCCTGGCCGACATCACATAGACGCGGTCGGCCAGGAACACGGCCTCGGGGATCGAGTGGGTGATGAAGACGACGGTCTTCTGCGTTTCCAGCCAGATCTCCTCGATCAGCAGGTTCATCTCGTCGCGGGTGAACGCATCGAGCGCGCCGAACGGCTCGTCCATCAGGAGCAGCGAGGGATCGACCGAGAGCGCGCGCACGATCGAGGCGCGCTGCTGCATGCCCCCCGACAGCTCGCGGGGGTACTTGTCCTCGAAGCCGGCCAGGCCGACCCGCTCCAGGAGCTGCCGGATGCGGTCGCCGGCCGGGGCCTGGCGGCGGATCTCGAAGGGCAGTTCCAGGTTCTTCTGGAGCGAGCGCCAGGGCAGCAGGTTGGCCTCCTGGAACACCATGGCGATCTGCGGCGAAGGGCTGAGGACCTGCTGGCCGTCCAGCATGATCTTGCCGGAGGACAAGGGGTGCAGGCCGGCCATCGACCAGAGCAGGGTGGACTTGCCGCATCCCGAGGGGCCGACGACGCAGACGAACTCGCCGTCCCGGACCTCCATCGAGAAATGCTCGAGCGCGTGGGTGCGGCCGGTGGGCGTATCGTAGAACTTGCCGGCTTCCTCCACCGACAGTTTCGGACGACCTGACGATCCCGCAGTCATCACTTCCCCTTCTTGCGGCGCTGCCGGTCCCCCGGGGCACTCGTCGTGCCAGCGCGCCGCCCGGGCCAAGCTTGCCGCTGAGCCCTCCCCCTCATCAAATGTGAAGGTCGCAACAGTTTCGACCAGCCGTCAAGACGCAGCGGACGAATAGGACCTGCCTGCCGGGAGCCGGCGGATGACGGGCAGGGTGGCCATCGGCCGGGGAACCGCCTCCGGGCAGGGCCCGTTGCCTTCCCATCCCCCGGGGATGGAACGGTGCTGCCGGCGGCGACGGCCGGGGTCACCGGCAGCGGAGGACGGAGCCCCATGGGCATGAGCTACTGGCGCTTCGCCGCCATGATCGCGACCTCCACGGTCGTCATGTACGGGCTGATGTACCTGAACACCTATGCGTTCGAGCATGTGTTCTGGAGCGAGACCCGGGCCTGGATGGCGCTGGTGATGGGCTCGACCATGTCGGTCATCATGCTGGGCTTCATGCTCGGCATGTACCGGAAGCAGAGGGTGAACCTTGCGATCTTCGGCGGCTCGGTGCTCGCGTTCGCCCTCTCGCTCTGGCTGGTGCGCAGCCAGGCGACCGTGGACGAGGTCGACTACATGCGGGCCATGATCCCGCACCACTCGATCGCCATCCTCACCAGCGAGCGCGCGCAGATCTCCGACCCGCGGGTGCGCAAGCTGGCCGACGAGATCATCGAGGCGCAGGAGCGCGAGATCTCGGAGATGAAGCACCTCATTGGCGACCTGGAGGCGCGGGACTGATGGAACGGTCGCTCCTCCGGCCCGCCGGATGGCTTCTCCTGCCGGCCATGGCGGCCGGGCTGCTCGCGGGGTGCGGCCAGGACGAAGCCGACGACGACCAGATCCAGCCGGTGCGGGCGGAGGAGGTCGCGCCGATCCTGCCGGCCCTGGAAGCGATCACCGGGGCCGACGTCTCCACCCTCGACCCGGCCACGATGAACGACGCGGAGATCACCAAGGCGCTCGGGGCGGGGCTGCGCTGCCTGTTCCGCTACACAGGATTCGGGGAGCCGGTGCTGGCGGTGAACCGGCAGCCGGCGGGGACGATCGGCGACGGCGTCGTCAAGGTGAACGGGAACCTGATCGTCCTGGCCGGGGCGATGGCCGAGGACGGGGCCGGGCTGGGGATGGTCCTGGCCCGCGACCCGATCCGCATCGCGGTGTCGCCCGACCGCGACGGCGAAGCCTGGGCCCAGGACGACATGCTGCGCCAGGAGGCGGTCATGGTCTTCCAGATCGGGCAGAGCCTCGAGGTCGGGTATCGCGGCTATCTGGACTGCGCGACCTGAGGCCGGCCCATTTCCGGGGCCAAGCTGGCGCCGGGAGTTGCGGTGGCGCGCGCATCGCCTACCATCCGCGCAAAGCGGAGGGAGGAGCGGACATGGCGCCGGTGAAAGTACTCGTGGTGGGCGTGGGCAACATGGGGGTGAGCCATGCCAAGGCCTACCAGAAGCTGGACGGGTTCGAGCTGGTCGGGCTGATGAGCCGGACCATCGAGGCGAAGAAGGACAAGCTGCCGGAAGAACTGCGGGGGGTGCCGCTCTTCCAGGACTTCGACCAGGCGCTGAAGGCCACCCAGCCGGACGCGGTGTCGATCAACACCTATCCCAACAGCCATGCCGACTACGCGATCCGCGCCATGGACGCGGGCGCGCACGTGTTCATGGAGAAGCCGATCGCGACCACGCTTGCCGACGCGCAGCGGGTGGTGGCGAAGGCCAAGGAAACCAGGCGCAAGCTGGTGCTGGGCTACATCCTGCGGGTGCACCCGGCCTGGGCGAAGTTCGTCGAGATCGGCCAGACCCTGGGCAAGCCCCTGGTCATGCGCATGAACCTGAACCAGCAGTCCTCGGGCGAGGCCTGGCCCTGGCACAAGGCGCTGATGGAGAGCCTGACGCCGATCGTCGACTGCGGCGTGCACTATGTCGACGTGATGTGCCAGCTCACCCGGGCGAAGCCGGTGCGCGTCCACGGCATCGGCGCCAAGCTGTCGAACGAGACCAAGGTGCAGAACTACGGGCACCTGCACGTGCAGTTCGACGACGGCTCGGTCGGCTGGTACGAGGCCGGCTGGGGGCCGATGATGTCCGAGGTCGCCTATTTCGTGAAGGACATCGTGGGACCCAAGGGCTCGGCCAGCATCGCCTACAAGCCGCAGGACGGCCAGAACGAGGCGAAGGCGGACAAGCTGTCCGATTCGGCCGACATCGACCAGCACACCAAGACCAACGCGATCAAGCTGCACCACGCGGAGCTGGATGCGGACAACCGCTTCAAGCGGCCGGACGAGTGGATCTCCACCGAGGACGAGCCGAACCACCAGGAACTGTGCGACCGCGAGCAGGCCTGGTTCCTGAAGACGATCGTGGAGGACATCGACCTTACCGAATCGATGGACGATGCGGTCAACAGCCTGAAGATCGTGCTGGCCGCCCAGCAGTCGATCGACGAGAAGCGCGCGGTCGATCTTTGACCTGTTTCCGGGAGCGCCTGAGCGCTCCCGAACTCACCTCGCTTCCACCGCCATCGCCGCCTCGATCCGGCGCTTCAGCCGGGCGGCGAGGTTCGGCAGATGGGCGGCGTCCAGCAGGCTGAGATGGTCGCCCGGCAGGTCCTCGATCTCCAGCCGGCCGTCCAGGAAGCCCGACCAGCCAAGCGCCGGATCGTCCAGGGCCTTGCCGCTCTCGTACTCGTAATACTCCTCCGGGAAGCCGCCCTCGGTGCGGTAGAGGGTGAACGGCCCGTCGTAGCGGCCGGGCGTGTAGGCGACCATCGCGCGGAAGTTCGCCTTGAACACCTCCAGCACGCCGTCCACGGCGACGCTCAGGTCGACCAGCCCGCCCTGTCCCAGCGCCTGCATGGTCCGCGCCAGCTGTTCGTCCGGCGGCAGGGCGCGGACCTCCTCCAGCGGCACCGGCAGGCGGTCGCCGTAGAGGGCGTAGAGGGCGCGCACGATCGAGCCCTGGGCGACCTGGTCGTTCTGGAAGTCGTCCAGGCTGCTCTCGGTGACGACGGTGTCGAGGACGCCCAGAAACCCGATCTCCTCGCCCTGGAAGCGGAGCTGGCGGGCCGCCTCGAAGGCGACGGTGCCGCCATAGGAATGGCCCAGCAGCAGATAGGGCCCGCGCGGCTGCTGGGCGCGCATGGCGGCCACCAGATGGGCGGCCTGCGCCTCGATCCGGTCCAGCGGCGCCTCCCCGCCGAAGAAGCCCGGCAGCTGCAGGCCCGCCAGCGTCGCCACCGGCTCCAGTTCCCGGGCCAGCTCGCGCAGGTAGTAGGGCAGCGCCACCACGCCCGGCACGGTGAACAGGATCGGCCGGCCGGACGGTTTGTTGAACATCACCAGCTTGCGAGCGGGCTCGGCCTCCGCCGGCAGATCCAGCGCCGCCGCGATGCCGCGCACGGTGGGATCGGCGAACAGGGCGGTCATGTCGAGCGAGCGGCCGGTGGTCTCGCGCAGCCGGCGCTGGACCATCACCAGCTTCAGGGAATCGGCGCCGAGGTCAAAGAAGGACCGGCCGGGCGGCGGTGGGGCGCAGTCCAGCACCTCGCCGATCAGGGTGGCGATCCGCTGCTCCGCCGGGGAGGCCGGCTGCTCGTCCGGGCTGGCCGTTCCCTCCTCGTGCACGGCCACCGTGCCGAGCGCGCTGCGGTCGACCTTGCCGTTCGCGGTGAGCGGCAGCCGCGCCAGCCGGTGGACGAAGCGCGGCACCATGTAGTCCGGCAGGCGCTCGGCCAGGAAGCGGCGCAGCTCAGGCCCGAACTCGTCCACCGGGCCGGCCGAAGCGGGACCGTCGAGTGCCGGGAGCGACGCCAGGATCACGTCCAGCCCCAGCTGGTCGCCCAGGCTGCCGGGCGCGGCCGGGATCTCGACCCGGCCGAAGCCCGCCTCGGCGAGGACGTCCCGCCATGCTTCCCGGCCCAGCAGCGGATGCCGCACACGGTAGCGGTCGGAGAAGGAATCGAAGCCGGACTGCAGCCCCATGCTCATGTCGTACCAGGGCTGGAACCGGGTCTCCTCCAGGATCACCAGGATCCCGCCCGGCCGCAGCCGCTGGCGGATCGAGGCCAGCGCCGTCTCCACGTCCGGGACGGCATGCAGCACGCTGCTGGCGATCACCACGTCGTGCAGTTCCGCCGCTGCCTCGACCGGGGCCATCAGGTCCAGGCGGGAGAGCCGCAGCCATGGCGGCGTGCCCAGCCGGCGCTCGGCCATGTGGATGAAGTGCGGGCTGACGTCGGTGAAGTGGTAGGTGATCCGGTCCAGCGGCAGATGCGGCTGCAGGCCGACCAGGGTGGTGCCGAGCCCGGCCCCGACCTCGAGCACGTTGACGCGCCGCAGTTCCGCCAGCCGGCGGATCGTCCGGCCCAGGACCTGGTAGGGCGCCTGGAACAGCTTGGCGTAGACGTCGAGCGTGCCGGCATCGAGATAGATGTCGCCGGCGTGCTTCTTGCCGCACAGGATGTCCGGCAGCTCGCTCGTCAGGCGGCGCAGGAGATCCAGGTCCTGAGCGCCGAAGCCGAACCGGTCGAAGGCAGCGAAGTCGCGCAACGGATCGTCGGCGGCGGCATCGCGGCCGAAACGGCGGATCAGCTCCAGGGTGCGGGCGAGCCAGCGCCGGTAGCCGGGTACGATCCCGCAGCGCGCCATCAGCGCGTCGATGTCGGGCAGGCCGTCCGCATCCACGGGCAGGCCGCCCGAAAACCCGCCCAGGCGCTCCAGAGCGGCGGCGGCAGCACCTGCGGTGAAGCGGGCCAGGCGATCGGCCGCGGCCTGGAACAGGTCCGGCTCGATCGGGGCGGCGGTGGCGGCGACCGCCTCGCCGGCGACCTGGACAGCGTCCGGCCAGAGATCGGCATCCGCCACGCCATCCTTCGCCACCACGAAGGCATGGAGTGTCTTCTGGCGGGGCTGGCCGGGGACGGGCAAGGCGGCGGCGACCGCCTGGCGCACCGCCGGGTGCTGCACCAGGTGCGCCTCGATTTCGCCAAGCTCGATCCGGTGGCCGCCCACCTTCACCTGGAAGTCCTCGCGGCCCAAAAACTCGATCAGGTGGTCCGGCCGGAACCGGCCGAGGTCGCCGGTGCGGTAGCGGCGCTCGCCGGTGAGGGGGTCGCGGCGGAAGCGCTCGGCGGTCCGCGCCGGATCGCCCCAGTAGCCGCGCGCCAGCCCGATCCCGCCGATCTCGATCTCGCCCACCACCCAGTCCGGGCAGGGCCGGCCATGGGCGTCCACCACGTGCATGGTCTGGTTGGACAAGGGCTGGCCGTAGGGCACCGAGGCCCAGGCGGGGTCCGGCTCGCCGATGGGGTGGAAGATCGACCAGATCGCCGCCTCGGTAGCACCCCCCAGCGACACCAGCTCGGCGTCCGGCGCCAGGGCGCGCAGCTTCGGCACCAGCTCCAGCGGGATCCAGTCGCCGGAGAGCAGGAACAGGCGCAGGTGGTGGTCGTGATCCAGGCCGTGCTCGGCCAGCATCGCCGCCAAAGCCGGCACGGTGTTCCAGATGGTCACGCGGTGGCGGCGGACCAGCTCCGCCCAGGCCGCCGGATCGCGGCGCTGATCTTCGCCCGGCAGCACCAGCGCACCGCCGGCTGCCGGCACCCCAAACAGGTCGTAGACCGACAGGTCGAAGTTCAGCGCCGAGAGGCCCAGCACCCGGTCGGCGGGACCGACCCGCCAGCGCCGGTTCAGGTCCAGCACCGTGTTGAGCGCCGCGCCATGCTCGACCATCACGCCCTTGGGCTTGCCGGTGGAGCCCGAGGTGAAGATCACGTAGGCGAGGCTGGCGGGATCCACCGCCGGCAGGGCGGCAGGCTCGCCCTGCCCGTCCAGCAGATCCGGCCAGTCCGGCACGATGGCGGCCGTGTCGGCGATCAGCTCGGCGCGGCGGGCGGGCGGCAGGGCCGGGTCCAGCGGCAGGTAGGCGGCGCCGGATCGGAGCACTGCCAGCGCGGCCAGCGCCTGCTGGCGGGACTTCGGCAGGTCGACCGCCACCACCTTTTCCGGCCCGGCGCCCAGGGCCAGCAGCCGGCCGGCAGCCAAGGCGGACAGCCGGGCCAGCTCGGCAAAGCTGGTCTGGCCGCTCGCGTCGATCAGCGCCGGCCGGTCGGGCATCTGCTCGGGCTGGCGGAGCAGGCCGGCGAACAGGGGCTCGGGCGTGAACGCGACCTGCGGCGCCGGACGCGGCGGGAGATCCACCGAGGCGCCCACCGCGCCCGACCAGCCCTCGCCGGAAGCCAGGCTGTCCAAGAGACGGCGGTAGGCGGCGAACATCCGGTCCACCACGCCGGGGGGGAACAGGTCTTCCACCACGTCCCAGGTGAGCAGGAGCCCGCCCTCGTGTTCGGAGGCCTGGTGGTCGATCCAGACCTGCGGGGTCTGGGCGACGCTGTGGACCATGTCGCTGATCCGGTCCCAGCTCGATTTCGCCCCGTCAGGTGCCCGGAAGCCCAACGCGCTGGTGAACACCACCGGGATCGACGCGGCGGCAACACCGCGGGTGCGGGCCAGTTCGCGCAGGACATGGACGCCACCGACCTCGGCATGGTCGAGGTCCTGGGCCAGCCGCTTCTGCAGGGCGACGGCGCGCTCGGCGAAGGCGGCCGGGGTGGCGTCGACTTCCAGGAGGATGGTCGAGGTGAAGTCGCCGATCAGGGCCGGCATGTCCGGGTGGAGCGGCGGGCGGTTGAACGAGGTGAGGTTCAGGCAGAACCGGGCGCTGCGGCTCCAGCTTGCCAGGATGTCGGCATAGGCGGCGGCCAGCAGGGCCGAGGGGGTCAGGCCCTGCGCCTGGCCGGCTGACTGCAGCCTGGACCAGAGTTCGGCCGGCAGCGTCGCCATCCGGCGCACGAAGCGCGGACGGTCGATCTGTCCGGGCTGGCGGGCGAGTGGCAGGTCGGGGCCGCCCGGCAGGGTCGGCAGGCGCTCCTGCCAGTAGCGGGCACTCTCCTGCCAGGCGGGGCTCTGCCGCCAGGCCAGGCCTTCCAGCACGAAGTCGCGGAAGCTCAGCCCGATCGGCGGCAGCGCGGTCGCCGGGTCCTCGTAGAGCCGGCCCCATTCCTCGCGCAGCTGGAAGATGCTGGCGGCGTCCAGGACCAGCAGGTCCAGGCCGATATGCAGGCGCCGCCCGCCCGCATGGCGGGTGACCCGGATGTCGAACAGCGGCCAGACGGCGGGGTCGGGCAGGCGGTGGGACAGGCGCTCGCGGATCGCCAGGAGCTGGACGGCCTCGTCCTGGCCGTCCAGGCCGTGCTCCTCGATCCGGTAGTCGGGCACTTCGGCCAGGATCTGCTGGCGGCCGTCGGCAAGCACGATGGCGCGGAGCATGTCGTGGCGCCGGACCAGCATGTTCCAGGCCCGCTCCAGCCGCGGCAGGTCGACGTCGCGCAGCTCCACCTCGGTGTAGAGGTAGCAGCCGACATTGCCGAGCTCGAGCGTGTCGCCGCGGCCGATCCAGTAGGCCTGCTGGATCTCGGTGAGCGGGAACGGCTCGTGGCGCGCGGCCAGGTCCGGCTCGATCCGGCGCATCGGCGCCGCGTCGGCCGGATCGCCGGCCCGGGCGGCGATGGTGCGGATGTCGATGCCTTCCAGGAGCTCGCGCACGCCGAGCTCGATGCCGAGCTCGCGCTGCACCCGGTTGCGGATCTCCACCGCCATCAGGGAGTCCAGGCCGAAATCGGGCAGCGGCGTGTCCGGATCCGCCGGATGCGGCAGGCCGACCACGTCGGCCACGATCCGGGACAGGCGCTCGGCCGGGCCGGCTTCGTCCTGCGGCTGGCGGGCCGGGACATCGCCCGCTGCTGCGCGGCTGCTGGTCAGCCCCTGCAGCAGGTCCGGCGTCTCGTCCGCCGGGAACTGGCCGAGGAAGCGCTGCCAGTCGACGCCCGGCAGCACCGCCAGCTGGGCGGGCACGCCGTCGGCCAGGGCGGCAGCGAAGGCGGCCCGGCCTTGCGCCGGGCTGATGCTGCCCAGGCCCAGCTTCTCGGCGCGCTCGACCACGCCCAAGCGGGCGGCGGCGCCGATCTCGCGCCAGATGCCCCAGTCGATCGAGACGGTCGGCAGGCCGGCGGCTGCCCGCTCCCGGGCCAAGGCGTCCAGGAAGCTGCTGGCGGCGGCGTGGTTGGCCTGCTCGGCCGAGCCCAGCACGCCGGCCGCCGAGGCGAACAGGACAAGGCGGACGTCCGGGCGGCTGCGGGTCAGGCGGTCCAGCACCAGGGCGGCCTCGACCTTGCCCCGCATCACCGCGGCAAAACGGGCGCGGTTCTGCCCACCGACCGGCGCGTCGTCGAGCAGGCCGGCGGCATGCACGATGCCGCCAAGGTCCGGCAGGCCCGCCACGATCGCGGCCATCGCCGCCTCGTCGGCGGCGTCGGCGGCATAGAGATCCACCCGCACCGCCACGTCCGGCATGGGCGCCGGGCGGGTGCGGGAGACCAGAACGATCCGGCTGGCGCCGTGGCCGGCCAGCCGGGCGGCGGCGACCCGGCCGACATCGCCGGAGCCGCCGGTGACGATCCAGCTGCCGGAGACATGGCCAGCCGGTTCGGGCAGGCGGGCAGGACGCAGGCGCGGCGCCTGGCGGCGGCCGTCCCGCCAGAGCACGTGGCTCTCGCCGTCCGGGGCCGCCAGCTCGTCCAGCAGCGCCCGTTCGGTCGGCGGCGCCTCCAGGAGCCGGACGCGCAGCTTCGGCTGCTCCAGGCGCAGGGTGCGCAGGAACCCTGCCAGGCCGGCATGGCCGAGCGAGCCGTCGGACAGGATGGTCAGGCTGGGCGGCGTGGGCTCTGCAATCAGCCGGCGGATGGTGGCAAGCAGCTCGTCGAACAGGTCGAGCTGGCCGGCCATGGTCGCTGCGGCGGCCGGGGCCACGTAGAGCGCCTGGGCGGCGCCGACGCTGTCGGCCAGCGCCACGCCCGAACGGTCGCCCAGGACCCGGACGCGCGGCGCGGCCGTCTCGGCCAGGGGCTTTCGCGCCAGGATGATCTCGCCGGCCGGCAAAGCGTCGGCGACGAAGCCTGCCTGCGCCAGCACCTCCAGCCAGCGCTCGCGGCCGAGCAGCGGGTGCTCGGGACGCAGCTCGCGGTCGGCGAAGCGCCACCAGCCCTCGGTCAGGCCGAACACGATGTCGACCCAGGGGCGCGGCTCGGTGGTCTCCACCAGGACCAGCAGGCCGCCAGGGGCCAGCAGGCCGTGGATATGGGCCAAGCTCTCGCGCAGGTCGCGGGTGGCGTGGATGACGTTGGCGGCGACGACCAGGTCCTGGCTGGCTTCGCCGAAGCCCTGGGGCTGCGGGTCCTGCTCGATGTCGAGCCGGGCGAACGCCAGGTCGGCGCGGTGGAAGCGGGCCTTCGCCGCGTCCAGGAACACCGGGGACAGGTCGGTGAAGGCGTAGCGGGCGATGCCTTCCGGCAGGGCCTCCAGCAGCGCGCCGGTGGCGCCGCCGGTGCCGGCACCGATCTCCAGGATGCGCAGGAGGCGGCCTTGCGGCAGGCGGTCGCGCAGGCCCGTGATCGCCTCGCCCAGGAGGGTGTTGACCGTCCGGGCATAGGCCGAGCTGCCGTAGAGATCGGCGGCACCGCCGCCCTCGCTCGGGAACAGCAGGGTGAGCGGGTCGACCCGCTCGGCCAGCACGTCGGCCAGGCGCGGGCCGGCGCGGCGGACCAGGCCGAGTTCGGCGGCGGCACCCGGATGGGCGGCGATCAGGGCGTCCAGTTCCGGCACGGGATCAGCGGCGGGCGATCCTGGCAGGATCCGGAAGGCGGGGCCCATCGGCTCCAGCATCCCGGCACCGGCCAGGATCGCCAGCAGGCGGCGGAACAGGCGGCGGTGGCGGTCGGCGACCTCCAGCTCGGCGGCCAGCGCGTTGGGCGTGAGCAGCCGGCCGGGCTGCCATTCCAGGCCCAGGTCGAGCAGGGCGCGCTGCACGAAGGCGGCGGTGATCCGGTCCAGCGCCGGCGCGGTCTCGGCGTAGACGCCGATGCCCAGGCGCTCGCCGGTGGCGGCCGACACCGGCGCCAGCTCGCGGCACAGATCGGCGGGCTCTGGCAGGAAGTCGGGAGGCGACAGGCCGTCGACGAGCGGGCAGGGCTCGGGTTCGATCGTGTAAAAGGCGTCCGCTGCGATGGCGTTGCCGGCATCGGCCAGCATCGCCGCGGTGATCGGCCGGAACTCCAGCCCGGCGCAGAAGGCGACCAAGCCGGTCGCGTCGTCGACCCGGAGGTCGGCCAGGACATGGGCGCCGTTCCGCCGGGCGCTCGCCTGGACGCGCAGGGCGGATTTCGGGCGGCGCAGCAGGCGGGCGCGGGTGAAGCGGGCCGGCACCAGCGTCCCGCTGGCGTCGTCGGCGGGAAGTGCTCCGGCCACGGCCTGCAGTGCTGCATCGAGCAGGGCCGGGTGCAGGGTGAAGGCACCGGCCGACCCTGCCTCCTCGGGCAGGGCGACGCTGGCCGCGACCTGGCCCTCGCCGGTCCGGTGCAGCTCGCGCAGGCCGCGGAAGGCCGGGCCATAGCCGATGCCGCGCCGCTCCATCTCGGCGAAGAACCCGGCGAGCGGCAGGGAGGCGCCCGCCTCCCCTTCCGGCAGGGCCGGCGGCTCGCCGGGGGCGACGAGGCGGGCCCGGGCATGCAGGCGCGGCGGGGCGGACGGGTCCAGCGCGTTCCACGACACGATCCGGCAGGTGCCGTCGGCGGCCAGGATGGTGTGCAGGTGCAGGCCCGGCTGCTCGGGCAGCTGCACCGGCAGCAGCAGGTCGAGATCCTGGATCTCCTGGCCCGGGGCCGCGGCGTGCAGCAGTTCCAGGAGGGCCGCGGCCGGCAGGACGGCCTGGCCATGGACGCGGTGCTCGGCCAGCCAGGGGAGGCCCGGGTCGGCGGCATGAAGGGCCGTCTCGAAGCGGCGCTCGTCGCTGAACGGCAGGTGCACCGGGCGGCCGAGCAGCGGGTGGGCGCCTTCGGGCAGCGTCGTCGCCGCCACGGCGGCGGGGGCCGGGCTCGTGTCGATCCAGTAGCGCTGCCGCTCGAACGGATAGGCTGGAAGCTTCACCCGGCGGCCGGGCTGCGGGCCGATCTCGGGGTGGCGGCCGTGCTGGGGCTCGGCGCTGGCCAGGTCCTGCGGCCGCTCGACACAGACCCACCAGGGCAGCCGGGCGCGGCCGGTGGCGGCGCTGTGGCAGACATCCGGGAAGCTGGCGGGATCGGCCGCCAGGAGCTCGCAGTAGCTGGCGACCAGCTCGGCCAGGGCGGCGGGGGTGCGGGCGGAGATCAGCAGGCGGGGGACGTGGCCGGCGGGGCGCTCGGGTTCGTTCGTGCAAATCGGTGGCGGCGGGGTCACCACGATATGGGCGTTGGTGCCGCTGAAGCCGAAGCTGCTCACCCCGACCGCGCGAGGAGGAGTGGGCTGTGCCCGGACCGGCACGCGGATGTCGGCGCCCTGGACGTCGATATGCGGGTTCAGCGTGTCGAAATGCAACGACGGGGCGATCTGGCCGCGCTCGGCCATCAGCACCGCCTTGATCAGCCCGCCGACGCCGGCGGCGGCCTCGGCATGGCCCATGTTGCTCTTGATCGAGCCGACCCAGAGCGGCCGGTCGCGCTCCCGAAATACCGCAGCAAGCGCGTGCATCTCGATGGGGTCGCCAAGCCCGGTGCCGGTGCCGTGCGCCTCGATGGCGTCGACCTCCGCCGGGGTCAGTCCGGCATTGGCGATGGCAGCCCGGATCACCGCCTCCTGGGCGGGGCCGGAGGGGGCGGTCAGGCCGGCGGAGCGGCCGTCCTGGTTGATGGCGCTGCCGGCGATCAGCGCGCGGACATGGTCGGCGCCGGCATCGGCCAGGCGCTTGAGCACCACCACGCCGCAGCCCTCGGCGCGGGCATAGCCGTCGGCGCCGGCGTCGAAGGTCTTGCAGCGGCCGTCCGGGGACAGCATCCGCGCCTGGCAGAAATTGACGGTGATGTCGGGGGCCAGCATCAGGTTGACGCCTGCCACCACCGCGATCTCGCACTCGCCGGCGCGCAGGGCCTGGACCGCCAGGTGGGTCGCGACCAGCGAGGAGGAGCAGGCGGTGTCGATCGCGACGCAGGGGCCCTGGAAGTCGAAGGTGTAGCTGATCCGCCCCGAGGCCACCGAGGCGGCGTTGCCGGCCCCGGCGCCGGCATTGCTGGACGAGCCGAACGCGGTCTTGCTGAGCAGGTTGGAATAGTCGTTGGTGCTGATGCCCAAAAACACGCCGACCTTGCGGCCCTGCAGGCTGGGCGGCGGCAGGCCGGCATCCTCCAGCGCGTGCCAGACGGTCTGCAGGAGCAGGCGCTGCTGCGGGTCGATGCCGATGGCGTCGCGGGGGGCAATCCGGAAGAACTGGGCGTCGAACTCGTCGACCCGGTCGATGAAGCCGCCGCGCCTGGTGTACATCTTGCCGGGCACGCCCGGGCGCGGGTCGTAATGGGCATCGACGTCCCAGCGCTCGTCGGGAATCTCGGACGTGGCGTCGACGCCGTTCACCAGATTGCGCCAAAGATGCTCGCCGTCCACCGCCCCGCCGGGATAGCGGCAGGCCAGCCCGACCACCGCGACGGGTGCCCGCGCCGCCTGCTCCAGCGTGTCGACCCGGGCGCGCATCCGGCGCAGCGCCAGAGCGGCCTGCTGCAGGGGGGTGAGGGTCTTATCGGCCATAATCTGCCCCCGTCAGCGCGAATTCCCGCTCGATCAGGGCGGTCATCTCCGCCTCGCTCATGGCCTGCACGGCGACCAGATCCTCGTCGACGATGATTTCAGGGGGCGGGGTTGCCGCGTCGCTGTCCAGACCAAGGGTCGTCGCCAGATGGTCGGTCAGCGCGTCGATGGTCGGGTAGCTGAACAGGAGGGTGGCGGGCAGCTCCAGGCCCAGCCCCTGGCCCAGCGCCTTGCGCAGTTCCAGCGCCATCAGGGAGTCCAGGCCCAGCTCGTTGAGCGGCTGGTCCTCCGGGATCGCCTCGCCCGCGGCGGCACCCATGACCGCCTCGGCGCTCGCGGTGACGAAGCGGCGCAGCGAGGCCTGGTCGGTGGGCCGGGCCTGGCTGGCGGGAGCGGCGGCGGGTGCTGCCTTGCGGCGGGCGCGCGGGATCACCCGCTCGAAGAAGGGCGGGATGCTGGCGGCGTCGTAGCGGCGCAGGAAGGACGGCCAGTCGATCGCGGCGGCGGCGACCTGGGTCTCGCCTGAGGCGAGGGCGCGGCCCATCAGGTCGAACGCGGCCGCCGGGTCCATCAGGCCCACGCCCTCCACCGCGAAGCGGGACGCCACCCCTTCCCGCGCGATGGCGCCGGCACCGGCCCAGGCTCCCCAGTCCACCGACAAAGCCGGCAGGCCGCGTGCGCGCCGCGACCAGGCCAGGGCGTCGAGAAAGGCGTTGGCGCCGGCATGATTGGCCTGGCCGGGATTGCCGAGCACGCCGGCGGTGCTGGCGAACAGCACGAAGGCGTCGAGCTGACGGCCGGTTGTCAGCTCGTCCAGGAGCCGGGCGCCCTCGATCTTGGCGCGGTAGACCCGCTCCAGCCGCTCCCGGTCCAGGCGCAGGAAAGCGCCGTCGTCCAGGCTGCCGGCCAGGTGGAAGACGCCACGCAGGGCCGGGCCGGCGCTCGCCAGGGCGGCGCTCAGGCCGGCGCGGTCGGCGACATCGGCCTGGACCAGCTCGACGCCGGGAGGAAGGTCCTCCCCAGCACCACGGCGGGCCAGCAGGAGGACGCGCTCGGCGCCATGCTCCCGCAGCCAGCCTGCCAGGCCCAGGCCCAGGCCGCCCAGGCCGCCGGTCACGAGGTGGGTCCCGGAGGTGCGGAAGACGACGTCGGCCGGCAGGGCCAGGGGCAGCAGGCGGCGGGCGAAGCGCTGGCCGTGCCGCCAGGCGATCTCCGGCTCGTCGCCGTGGGCCAGCTCCGCCTCGGGCAGGTCGGCGTCGGCGTCCAGGATCCGGCAGTCCAGCTCGGGGTGCTCCAGGGTCAGCACCCGGGCAAGCCCGGCGACGCTGGCGAGATCAGGGGATGGCGGTCCCTCCAGGGCAGCCAGCCCGCGCGGCAGGACGATGCGCAAGGCGGGAGGACGCGGTTCGGCCAGGGCCTCCTTGGCGGCGTCGAGCACGGCCATGGAGGCTTCCAGCGCGCCGGAGGCCGGGTCCGGGCGAAGGACGCGGACCGGCCGGCCCTGGCCCTTGCGGGCGATCGCGACGACCTGGTCGCCGCCGCCGGGCGATGGGACCAGATCGGCGCTGGCGAACCGGCCGGCCAGGAGGTCCCGCCAGGAGGCGGCGTCCAGGAGCGGATGGTCCGGGCGAAGGCCAGTGTCCTCGAAGCGCCACCAGCCATCGGTCAGGCCGAACACCAGGTCGCTCCAGGCGCTGCGCCGGGCAGCTTCCAGGACCACCAGGATGCCGCCAGGGGCCAAGAGGCTCGCCGCGTGGTCGAGGCTGGCGGCGAGGTCGCGGGTGGCGTGCAGGACATTGCCGGCGACCACCAGGTCGTAGCTGCCGGGCGCGAAGTCCTGGCCGGCCGGATCCTGCTCGATGTCGAGGGTCGCGTAGCGGGCGGCCTCGGCGCCGAAGCGCTCGGCGGCCTGGGCCAGGAAGGCCGGGGAGATGTCGGTGAAGTCGTAGCGCCAGCGTCCGGCCGGGGCGCGCTCGCGCAGGGCCTGGAACAGGGCGCCGGTGCCGGCCCCGATCTCCAGGATCCGGGCGGGCCGCTCGGGATGGGCCGCCTGGACCACCGGCAGGATGGCGGCCAGCACCATGGCGTTCAGGGACTGGGCGAACGCGGCGCCGCCATAAAGGAAGCCCGCCTGCCCGTCCCCGAACAGGACCGCCAGCGGATCGGCCTCGCCGCGCAGCACGGCCGGCAGGGCCTGGCCGCAGCGGGCGGCGATGGCGATCTCGGGGGCCTCGCCGAAGCGCTGCTCCAGGTCGGCGCGCAGTTGTTCCGGGTCGGCATCGCTGGTGCCGGCCATCTTCGGCAGGTGCACGAACAGGCGGCGGCGCCTGGGATCGATCTCGGACGCGGCCACCGACGAGGCCGCCTGCCGGGCGTAGGCCGCGGCGAGCGCCTCCAGGCCTTGCCCGAGTTCGGCCGGGGCCGCGGTGCTGCCGGCGGCGGCCAGGGCGCGCACCCCATCGGCAAGAACGGCGGGCTCCGGGCTGGCGGCGGCGGCCGGCAGCGGCCGGGGCTGCCAGTCGATCCGGTAGCTCCACTGCTCGCCGCTGGCGGCCGGGGCGTCGCGCAGGCGGGCGATGGAGAGGCCGTCGATCCGGGCGAACGGGTGGCCGGCCTCGTCGAACAGGCGGAGGTCGCCCTGGGCGGCATCCAGCGTGCCGCTGCCGGGGCGGGCCCGGACATGGACGGAGAAGCGGGCGGGGCAGCGCCTGGCAAAGCTCACCCGCTCGATGGCAAACGGCAGGAAGGCGCCGGACGCGCCGCCGCCGCTGAAGGTGGCGCCGAGCGTCTGGAAGCAGGCGTCCAGGGCGGCGGGATGGATCGGCAGGTCCCGGCAGTCGGCGGCGAGGCCATCGGCGAGCGCGATCTCGGCCACCGCCTCGCCCTCGCCGCGCCAGAGCCGGCGGATGCCCCTAAAGGCCGGGCCCAGATGGATGCCGCGCTCGTCCAGCATGGCGTAGAGCGGATCGGGGCCGGCCTCGTCCGGCGTGCAGCGGGCGAGGATGGCGGGCAGGTCGGGGCCGTTAGCGCCTGTCCCGGACGCGGCGGCGCTGGCGCGGACATGCAGGGTCCAGCCGGGGGAAGCGGCGCGGGCGAACAGCGACAGGGTCTCGCCGTCGCGGAGGACCTGCACCTCGCTGCCGGCCGACTCCAGCGTCATCGGGGCGACGAAGGCGATGTCGGTCAGGACAGCGGGCGCCGCACCCATGGCCCCCAGCAGCATGGCGACGTGCGAGGCGCCGGGCACGACAATCGCCTCGCCCACCACGTGCTCGCCCAGGAAGGCCGGGCAGTCCGGCGCCAGGCGGCTGGTCCAGGCGGTGCCGCCGGTGGCGATCTCGACCGGCGCGCCCAGCATGCCGGCGGAGGCGGGCTGGGCCTCGGCCGGGGCGGCCGCCGGGCGGGCCGGGATCCAATAGCTCTGCCGCTCGAAGGGATAGGCGGGGGTGTCGGTGCGCGGCAGGTGGAAGGGCTGGTCCAGGGTGGGCCAGTCGGGGTCGCAGCCCTGGCGGTGCAGCTCGGCCAGGGTCGCCAGCAGCACCGACCACGGCTCCTTGCCGCGCGCCAGGGTCGGCAGCGCCGGCAGCACGCCCCGGGCAAAGCCGGCCAGCACCGGCTGCGGCCCAAGCTCGACCAACAGGTCGCAGCCCAGGTCCTTCAGCGCAGCCAGCCCCTGCTCGAACCGCACCGGCGAGCGCGCATGCGCCCGCCAGTAGGCGCCGTCCCAGCGCGGCGGCACGCTGCCGCCCAGGTTGCCGACCACCGGCACCTGCGGCGCCCCGTGCGGCAGGCCGGCGGCCGCTTGCGCCAGCTCGTCCAGCATCGGCTCCAAAAGGCGCGAGTGGAAGGCGTGGCTCACCGGCAGCACGTGCACCGCGAGGCCCGCCCGCTCCGCCTGCGGGTCGGCCGCCAGACGCTCCACCGCCCCTGAGGGCCCGGCCACGGTGATCGCCGCCGGGGCGTTGTAGGCGGCGATCTCCAGCTCCGGATGGTTGCGCAGCAGGGCCTGCGCCGCCTCGCGCGGGCCCAGCAGCGCCGCCATCCCGCCGCCTGNCGGCAGNGCCTGCATCAGCCGGGCGCGCGTCGCGATCAGCCTCGCCCCGTCCTCCAGGCTCAGCACCCCGGCCAGCACCACCGCCGCATACTCGCCGACGCTGTGGCCGAGGAGAGCGGCAGGCTCGATCCCGTAGGCCTGCAGCTGCCGGCCCAGCCCCACCGCCAGGGCGAACAAGGCCGGCTGGGCGTAGCCGGTCTGCCCAAGGGCCGCGCCGTCGGCGAACAGGTCCTCCAGCCTGCGGTCCAGCCCCATCACCGCATCGCAACGCTCCAGCACCTGGCGCAGCACCGGCGCCCCCGGCAAAAGGCCCAGCGCCATCCCGGCATAGGCGGAACCCTGCCCGGTCACCAGGAAGCCCAGCTTCGGCCGGCCGCTGCTCCTGGTGGGCACCGCCGCCTGCAGGGCCTGAGCCGCGCCTGCGGCATCACTGGCGGTGATGGCCAGCCGCCAGGGCAGCCGGGCCTGGCGCAGCGCGGCGCTGTGCGCCAGGGCCGGCCAGTCGGATCCCTCCCGCAGCCGCTCGAGATAGCCCTGGCGCAGGGTCTCCAGCTGGCTCTCGCTGCGCGCCGCCAGCGGCAGCACCGCCACCGGCCGGGACGGCGCGGCGGAGGCAACCGCCGGGGCCGGGGCCTTGGTCACCAGCACATGGGCGTTGGTGCCGCTGAAGCCGAAGCTGCTCACCCCCACCGCGTGCAGGTCCTGGCGCTCAAGGCGGGTCGGCACCCGCAGGTCGGCGCCGTCCAGCTCGATGTGCGGGTTCAGCCGGGTGAAGTGCAGCGACGGCGGCACCGCGTCCTGCTCCACCATCAAGACCGCCTTGATCAGCCCGGCCACCCCGGCCGCCGCCTCGGCATGGCCGATATTGCCCTTGACCGAGCCGACCCAGAGCGGCCGATCCCGCCGGCCGTATACCGACGCCAGCGCCTGCATCTCGATCGGATCGCCCAACGACGTGCCGGTGCCGTGCGCCTCGATCGCGTCGACCTGATCCGCCGACAACCCGGCATCGGCCAGGGCTGCCCGCAGCACCGCCTCCTGCGCCGGGCCGGACGGCGCGGTCAGCCCGGCCGAGCGGCCGTCCTGGTTCACTGCACTGCCCGCGATCAGCGCCCGCGCCCGCACCCCCTCGCCCGCACGACGCAGCACCACCACACCACAGCCCTCGGCGCGGACATAGCCGTCGGCGCCGGCCGAGAACGGCTTGCAGCGGCCATCGGCGGCCAGCATGTGCGCCTTGGAGAAGTTGATGGTGAGTTCCGGGGACAGGGTCAGGTTGACCCCGGCCGCCAGGGCTACCTCGCACTCGCCGGCGTGCAGGGACTGGATCGCCAGGTGCAAGGCAACCAGCGAGGACGAGCAGGCGGTGTCGACCACCAGGGTCGGGCCGTGGGTGCCCAGGCTGTAGGCGAGGCGGCCGGCCGCGGCGCTCGGCGCGTTGCCGATGCTGGCATAGGCGTCGATCCACTCGGCCCCCCGGCCCGCCCCCAGGAGGGTGCCGTAGTCGTTGGTGCTCAGGCCCACGAAGATGCCGACCTTCTGGTCGAACAGGCGGTCCGGGGCGATGCCGGCATCCTCCAGGGCCAGCCAGGCGGTTTCCAGGAGCAGGCGGTGCTGGGGGTCGAGGGCCTCGGCCTCGCGGCGGGTGATCCCGAAATGGGCGGCGTCGAACCGGTCGGCATCCTTCAGGAAGCCACCCCAGCGTGACGACATCTTGCCCGGCCGGTCCGGGTCCGGGTCGTACCAGGCATCGACGTCCCAGCGCTCCGGCGGGACCTCGGTGACGGCGTCCTGGCCCTCGGCGAGCTGGCGCCAGTAGGCGGCTGGGTCGTCGGCGCCGGGGAAGCGGCAGGCCAGGCCAGCCACCGCGATGGGGGTGCGGGCGCTGCTTTCGGCGGCGACGAGCTTGGCCTGCAGGTCGCGGATCATCGCCAGCGCCCGGCGCGCCGCCGCCACCCCGGCCGAGTTCAGGTCGCGTTCAGTAGCCGGCACGCGCGAGCTCCCGTTCCAGTTCGTCGATGATCGAGGCGTCGTCGTCGGTTTCGGCCGCGGGAGGTGCGGCCGGAGGTGGCGGTGGCGAGGGATCGGCCGGCGCGTAGAGCGTGGAGAGATGCGCGGTCAGCAGCTCGACCGAGGGATAGTTCAGGACGACCGGCGGCGGCAGCGGCCGTCCCAGCGCCTGCACCAGGGCGTTGCGCAGTTCCACCGCCATCAGCGAGTCCAGGCCGATCTCGGTGAGCGGCCGGGCCGGGTCGAGCGGCAGGTCGCCGAGATCCAGGATCTGCCGGGCAAGGCTTGCGACCAGCTCGCCCAGGCGGGCGCGCCGCTCGCTGGCCGGCAAAGGCTGCAGGTCCGGCAGGGCTTCGGCGGCGGGTGCGCCGGCAGTGGCGGCCTCGCCGGCCGGTAGCACCGCGGCATGGGTGGTGCTGTCGCACAGCAGTTCGCCCAGCGCCGCCAGGGCGGCGGACGGGGCGATCGCGGCGCCAGCCCGCCTGGCCGCCATGCCGGAGCCGGCCCAGGCGGCCCAATCCACCAGCAGGGCCGGCAGGCCCTGGGCGCGGCGGCGGCGGGCGAGGCCGGCCAGCGCGGCGTTGGCGGCGGCGTAGTTGGCCTGGCCGGGCGAGCCGGTCAGGCCGGCCAGCGAACCGAACAAAACGAAATGGTCCAGGGCGTGGCCGCGGGTCGCCCGGTCAAGGCTTTCGGCGCCGCCGAGCTTCGGGGCGAGCGTCCGGGCCAGGCGATCGGCGTCCTGGGCGGCGAGCACGCCGTCGTCCAGCGCGCCGGCCAGGTGGAACACGCCCTTCAGGGGGTGGGCCAGGCCGGCCAGGGTCGCGGCGACCGCCTGCTCGTCGGCAAGATCGACCGCGACCACGCTCACCTCGGCGTCCGGGACCGCCAGGCGCTGCGGGCGGCGGGCCAGGACCAGCAGGTGGCGGGCGCCCTGGGCGGCCAGCCAGGCCAGCAGGGCCTGGCCCAGGGCGCCGGTGCCGCCGGTGACCAGATAGGTGGCGTCGGGGCGCAGGCGCGGGCGACGGAGGACCAGCTTGCCGACATGGCGGGCGGCCTCCAGTTCGCGGACCGCCTCGGGCAGGCGGGCGAACGGCAGCGGGCGGACCGGGACCGGCGGGAGGCTGCCGTTCGCGAGCCTGGCCAGGAGGTCGTCCAGCATCGCGCCGACCCTGGCCGGGTCCTCCTGGATCAGGCGGTCCAGGGCCAGGATCTCGAAGGCGACGTCCGGGCGCCGTGCCTTGGCCTGCGCCTCGGTCCAGATCCCGGCGCGGCCGAGTTCCACGAAGCGGCCGCCCGGGGCCAGCAGGTCCAAAGAGGCCGGGATTGCGTCGCCGGTCAGGCAGTTGACCAGCCGGTCGACCGGGGCGGTGGCGGCAAAGGCGAGGCTGCGGGAATCGTGGACCTCGATGTCGCCGAAGTCCTGCAGATAGGCGCGCTTGGCCGGGCTGCCCGCCGTGGCGACCAGGCTGGCCCCGGCGGCGCGGGCAAGGGTCAGCACGGCATGGCCGACGCCGCCGGCCCCAGCATGGACCAGGACGCGCTCGCCCGGGCGCAGGCCGTCGAGGGCCAGCATGGCAGTGAGATGGGCGACCGGCTGGCCGGCCACCACCGTCCAGTCCAGGCCGGGCGGGCCGGGCGGGACGGGGCGGGCCAGGCGGGCGTCGACCCGCACCCGGTCGGCAAAGCAGCCGGCGGCGATGGCGACCACCGCCATGCCCGGGGCGAGGTCCGCCACGCCCGGACCGGCCTCGACCACCACGCCCGCGCATTCCACGCCGGGCGCGCCGGCATCGCCCGGGTAGAGGCCCAGCAGGTTCATCACGTCGCGGAAATTGATGCCGGCGGCGGCGATCTCGATCACCACCTCGCCAGGCCCGGCCGCGGGATGGGCACGCGATTCCCACGCCAGCGAGCGGCTGGTGGCGGCCGGGTCGCGGCGCAAAACGAAGCCGCCTTCGGGCGTCGGCATCTCGGCGGGCGGGCGAGCGGCGAGGTCCTGGCGGGCCAGCTTGCCGTCCTGGAGGCAGAGCAGGCGGGCGGACGGGTCCTGCGGCAGAACCGGCACCTGGTCGCCCGGCAGGTCGAGCAGGCGCGGGTCGAGTTCCGGCAGCTCCTGGGCGATGGTGCCGACGAGGCCGGTCATGGCCGCCTGGGCCGGATCGCCGCCGGAGAGCGCCCGGTCGGTCAGGAGCAGGAGCGGCTGGGGGGACGCGGCGGCGGATTCTTCGGCAGCTGCTTCGAGGACGTCGCCGAACATGTCGGCAAGGTCGACCCGGCCGCGCAGATCGATGCAGCGGCGCTGGCGCTGGTCGGAGGGCGCGTCCGGGGGCAGCGGATGCAGCGCCAAGTCATGGATCGCGGCCTGACCGCCGGCCCGGGCGATCCGGGCCATGCCGACGCCCTCGCACCTAGCGACGATTCCTCCGTCCGCATCGAGCAGGGTGACCTGATAGCGCTTCTCGTCCTCCTGGCGGACCAGGACGCGCTGGGGGATGCCGCCGAACCAGGCGAGGCGGTCGACCCGGGCCAAGAGCCAGGTGCCGCCGGTGTCTTCCGGCAGGAGGGCGGCCAGGCCCTGCCAGGCGGCGTCCAGGAGGCGCGGGTCCAGGCGGAAAACCGGGTCGGCCGGATGGGCCAGCTCGGCGGTGGCGCTGTCTTCCTGGCGGCGCAGGCCGGCCAGACCCCGGAAGGCCGGGCCGTAGGCCAGGCCGCTGCGGGCGAACGCGGCGTACAGCGCGTCGACGTCGCGGGGCTCGCCGCCATCCGGCAGGGCCATGGGCGGGAAGGGACGGGCCACGGCGAAGCGGGCGGTGGCCAGCGGCTGGAAGGGCTCGCTCTCCTCGTCGGGGACGCGGAGGATCGCCACGGTGCGGGCGTCCGGGTCGACCACCGTGTGCAGGAGCGGTTCCGGCCCCAGGTCGAGCGGCGCATGGAACACCAGCTCGGCCAGCTCGATCGGATCGGGGCCGTCCACGGCGGCGAGCATCATCTCGACCATCGCCGCGGCCGGCAGGATCACCCTTCCCTCGACCCGGTGGTCGGCCAGCCAGGCCGGGGCATCGGGAGCCAGGACCTGCTCGAACTGGCGCTGCGCCACGCTGGAGCGCAGGCGGCGGCCGAGCAGCGGGTGGATGCTGGCCGGCAGGGTGCGGCGCTCCTTGCGGGGCTCGACCCAGTAGCGGCGGCGCTGGAACCGGGGGAGCGGCAGGCTCGGCCGCCCGGCCGCCATGGCCGGTGGGGCGGCCAGGACCACGTGCGCGTTGGTGCCGCTGAAGCCGAACGAGCTGACCCCGGCATGGCGGAACTGGCCTTCCACCGCCCGGTCCGGGAAGCGCAGGTCGGCGCCGCGCAGGTCGATATGCGGGTTCAGGCGCTCAAAATGCAGGTTGCCCGGCAGGCGGCCGTGGCGCAGTGCCAGGGCGGCCTTGATCAGGCCGGCGATCCCGGCGGCGGCCTCGGTGTGGCCGAGATTGGTCTTCACGGCACCCACCCAGAGCGGCCGCTCGCACCCCGCGAACACCTCGCGCAGGGCATGGACCTCGATGGGATCTCCCAGCGCGGTGCCGGTGCCGTGCGCCTCGACCAGGTCGATCTCGCCAGGCGCAACGCCGGCATCGGCCAGGGCCGTCCGGATCACCGCTTCCTGGGCGGCGCCGCTGGGCGCGGTCAGCCCGGCGCTGCGGCCGTCCTGGTTCAGCGCCGAGCCCAGGATCAGCGCGTGGATCGGGTCGCCGTCGGCCAGGGCGTCGGACAGGCGCTTGAGGACCACCAGGCCGCAGCCCTCCCCGCGCACGAAGCCGTTGGCGCGGTCGTCGAACGCCTTGCAGCGGGAATCCGGGGCCATCATCTGCAGCTGGCCGAGCGCGGCGGTGGTGCCCTGCCCCATGATCAGGTTGACGCCGCCGGCCAGCGCCATGGCGCATTCGCCGCCGCGCAGGCTGCGGACCGCCAGGTGAACGGTGACCAGCGAGGACGAGCAGGCGGTGTCGGTGACCAGGGCCGGACCGTTCAGGCCCAGCGTGTAGGACAGCCGCCCGGCTGCGATCGAGGCGGCGGAGCCCGTGCCGGCATAGCCGTCGACCTGCTCGCCGGCCGCGGCGATGGCGGCATAGTCGTAGTTGCACATGCCGACGAACACGCCGGTGCGGCTGCCGGCGATCGTGGCGGGATCGATCCCGGCATCGGCCAGCGCCTCGGCAGCGACCTCCAGCAGCAGGCGGTGCTGCGGGTCGATATAGGGCGCCTCGCGGGGCGAGATGCCGAAATAGGGGGCGTCGAAGCCGGCGATGTCCGGCAGGAAGGCGGCCTGCAGCGTGTCGGCGCCGTGGTTGGGCAGCTGGCGGCGCTGGGCGGGCAGCGGCCCGATTGCGTCGGTGCCGGCCAGGAGGGCCTGCCAGAAGGCGGCGGGATCGGCTCCGTCGCCCGGGAAGCGGCAGCCGATGCCGACAATGGCGATCGGCTCCCGGGCGTCGCCGGAGGAAGTGCGGGCGGGTGCCGGCGCGGGCCTGGCGGCGCCGGACAGATGCGCGGCCAGGGCGTCCAGGGTGGGAAAGTCGAACAGGAGGGTGGCACTGGCGGCCGGCTCGCCGAACCGCTCGAACAGGCGGTTGCGGAGCTGGACCGCCATCAGCGAATCCAGGCCCTGCTCGAACAGGCTGACTCCGGTCGGCAGGCGGCGCGGGTCGGGATGGCCCAGCACGCGGGCGGCTTCCGCAGCGACGGTCTCGGCGACGGAGCCGGCGGGCTTCTCTGGAGCCGGCCCGGGGGTGGCCGGAGCCTCGACCTTGGGAGCGGCCTGCCATCCGGCCAGGACGTCGGGCAGCCGGCCGGTTCCGAAGCTCGCGAGGAAGGGCTGGCGGTCGATCGGCAGGGCCAGGAAGGCCGCGGCATCGACCGAGCGGGCGGCATCCAGGATGGCGCGGCCCTGCTCGGGCGGGATGGTGCGCAGGCCCTGGGCGTTCAGGCGGTCGTGCAGGTCGTGGCGCGTTGCGGCGGCGCCGATCCGGTCCCACGCACCCCAGGCGATGCTGGTGGCGAAATGGCCGCGGGCTTGGCGGCGTTCCGCGATGGCGTCCAGCGCCGTGCTGGCCGCGACATGGGCCGCCTGGCCGGCGGAGCCGAACAGGCCGACGGCGGAGGAGAACAGGACGAACGGGTCGGCATCGGGCAGGCGGCGGTCGAGCAGGTCGGCGGCGTCGACCTTGGCGCGCAGGACCCGGTCAAGCGTGGCGCGGTCCAGGCGGTCGAAGGTGGCGTCGGCAAGTGAGCCTGCGGCGTGGACGACCCCCCGGATCGGCCCCAGCCGGTCGAGCAGGCCGCCGAGCGCGCTTATGTCGCCCACGTCGCAGGCTTCCAGGCGAAGCTCCAGGCTGCGGGCCCGCAGGCCGTCCAGCCAGCCGGCCTCGGAAGGAAGGTTGCGGCCGACCAGGACCAGGCGGCGGGCGCCGGCATCGGCCAGATGCCCGGCGATGACCGGACCCAGGCCGCCGAAGGCGCCGGTCACGAGGTACCAAGCGGCCGGATCGAGCGGCGGGATGGCGCCGGTGGCATGGGCCGGCTGCAGGCGCGGAACCAGGCGGCGGTCGCCGTCGCGGATGATCTCGGCCTCGCCGGCGAAGCGCTCCTCCTCCAGCACGGCCCCGGCCGGAGTGCCGGCCAGGTCCAGGCAGCGCACGTCCAGTTCCGGCCGCTCGCGGCGCAGGGTGCGCGCCATGCCCCACAAGGCCGCGGCACCGGGCTCGGTGCGGGCGCCGGATGTCTGAACGACCAGGCGGCGGGTGTCCGGGGGCAGGCCGCGCACGGCGTCGACCAGGGCCATGCAGCGCTCGGACAGGCTGCCGATGCCGGGATCCTGGACGACCCGGACCGGCTGGCGGGGCGTCGCGAGCAGGACCGCCTGGCCGGGCAGCGTGCCATGGGCGCCCGGCAGGGGCAGGACATCGAAGCCTTCCTCGACCAGGAGCGCGGACCAGCCGGCTTCGGTCAGGAGGGGATAGTTTGGGCGCAGGTCGCGGTCGGCAAAGCGCCACCAGCCCTCGGTCAGGCCGAACACCAGGTCGATCCAGCCGCCCTGGGTGGTGCTCTCCAACAGGACCAGCGAGCCGCCCGGACGGAGCGCGCTTGCGGCGTGGCGGACGGCCTGGCGCAGGTCGGCGGTGGCGTGCAGGACGTTGGCGGCCAGGACCAGGTCGAAGCCGGCTTCGGGGACGGCCTGGCCCTCCAGGGGACGCTCGATGTCGAGGCGGTGCGCGCGGATGCCCGGGAAGCGGGTGCGAGCCCCGTCGAGGAAGCTCTCGGAGACGTCGGTAAACCAGTACTCGGTGCGCCCGGGGCCGAGCGCCTCCAGGACCGCGGCTGTGGTGCCGCCGGTGCCGGCCCCGATCTCCAGGACGCGCAGGCGGCCGGCCGGGTGCGCGGCGAAGCGGGCGGCCAGCGCCACCAGCTGGTTGCCGGCGCGATAGGCGGGGGCCTCGCGGTAGATGGCGGCGGGACCGCCGTCGGCGAACAGGACGGCCAGCGGGTCCTGCTCGCCGCGCAGGATCGCCGGCAGGGCCAGGCCGCAGCGGTGCAGGAGGTCCTGCTCGGGCCCTTCGGCCGGGGCGGCGCTGTCGGCGGCATCGGCGGCGAGGCGCACGAGCTGGCGGTAGAGCGGCAGGTGGCGGGGCGCCACCGCCTCTTCCGGGACCTGGCCCACGGCGCTCTTCGCGTAGCGGGCGGCCAGGCGGTCCAGGCGGCGGCCATGCTCGGCGCTGTCGGCGAGGGGCGCGGTGATCCGGGCGGCGTCGGCAAGGCTCGGGCCTTCCTGCCAGCGGACGGCGTGCAGCCAGTCCCGCCAGCCCGCGGCGGCCTGGCCGGGCGCGCGCAGCTCCAGCCGCTCGATCCGGGCGACGAAGCCGCCGGCCTCGTCCAGCAGGTCGAGGTCGGCCAGCGTCGTCTCGCCCTGCCCGCCGATCCGGGCGCGGACCCAGCTTGCGTCGCCGAGCGGAGCGAAGACGTGGAAGGCGCCGATCCGGGCGGGGATGCGGGCATGGCCGTCCTGGCCCAGATGCAGCGCCCCCACGGCGCGCAGGGCGGCGTCGAGCAGGATCTCGGGCAGGGGCGATTCCAGGCGGGCCAGCACCCTGTTCTCGCCCAGGTGGATCTCGCGCAGGGCGTCGTAGCTCGGACCGAACACGAGGCCGGTGGCGGCGAGCCAGGCCTGGAAGTCCGCAGGATCGACCTGCTCCGGGCAGAGCCGGCGCTCGGCCGCCAGGTCGAGGGAGGCGGAAGGCTCCGCCAGGTCGCCGCTGCCCGCCTGCGCGCACAGGCGCCAGCCATCGTCGTCCAGGTAGAAGCCGATCCGCTCGGCCACGACGGTCTGGATCCGGGTCGGGTGGCGGATCTCGACGGGGGCCAGCAGGTCGATCTCGACCAGGCTGCCGGTGCGGCCCGCGGCGCGGGCGGCACGGTCCAGGCGCAGGAGGATGGCAGCGGCCGGCAGGAGCGGGCGGCCGTGGACGACATGCTCGGCGATGAGCGGGGAGCCCGGCCAGAGCTGGGCCTCCAGCACCAGATCGCCGCCCGGGTTGCGGGCCGGGCGAAGCGCCTCGCCGGCCGTGTCCAGCCAGAAGCGCTGCCGCTCGAACGGATAGAGCGGCAGGGGCACGCGCGGACCGGGGCCGGCATCGACCGAGGGCGGCGGGGCGTCTCTGGGTACGGCGGCGGCGAGTTCGGCGGCCCGGTCGACGCGGACCCACCAGCGCAGGCGGGCGCGGTGGCGGGCGGCGTTGCGGGCCAGGTCCGCGAACCGTGAGGGGTCCCGGTCGAGGATCTGGCGGTACTGGCCAACCAGCATGCGCAAGGCGGTGGGCGTGTGGGCGGAGATCAGAAGGCTCGGGCCGGGCTCGTCCGTCGGCAGCGGGGCCGGCGGGGCGGCTGGTGGCGGCGCCACCACCAGATGGGCATTGGTGCCGCTGAAGCCGAAGCTGCTGACGCCCACGGCACGCACGCTGCCGGGCTGGAGGCTGGTGGGCACGCGCAGATCGGCGCCGGCCAGGTCGACATGCGGGTTCAGGCGCTCGAAATGGATCGAGGGCGGGATGGCGCCGCGCTCGACCATCAGGGCGGCCTTGATCAGCCCGGCAATGCCGGCGGCGGCCTCGGCATGGCCGATATTGCTCTTCACCGAGCCCACCCAGAGCGGCCGGTCGCGCTCCCGGAAGATGCCGGCCAGGGCGTGCATCTCGATGGGGTCGCCCAGTGCTGTGCCGGTGCCGTGCGCCTCGATGGCGTCGACATCGGCCGGGGCCAGGCCGGCATTGGCCAGGGCGGCGCGAATCACTGCCTCCTGGGCAGGCCGCGATGGCGCGGTCAGGCCGGCGGAGCGGCCGTCCTGGCCGAGCGCGCTGCCACGGATCAGCGCGTGGACATGGTCGCCGTCGCGGGTGGCGTCGGCCAGGCGCTTGAGGACCAGCACGCCGCAGCCCTCGGCGCGCACGAACCCGTCGGCGCGGGCATCGAACGCCTTGCAGCGGCCGTCCGGGGACAGCATCTGCATGCGGCCCAGCGTCTCGGCGCCGAACGGGGCCAGGGTGAGGTTGACGCCGCCGGCCAGCGCCAAGTCGCATTCGCCGGTGCGCAGGGCCTGGATCGCCAGATGGGTGGCGACCAGCGAGGAGGAGCAGGCGGTGTCGGTGACCAGCGCCGGGCCGTTCAGCCCGAGTGCGTAGGCGAGCCTGCCGGCGGCGACGCCCGGTGCTCCGCCGGTCGCTGCATAGCCGTCCTCGCTGCGGGCGGCGGCATCCCCTAAGCGGCCGTAATCGGCGGTGCAGATGCCGAGATAAACGCCGGTGCGGCTGCCCTCCAGCCGGTCGGCGCGGATGCCGGCATCTTCCAGCGCATGCCAGGCGACCTCCAGCACCAGGCGCTGCTGCGGGTCCATGGACGCGGCTTCGCGCGGGCTGATGCCGAAGAACTCGGCGTCGAACCGGTCGATCCCGTCCAGGAAGCCGCCGAAGCGGGCGGACGAGGCCGGGTCGGCCAGCTTCCAGCGTTCGGGCAGCACCTCGCGCACGAGATCGCGGCCTTCCGTGAGCGCTTCCCAGAACTGGTCGGGCGTGTCGGCGCCCGGCAGGCGCAGGGCCATGCCGACGATGGCGACCGGCTCGCGCAGGCGGGCCTCGGCGGCGTCGACCCTCGCCTGCATCTTCGAGAGGAGCCGGAGGGTCTGCTCCTTGAGGCTGCGGTCCTGGCTCACGCGTCGTCCTCGGCCAGCATGCGCTCGAAGCGGGCGAGTTCCGCATCGAGGTCGCCCTCGTCCATGTCCCCGGGATCCTGGCCGGCGACGGAAACCTCAGGGGGCGCCGCCGCCTGGTCCTGGACGGCCAGGCCCAGATGGCCAGCCAGATGGGCGACCAGGGCCTCCACGCTGGGAAAGTCGAACAGCACGGTCGCGGACAGGCGGGCGCCGGCGAGCTGGCTCAGGCGATTGCGCAGCTCCAGGGCGCCCAGGCTGTCCAGCCCCTGATCGCTCAGCGCCCGGCGCAGGTCGACCGGCTGGCCGGGCGGCAGCAGCCGGGCGCAGGTCTCCGCCACCTGGCGGCGCAGGCTGTCCAGGTCCGTGATGTCCGGCCGGGGTGGTGTTGCGGCTGGTGTGGCGGGTTCGGCCGGCCCGGCGGATGGCGGGAGGACCAGCTCGGCCAGGACGGGCGGAGCGGACGCCGCCTGGAAGGCGGACCAGTCGATCGGCAGCACGACCAGGCGGTCCATGCCCGGCTGCAGGGAACGGTCGAGCGCCCTGAACGCGGTGGCCTGGTCGATGCTGCCGACGCCGATCGCGGCCAGGCGCTCGTCGGCGCCGCTTGCCACGGCAGCACCCTTGCCGGCCCAGGCGGCCCAGTCGATCGTTCGGCCACGGCTGGCCATGAAGGCGTCGAGCGCGGCGGCGGCGGCGGTATGGCTGGCCTGGCCCGGCGAGCCCAGCACGCCGCCCGCCGAGGAAAAGGCCAGGAACAGGTCGAGGTCCGGCCAGTGCGCGGCGATGGCGCGCGCCCCGGCGAGCTTGGCGGCCAGCGGGGCCTCGATGTCGGCGCTCGTCAGGCCGGCGATGGCGCGGTCGGCCAGGACGCCGGCGGCATGGATCACGCCTTGGAGCGGCGGCAGGCCATGCGCGGCGATGTACCGGTCGACGCCTGCCAGGCTGGCCGGGTCGGCGACGTCGCCGACCAGGGCGTGCGGATCGCTGGCCGGGGTGCGGCCGAGGGTGAGGACGGCGCCGGCCCCTTGCCTGCGCAGCCATGCCGCCACGTCCGGGCCGATGCCGCCACGGCCGCCGGTGACGAGGTAGCTGGCGTCCGCGCGGATCGCGGCCGGCCAGTCGGGGAGTAGGACCAGCTTGCCCAGGTGCTCGGCGCGCCGAAGGGTCGCCAGGGCCGCTTCCGCATCGGCAAGCGCCATGGTGGTGACGGTCGGCAGGAGGGACGGGTCGGCGGCGACGGCGGCCACCAGTTCGCGCAGGAGGCGGCCGAAGGTTCGGGCGTCCACCCGGTCCAGCTCGACCAGGTCGTAGACGATGTCCGGGCGGATCGCGCCCGGGTCCAGCAGGTCAACGCGGCCGAGCTCGACAAAGCGTCCGCCCGGGCGGAGCAGGTCGAGGCTGGCCTGGCGCTGCTCGCCGGTGACGGCACCAATCACGAGGTCCACGGGTGCGGCGGCGGCAAAGGCGGTGTCGCGGGAGGAATAGACCTCCTGGATGCCCTGGGCATGCAGCCAGGCGCGGCGCTCCTCGCTGCCGGCGGTGGCGATGACCGTGGCGCCGGCAGCGAGCGCCAGACGCAGGGCGACCTGGCCGACGCCGCCGGTGGCGCTGTGGACCAGCACGCGCTGGCCGGGGCGAAGACCGCGGGTGGCGTGCCAGGCGGTGACGCCGGCAACCGGCAGGGCCGCGGCGGCGGAAAGCGGCAGGCCCGGCGGCAGCGGCACCACCAGGTCCGGGTTGGTCACCAGATAATGGGCGAAGGCCCCGCCGCCGACCGCGATCACCTTCTGGCCAGGCTCCAGCCCGGTCACTTCGGTACCGACCGCGGCGACCTCGCCGGCGCACTCGCCGCCCAGCTGGGCGGCCGGGACCAGGCCGCCCGCGATCAGGACGTCCTTGAAGTTCACCCCGGCGGCCAGGACCCGCACCACCACCTCGTTTGGGCCCGGGACCGGCTCGGGCAGCGGCTCGCGGGTCAGGTCCTGGCGCAGGCGCCAGGTGGCGGGGCCGGGCGGGGGCAGGCGCTCCAGCCGGGCGAAAGAGCGCTGGCCGGCGCGCCAGGCGGTGTGGTCCTCCGGCTCGGCCAGGGCGATCTCGGCGGCCAGGGCGGCGGGATCGAGCTCCGCCAGGTCCACCGAGCGGGGCCGCAGCTCCGGATGCTCCAGGGCCAGGGTGCGGACGAACCCGTTCAGGGCCGCGGCATCGGCGCTGCAGCGATCATCGGGCCGGACCCGGGCGGCCGAGCGGGTGGCAACCAGCAGGCGGGGCGGATCGGCACGCTCGGCCAGGCGGCGGGCGAGGCCGGCCAGCTCGACGAGCGCCGTGGCGGCCGGCGTCGCCGCCAGGCCAGCCAGGAAGACCACGCCGGCCACCGGACCCTCGGGCAGGACGGGCGCCCATTCCAGGCCGAGCGTCCGGGCGATCGCCGCATCCCCGCCGGTGGCGAGCCAGCGTGCGGCGGGCGGGCGGGTCGCGACCAGGACCGCCTGGGTTCCGGCATGGAAGGCGGTGGTCGGCGCTGCCAGCCCGGCTTCGCGGAACAGGTCGTGCCAGCGCTCGGCCGGCAGGAGCGGGTGGTCCTGGCGAAGGTCGTCGGCGAATGCCCACCAGCCTTCAGTCGCGCCGAACACGAGGTCCAGCCGGGCCAGGGCCGCGGTGCCCTCGACCAGGAGGAGCCGGCCGCCCGGAGCCAGCAGGCTGGCGGCATGGGCGACCGCCCGGCGCAGGTCCGGAACGACGTGCAGGACGTTGGCGGCGACCACCAAATCGAAGCTGCGGGGCGCCAGCCCCTGTTCCGCAGGATCCCGGCCGATGTCGAGCAGGCCGGTGCGAAAGCCCGGATGGTCGCCGAAGCGGGCCTGGGCGGCGTGGAGGAACGGGCTGCCCACGTCGGTGAACAGGTATGCCACGTCGGACTGAAGGGCCGGCAGCAGAACCGCGGTGGTGGCGCCGGTGCCGGCGCCGATCTCCAGGACCCGGCGGGGGGCAGCAGCCCTGGCGACGGCGGCGACCTTGGCGTTGACCGTCTGCGCCAGCACCGAGCCGGCATAGGAGCCGACCGGCCCAGCCTCGCCGAACAGCACGTCCAGCATGTCGCGGCGCCCGGCCAGGATCTCAGGGAGGGCCTGGCCGGCGCGGGCGACCAGGTCGATCTCGGCGGCGTGCCGGGGGTGGCGGGCGGCCAGGTCGCGGGCGGCATCGGCAGGCGCGGTCGCCCGGTCGGGGTGGCCGGCATGGCGAGCCAGCAGGGCGGCATAGCGGTGGTGGCGGGGGGCGACCTCGGCCGCGTGGTGCACCTGGTCCGCGAAGCCGGCGGCGATCCGCTCCAGCGCCGCATGGACCGGCGCCACCTCGTCCGGCAACTCGGGGCGCCAGGCCAGGCGGTAGAACGGGTCCACCGGGGCGGCGGTCCTGCGGCAGACCACGTTGCGGGCGTGGCCGACCGTTTGGCCATCCCGGTCGGTCCACCAGATCGAGGCGGAGACGCTGTCCTCGCCGGGCGGGTCCAGCTGGGCGGTCACGGCGGTGGCGGTGCGGATCGCTGCAGTGAGATCCAGGCGGCCGAACGCGCTGGGCAGCCAGTCGCCCTCGCCGGCAAACGCGGCGCCGATCGCCTGCAGCCCGGCATCGACGATGGCGACCAGGCTGCAGCCCGGGCGGAGGCGGGCATGGGCGGCGCGCTGGCCGATCCGGACCTCCGCCAGGCTCTGGAAGGCCTGGCCGAAGCGCAGCCCGCCGGCGGCCAGCCGCTCCATCCAGGCTGTGGCATCCAGCTGCTCGGTGGCGGCCACGACCGGCGGGAGCGGCAGGTCTCCGGCGGCCGGCGGCAAAGCCGCCTCGGCGACCGGCTGCCAGCGGTCACCGGCCTGGACGAACCAGCGGGCGCGGCGCTCCGGCTCCAGCACCAGGCGGAACGGGACCACGCCCTCGCGCGGGATCTCGACCGGGGCGGCGATGGCCAGGCCCTCGGCGGCGGTGATGCCCTGCTCGGCCAGGGTCGCGGCATAGGCGGCGCCCGGCAGGAGGATGCGGCCCTGGACCTGGTGGTCGGCCAGCCAGGGACAGGCTGCCAGGGACAGGTCGGCGTCGTGCAGGCTGGCGCCGAAGCCACTGGCGAGCGGGTCGGCCAGGAGGCGGTCCGGGCGCCTGGGCGGCAGGTACCAGTAGCGCGAGCCATGCCGCGGCGCTGGCCGGGGGCGCGGGCCGGCCGGCGCCGGCGCCGCCTCCAGGACGACATGGGCGTTGCTGCCGCCGATCCCGAACGAGCTCACCCCGGCGCGGCGCGGGCCCTGCCAGGGCTCGGCGGCCTGGATCAGGCGGAAGGGCGTGCGCTCGATGCCCAGGCGCGGGTTCGGCCGGGCGGCATGGAGGGTCGGGGCCAGGCGGCCCTCCTCCAGCATCAGCACGGCCTTGATCAGGCCGGCGATGCCGGCGGCGGTCTCGGTATGGCCGATGTTGGACTTGACCGTGCCCAGCGCCACCGAGCCGGCCGGGCGCCCGGCGAAGATGGCGGCCAGGGCCGCGACCTCGATCGGGTCGCCGAGCGGCGTGCCGGTGCCGTGGCCCTCGATGCAGCCGACCTGGTCGGGGGTGACGCCGGCCACCGCCATCGCCTCGGCGATCACCGCAGCCTGGCGCTCCTGGCTGGGGGCGGAGAAGCCGATCTTGCGGGCGCCGTCATTGTTGATGGCGCTGCCCAGGATCACCGCGCGGATCCGGTCGCCCTCGGCCAGGGCGTCGTCCAGGCGCTTGAGCACCGCCACGCCGCAACCGCTGCCGAACAGGGTGCCGTCGGCCTCGGCGCCATAGGAGCGGCAGCGGCCGGTGGGCGACAGCATGCCCTCGGACTGGTGCAGGTAGCCGATCCGGTGCGGCACGCGCACGCTGACCCCGCCGGCCAGCGCCGCATCGCACTCGCCCGACAAAAGGCTCTGGCAGGCCAGATGGACGGCCACCAGCGAGGTCGAGCAGGCGGTCTGCACGCTGAGCGTCGGGCCGCGCAGGTCCAGGCGGTAGGCCAGCTGGGCCGCCGCATAGTCCTTGTCGTTGCCGGTGATCGCCAGGAGCTGGGCGGCGGAGCTGGGGCCGGAGAGAACGTGCGGCGCCAGGCGGGTCAGCAGATAGGTGCTGATGGCGGCCCCGGCGAAGGCGCCGATGGTGAGGTCGCTGTGCCGCGGATCGATCCCGGCATCGTCCAGCGCGTCGGCGGCCGCCTGCAGGAGGACGCGCTGCTGGGGGTCCATCAGCACCGCCTCGTGCGGCGGGATCGCGAAGCGGGCGGCGTCGAACCGGTCGATCCCCGCCAGCACCGAGGCCGCCGGGACGTAGCCCGGGTCGCGCAGCAGGTCGTCGGGCACACCCTCGGCGGCCAGCTCGTCGGGGTGCAGGGTGGAAACGGCATCGCGGCCGGCGAACAGGAGGTCGCGGAAGGCTTCCAGGTCGGGGGCGCCCGGATAGCGGGCGGCCAGGCCGACGATGGCGATCGAGCCGCTCATCGCTGGCGCCGGTCGGCGAGCTGGCGGCGCGCCTCCAGGCGGCGCTGGGCGCGCGCGGTGCCGCTGTCGGCAGCGGTGCTGGCCGGAGCCTCGGCCAGATGGCGGGCGATGTCGGCCACGGTCGGCAGGCGGAACAGGTCGACCACGGCCGGGGCCCGCTCGCCGTGCTGCTCGGCGAGGCGGCGCTGCAGGCGGACCAGGTGCAGGGAGGTGGCGCCCAGGTCGAACAGGTTGGCGTGGTCGCCCACCGCCTCCGTGCCCAGGATCTCCGCGACCAGGGTGCGGATCGCGGCGGTCTCGGCGGCGCTGCCGGAAGGCGCCTGCTCGGCCGGAGGCTGCAGCGCCTGGCGGTCGACCTTGCCGTTGGCGGTGAGCGGCAGGCGCTCGACCAGGGTGATCCGGCGCGGGACCATGTAGTCGGGCAGGCGCTCGGCCAGGTGGCGGTGCAGGCGCTGGGCCAGGCTTTCGGGGCGGGCAGCGGCGCCGGGGACGCCGCCCGCCAGCGCGTGGACCAGGGCATGGTCGTCGGTCAGCGCCAGCGCGTCGCGGAACCCATCGACCTCCAGGCCGCCCACCGGGAGAAGGCCCAGGGCCGTTTCGTCCAGGTCGGTCATCAGGAGCTGGCCCTGGTAGCCGGCTTCCAGCAGGCAGAAGTCGCGGGCAGCCCCGCCATAGGTCGGGCGCAGCACGGCCAGGTCGGCCACCAGGAGCAGCACGAACGCGGCCTGCTCCACCGCCTTCGCGGTGGGCGGATGGGCCACGGCGACCGGCGGGAGATGGGAGCCAAGGCGCACCAGCGCGTGCTCGACCGGGTCGTGGTAGTAGACGCCGCCTTCCACGCCCTCGACCCTGCCGGGCCGCACCAGGAGATGGGCCTGGACGGCGTAGAGCGAGCCGGCGGACGGGTAGCGGTGGCGGACCAGGCCGCCCTCCTCGCCGGCCAGGCGGCCCAGCATCTCGTCGAAGGCGGTCCGGGCGACCGCGGTCTCGGCGAAGTCGCGGACCGAGCGGCGGCGGGCGAAGTCGGACGCGGCGCTGCGCTGGCCGAGCGGCAGGCGCTCCTGGCTGTCCAGGCGGCGGCGGCCGGGGCGCTCCAGGACCTGGATGGCCTTGTCCTGGCCACCGGGCTCCTCCGCCGCCACCACGAAGGCATGCAGGGTCTTCTGGCGGGGCTGGCCGGGGACGGGCAAGGCGGCGGCGACCGCCTGGCGCACCGCCGGGTGCTGCACCAGGTGCGCCTCGATCTCGCCAAGCTCGATCCGGTGGCCGCCCACCTTCACCTGGAAGTCCTCGCGGCCCAAAAACTCGATCAGGTTGTTTGGCCGGAACCGGCCGAGGTCGCCGGTGCGGTAGCGGCGCTCGCCGGTGAGGGGGTCAGTGCGGAAGCGCTCTTCGCTGCGCGCCGGGTCGCCCCAGTAGCCGCGCGCCAGCCCGATCCCGCCGATCTCGATCTCGCCCACCACCCAGTCCGGGCACGGCCGGCCATGGGCATCCACCACGTGCATGGTCTGGTTGGACAAGGGCTGGCCGTAGGGCACCGAGGCCCAGGCGGGGTCCGGCGCGCCGATGGGGTGGAAGATCGACCAGATCGCCGCCTCGGTAGCACCCCCCAGCGACACCAGCTCGGCGTCCGGCGCCAGGGCGCGCAGCTTCGGCACCAGCTCCAGCGGGATCCAGTCGCCGGAGAGCAGGAACAGGCGCAGGGGGTGGTCGGGATCCAGGCCGTGCTCGGCCAGCATCGCCGCCAAAGCCGGCACGGTGTTCCAGATGGTCACGCGGTGGCGGCGGACCAGCTCCGCCCAGGCGGCCGGATCGCGGCGCTGCTCCTCGCCCGGCAGCACCAGCGCACCGCCGGCCGCGGGCACGCCGAACAGGTCGTAGACCGACAGGTCGAAGTTCAGCGCCGAGAGGCCCAGCACCCGGTCGGCGGGACCCACCCGCCAGCGCCGGTTCAGGTCCAGCACCGTGTTCAGCGCCGCGCCATGCTCGACCATCACGCCCTTGGGCTTGCCGGTGGAGCCCGAGGTGAAGATCACGTAGGCGAGGCTGGCGGGATCCACCGCCGGCAGGGCGGCAGGCTCGCCCTGCCCGTCCAGCAGGGCCGGCCAGTCCGGCACGATCGCGGAGGTATCGGCGATCAGCTCGGCGCGGCGGGCCGGCGGCAGCGCCGGGTCTAGCGGCAGGTAGGCGGCCCCGGCGCGCAGCACCGCCAGCGCGGCCAGGGCCTGCTGGCGGGACTTCGGCAGGTCGACCGCCACCACCTTCTCCGGCCCGGCGCCCAGGGCCAGCAGCCGGCCGGCGGCCAGGGCGGACAGCCGCACCAGCTCGGCAAAGCTGGTCTGGCCGCTCGCGTCGATCAGCGCCGGGCGGTCGGGCATCTGCTCGGCCTGGCGCAGCAGGCCGGCGAACAGGGGCTCGGGGGTGAACGCGACCTGCGGCGCCGGACGCGGCGGGAGATCCACCGAGGCGCCTACCGCGCCCGACCAGCCATCGCCGGAAGCCAGGCTGTCCAGCAGGCGGCGGTAGGCGGCGAACATCAAGTCCACCACGCCCGGCGGAAACAGGTCCTCCACCACGTCCCAGGAGGCGACGAGGTCGCCCTGTTCCTCCAGGACGTGATGGTCGATGGCAACCTGCGGGGTCTGGGTGATGGCGTGGACGGTGCGGCCGAGCCAGGCGAGCGGCGGCTCGCCGGCCAGGACGTCGTGGCCGAGCGTGCTGGTGAACACCGCCGTGGCGGGCAGCACGTCCGGGCGGTGGCGGCGCAGCTCGCGCATCACCCGCACACCGCTCATCCCGGCATGGTCCAGGTCCTGGGCCAGCCGCTTCTGCAGGGCGGTGGCGCGCCCGGCGAAGGTCGCCGGCGTGGCGTCGGATTCCAGAAGGATGGTGGAGGTGAAGTCGCCGACCACCCCGGCCATGGCGGGCGGGGCGGCGAAGGTGGTGAGCACCACCAGGAAGCGGGGCGTGCGGCTCCAGGCGGCCAGGATGTCGGCATAGGCCGTGGCCAGCAGGGCTGAGGGCGTCAGGCCGCGCGCGCGGGCGGCTTCCTTCAAGCCGGACCAGGCCGGGGCCGCCAGGCGATGGCTGTGCCGGGTGAAGCGCGGCGGGGCGGCGAGCGGCTGGCGCGGCAGGTCCGGGCCACCCGGCAGGTCCGTAAGGCGCGCGTTCCAATAGGCTTCAGCGGCCGAGGGGGTGCTGCGGGCCAGGGCCCGGCAGTGCTGGGCGAAGCTGGCGGAAGGGGCCGGCAGCACGGCGCCGGGATCGCGGCAGAGCAGGCCCCATTCGCGGAACAGCTGCACCATGCTGACCGCATCGGCGACCAGCAGGTCCAGGCCGACATGCAGGCGGACGCGATCATCCAGGAGGGTCGCGCGGATGTCGAACAAGGGCCAGGCGGCCGGATCGAACACATGGTGGGAGCGCTCGGCGCGCAGGGCGGCCAGGCGCGCCTCGGCATCCGGGTCGCCGCGCAGGTCCAGGGTGGCGATCCGGTAGGGCGGGACCTCGGGCAGGACCTGCTGCAGGTCGCCCCGCACCACCGCGCGCAGCATCGGATGGCGCCGGACCAGCCGGTTCCAGGCGTCCTCCAGGCGCTCCAGGTCGTAGGAGGGCGCCTCGAATTCGCGATAGGCGTGGCAGCCGACCCGGCCCAGCTCCATCTCGGCGGCCCGGCCGACCAGGTAGGCCTGCTGGATGTCGGTGAGCGGGAACGGTGCGCCAGGCTCGGCTTCGGCATCGTCGCCCTTCAGCCAGGCCAGGATCTCGTGCTTGCGGGCGCGCAGCGCGTCGCGGTCCCGGTCGGCCAGCACGCCCTTGGGGGCTCGCATGGTGAGCGCGTCGCCGTCGACCGCCAGGTGCACGCCGCGGCGTTCCAGGTCGCGGACCAGATCGGCGACGCTCATAGGGTCATGACCTCCACCTCGTCGGCCGCGGCGGCGCCGATCCGCGCATCCAGGCCGTCCAGGTCGATGCCGGACAGGAGGTCGGCCAGCTGCAGGCTGGTGCCGAAGCTGCGGTTCAGCCGGTTGCGCAGGTCGACCGCCATCAGCGAATCCAGGCCATAGGCGGTGAGCGGCTGGTCGCGCTCGACCTTGCGGCCGAGCACCCGGGCCACGATGGCGGCGACGTCGTCCTCGTGGCCCGGCTGCGCCGCCTCCGGGGGAAGCTCGGCGAGATAGCGCTCCAGCAGCGGGGCTGGCCCGGCCGCGGCCAGCAGGGCGCGGTCGAAGGCGGCGACCACCAGCCGCGCCTCCGGCCTGGCGAGCGCAGCGTCCAGCGCCGCCAGCGCCCGGGCGGCCGGCATCGGCCGGATGCCGCGGGCGTCGATGCGTGCCTGCTGGGCCGGGCTGAGATCGGCCACCATCCCCTCGCCTTCCCAGCGGCCCCAGTCGATCACCTGGGCGGGCAGGCCCTCCCTGCGCCGGAAGGCGGCGAACCCGTCCAGCGCAGCGTTGGCGGCGGCGTAGGCAGCTTGGCCGGCGGCACCGATGAAGCTCGCGATCGAGCCGAACAGCAGGAAGTGGCGGACCGGGTGGCGACGGGTCAGCGCGTGCAAGGTCCAGGCGCCGGCGAGCTTGGGCGCCAGCACCGCGTCCAGTTGTTCGGCCGACAGGTCACCCAGCAGGGCATCGCCGCGGATCCCGGCCGCATGGATGATGGCATGGAGCGGCGGCAGGCCCGAAAGTGCGGCAGCCATGGCGGCCTCCGCGCCCTCGCCCGCGATGTCCAGCGCCAGGGGCACCACCGGAACCGGCAGGGCCGGCAGCTCGCCCGGTTGGCGGCCGACCAGGACCAGCGCCTCGGCCCCGCGCTCGACTGCCCACCCGGCCAGCGCCCGGCCGATCCCGCCGAACCCGCCGGTGATCAGCACGGTGCCGGACAGGCGGGCGGGCGCGGGCGCCAGGGCCGGCAGGGAGACCAGGCGCGGGCGCTCCAGGCCATGGGAGGTCAGCCGGACCCAGGGCTCGCCGTCGCCGCGGCCCGTCTCGGCGGCGATGGCGTCGGGGCTCACCTCGCCCTCGACCTCGATGCAGCGCAGGTCCAGCCCGGGATGCTCGGCCCGCACGGCGCTGGCGAGGCCGGCCATGGCGCCGCCCACGGGCTCCTGGCCAAGGGAGCGGACCAGCAGGCGCACGGGCGGGGGTGCGGGCTGATCGGCCAGCCGGCGCAGTTCCTCCAGGAGCTCGGCCAGGTCCAGGCCGCCGGCCCCGGCTTCCAGGATGGTGGCCGGCCGGGCCGATGCCGACGCCGCGACAGGTGCGGGCTCCCAGCCGATGGTCGCCAGCCAGTCGTCGCCTGCGGCAAGGGTGGTGGCGCGCACGCGCAGGCCCTCGACCAGGGCGACCGGGCGGCCGCCGGCTTCCAGCACCACGTCGATCGCGGTCTGGTCCGGATCTGGCCGCAGGGACGCCCGTGCCTGCAGGGGACCCTCGACCGGTCCGGCCAGGGTCACCCGGTCGATGCCTTCCGGCAGCAGGGTGGCGTCGCCCTCCAGGGTGCCGCCGGCGACCTGCAGTGCCGCGTCGAGCAGGGCCGGATGGAGCGGCACCCCGTCGTCGCGCAGCTCGTCGGGCGGCTCCAGGCTGGCGACGGCATGGCCGCCGGCATGGTCCATCACGCGGATCGCCTGGAAGGCCGGGCCGATCGCGATGCCGCGCCGGGCCAGGGTCGCGCGCCAGGCATCCCTTCCGGTGGTGGCGGCATTGGCGGGCGGGGTGGTGGAGGGCCTAGCAGGGGTGGCGCTGGCGGTGGCCTCGGCGTGGACGGTCCAGCCGGCGCCGGCGCGGCTGGCGACGCTGATCCGGCCGGAAGGCTGCGCGATGGTGACCAGGCGGAGCGGCCCCGTCAGGACGATCGCCTCCAAAAAGCGGATGTCGGCCAGATGCGGCCGGCCCGGGGGTGCCGCGGCCGCCATCAGGGTCAGGAGCACCGCACCCGGCACCACCACCCGGCCGCCCACCTGGTGGCCGGCCAGCCAGGGCAGCCGGTCGAGGTCCAGCACCGTTTCGAGCTGGCGGTCGGCCGAGGGTGTGTCGAGGAACCTGCCGGGCAGGGGCGCAAGGGCAGGTGCAGCCTTGCTGCGGCGCGCCGGGAAGCGGCGGCGGTCGAGCGGCGTCGGCGGCAGGGGCACCCGGCGGCCGGGCTGCGGGCCGATCTCCGGAGGGCGGCCGTGCTGCGGCTCAGGCCTGGCCAGCTCTTCGGGTCGCTCGACGCAGACCCACCAGGGCAGCCGGGCGCGGCCGGTGGCGGCGCTGTGGCAGACGTCCGGGAAGCTGGCGGGATCGGCCGCCAGGAGGTCGCGGTAGCTGGCGACCAGCTCGGCCAGGGCGGCCGGGGTGCGGGCGGAGATCAGCAGGCGGGGGACATGGCCGGCCGGGCGCTCGGGTTCGTTTGTGGAAATCGCAGGCGCGGGGGTGACCACCAGATGGGCGTTGGTGCCGCTGAAGCCGAAGCTGCTGACGCCGATGGCGCGCAGATCCGCCGGGGCGGGCTGGACCGGGACGCGCAGGTCGGCACCGCCAAGCTCGATATGCGGGTTGAGGCGGCCAAAATGGAGCGAGCGCGGGACCGTGGCGCGCTCGGCCATCAGCACCGCCTTGATCAGGCCGGCCACCCCGGCGCCGGCGGCCAGATGGCCGATATTGCCCTTCAGGGAGCCGACCCAGAGCGGTCGGTCGCGCTCCCGGAACACCGCCGCCAGCGCGTGCATCTCGATGGGGTCGCCAAGGCCGGTGCCGGTGCCGTGCGCCTCGACGGCGTCGATGTCGGAGGGCACCAAAGCGGCGTTGGCGAGGGCAGCGCGGATCACCGCCTCCTGGGCGCGGCCGGATGGTGCGGTCAGGCCGGCCGAACGGCCGTCCTGGTTCAAAGCGCTGCCGCGGATGACCGCCCGGACCCGGTCTCCTCCCGCCTGGGCGTCGGCCAGGCGCTTGAGCACCACCACGCCGCAGCCCTCCCCCTGGCCGAAACCGTCGGCGTCGACGGAGAACGGCTTGCAGCGGCCGTCCGGGGCCAGCATGCGGGCGCGGCTGAGCGCCACGGGAACGTGCGGCTCCAGGAGCAGGTGGACGCCGCCGACCACGGCCAGGTCGCACTCGCCGCGGCGCAGGCTTTCCACCGCCAGATGGGCGGCGACCAGGGAGGAGGAGCAGGCGGTCTCCACCACCAGGGCCGGGCCGGTCAGCCCCAGCACGAAGGCGAGGCGCCCGGCGGCGACGCTGGCGACCGCGCCGGAGAGCATGTGGGGGTCGACCATGTCCGGATCGCTGAGCGCGCTCAGGAGATGGTCGGTGCTGTTCAGGCCAAGGAACACGCCGACCGGGCGGCGCTGCAGCCGGTCGGGGGCCTCGCCGGCATCTTCCAGCGCATGCCAGGCGACCTCCAGCAGGAGGCGCTGCTGCGGGTCCATGCTGGCGGCCTCGGCGGGCGAGATGCCGAACAGGTCGGCGTCGAACCCGTCGACATCGTCCAGGAACGCCGCTTCCCGGAAGCCTATCCGGCCCTTTGCGTCCGGATCCGGATCGTGCCAGGCGTCGCCGTCCCAGCGGTCCGCCGGAACCGGCCGGACCGCATCGCGGCCGGCCAGGAGGTTCTGCCAGAAGGCGTCGATGTCGTCGGCGCCGGGCAGCCGGCAGGCCATGCCGGTCACCGCGACCGGCGTATTCCGCTCCGATTCCAGCCGGGCGACCTTGGCGCGGAGCGCCCCGATCGCCCGGATCGAGTCGCGCAGGCGGTCGTTGAGGGCGTCGGTCATCCCACCGTCTCGCCCAGGTCCCGGCCGGCGGCGGCCAGTTCCTGCTCGAGAAGGGCAGCCAGCTCGTCGGTGTCGAGATCCTCGAACCCGTCACCAGGCCCGGCTGCCGCGGGCGGCGCCACGATCCCGGCGAGCGGGCCGCCTGCCAGGAAAACGGCCAGGTCCCGGCAGGTCGGGTGGTCGAACACCAGCGTCGCCGGAAGCTTGGCGGCAGCCAGGGTCGCCAGGGCGTTGCGCAGTTCCACGGTCATCAGTGAGTCGAGGCCCAGGTCGCGCAGCGGCGCCTCCGCCGGCACCGCGTCCGGCCCAGGAAGGCCCAGGATGCTGGCGGACGCGGTGCGGACCCGCTGCACCAGCGCGTCGAAGCGGGCATCCGCGGGCAGGTCGCGAAGGTCGGCGGGCACACCTGCCGGCTTCGGTGCGGCGGGGGTAGCGGCGGCTTCCGGGCGAGCTGTACGGCTGGGGGCGACCGCGTCGAAGAACGGCGGCAGGGCGTCGCCGAACCGGGCGCAGAACACCGGCCAGTCGACGTCCATGATGCCGAGCGTCGCGGCCGGCTGGCCCATGGCGCGGCGCAGCGCCCGGGATGCGGCGGCAGGCGGCATCGGGCGCAGGCCGCGGCGGGCGACCTCCTCGCCGACTTTGGCCGCGGCGCCGACCTCGCCCCAGGCGCCCCACGCGACGCTCAGGCCCGGCAGGCCCTCGGCGCGGCGCCGCTCCGCCAGCGAATCCAGGAACGCGTTGGCGGCGGCGTGGTTGGCCTGCGCGGCCGATCCCAGAAGTGCGGCGGAAGAGGAGAACAGGACGAAATGGTCGAGCGGCAGATGGCGGCTCAGGCGGTCGAGCAGGTCGGCGCCGGTGACCTTGGGGGCGAGCACCCTTGCCAGCCGCTCGCCGTGCTGGCCGGCCAGCACCGCATCGTCCAGGGTGCCGGCCACGTGGAAGATGCCGCGCACCGGCGGGTCGCAGATGGCTGCCCGCTGCATCAGCGCCCCGATGTCGTCCGGGCTGGAGGCATCGCAGCGGACCACCGTGACGGCGCAGCCCTCGATCTCGACCGTGCGCGGGGTGGGGCCGGCCAGGACCAGATGGCGGGCGCCGGCAGCCGCGAGGTCGGCCGCGACCTGCCGGCCGACGCCGCCCAGGCCGCCCACGACCAGGTAGGTGGCATCCGGCCGCATCGCCGCCGGCTCGGCGGGCATCGGCTGCGGGAGCAGGCGCAGGGCGTGGAGCTGGCCGCGGCGCACCGCCAGCCGGGTTTCGGCGCTGCCGTGCTCGACGACCTGCCGGGCCTGGGCGGGATCGTCGGTGTCCAGAACGGTGACGCGCAGCTCCGGATGTTCCAGGGCCAGGGTGTTGGCCACCCCCAGCAGGGCCGCCTGGGCCGGGATGGTCCGCTCGTCCGGCAGGACGCTGCGGGCGCGCTCGGTGACCAGCCAGAGCCTGGGCGGCGCCGGCATGGCGACGGCGGCGCGGGCGAGATCCAGGACCGCCTCGACCATCGCCTGGACCTCGCCGGCCTCGCGGATGCCGATGGCGCGGGTGTCGAGGATGTCGGTGGCGCCCTCCAGCGCGTCCGGCCCGTGGATGGCGCGGCCGTTCTGGCGGCGGGCCAGATAGACGACCAGGCCCGAGGCGGCGGCGGTGGCCTCGGTGCCGGTGTCGAAGGCCTCGGTCTCGAAGCCGGCCTGGGCCAGCAGGTCCCGCCAGGAGGGCTCCGGCAGGAGGGCGTAGTTCGGGCGCAGCCCCCGGTCGGCGAAGCGCCACATGCCTTCGGTCAGCCCGAAGGTCAGGTCGCCCCAGAGCATCGGGCGGGCGTTCTCGACCAGGAGCAGGGCGCCACCCGGACGGAGTAGCTCGCGGACCCGGGCAAGCGTGGCGGCGAGATCGGCGGTGGCGTGCAGGACGTTGGCGGCGACCACGATGTCGAAGCCGGCGGGCTCGACGCCCTGGTCCGCCAGCGGGCGCTCCAGGTCAAGGACGCGGCCGTCCAGGCCGAAGCGGCGGGTCCCGGCGGAGACGAAGGCCGGCGAGACATCGGTGAACAGATAGTGGTCGCCCGGGCGCAGCCGGCCCAGCAGGGCCTGGGTGGTGCCGCCGGTGCCGCCCCCCACCTCGATGACCCGGGCCGGGCCGAAGCCTGCCAGGAGCTCGGCGAAGGCCTCGGCGGCCACGGCGTTGGCCGCACCGGTGAACGGCGAGTCCTTGTAGAGGGCGGTGGAGGCAGACAGGTCGCCGCCCGGGAACAGCAGGTCCAGCGGATCCTGGCGCCCCTCGATCACCGCGCGCAGATGCGGGCCGCAGCGCATCAGGAGGTCCGCCTCGGGCAGGTCCGGTGCTGCGGGCAGGTCCTCGGCGGGAGCGCCGGCGCTCTTCAGGAGGTGGGCGTAGAGGTCCTGGTAGGCAGGGGCCGGCTGGGCGGTGGGCAGATCGGCCACCGCGACGTAATGGCGGGCCAGCCGGTCCAGGGCCTGGGCGGCCGGGGCATGGCGGTCGAGTTCGGCGCGGCGGTCCTGCGCGACCTGCCCGATCCGGCGGGGCTGCCAGACGGCGCGGTAGAACCAGGAGGCTTCCGGGCTGAGGGTCGTCGCGGTGCGGGTGGCGGGTGCGCGCAGGATCGCCTCGTTGGCGGCGCGCAGCAGGTCCGGGCGGGCGGCAGGCTCGTGATGGGCCGCCAGGATCAGGTAGCGCATCAGGCCGCGGCGGAGGGCCTGCATGATGTTGTGGTTGGAGAGCAGGTGGCGGCGGGTCAGCTCGGAAAAGCCGTAGCGGGCGACCAGCCGGTCGACCTCCTCGGCGAAGCCCGGGTCGTCCAGGAAGTTGGCGACCTCGGTGCTGGTGTCGACGCAGGCGGTGATCCGCAGGCGCTGATGGGCGAACAGCTCCGCCCAATCTGCAGGCGTGGGCGTATAGGAGGCGGTGTCGAGGGCGGCGATCCGGTCGCCGTCGGCGACAAAATCGGCCATCACCATGGCACCGCCCGGGTTCAGGTGGCTGCCGATATTGGCGAACAGGGCGGCCTTGTCGGCGATCAGGCCGGCGACCTCGAAGCCGAAGATCAGGTCGAACCGGCCGGGGAACGGGTCCTTCGCGCTGTCGCCGTGATGGATGTGGACGCGGGACGAGAGGCCCCGAGCGGCGGCGCGGGCCTGGCCCACGGCGACCTGGCGGGCGGAGATGGTGAAGCCATGCAGATCCAGATGCGGGGCGCGCTCGGCGAGCGTGATCAGATCGGCGCCGTGGCCGCAGCCGAAATCCATGACCCGGCGGATGGCACCTAGGTCGAGGCTGTCGAACGCCAGCTCCTTGATGGCACGCTGCGAGCGGGTCAGCAGCGCGTGCTGCGGGCCGGCGGCCGAACCCTCGAACAGGACGCGGATCCAGGAAAAACCCGGCTCCGGCGCGTCCAGAAGGCCGAAGGTCAGGTGGCCGTCGACATGGCCGTCTGGCTGTTCCTCGTAGGTGCGGGCGATCTCGGCCAGCTGGTCGTAGAAGCCCCAGACCTTCTCCTCGCCGACCGCCTCGGCCGGGCGGGGCGGCGGGGCGGACGAGCTGCCGCGCACCAGGGTCGGGTCGTCCAGCCAGTAGCTCTGCCGCTCGAAGGGATAGGCGGGGGTGTGGGTGAGCGGCAGGTGGAAGGGCTGGTCGAGGGTGGGCCAGTCCGGGTCGCAGCCCTGGCGGTGCAGCTCGGCCAGGCTCGCCAGCAGCACCGACCACGGCTCCCTGCCGCGCGCCAGGGTCGGCAGCGCCGGCAGGATCCCCCGGGCAAAGCCAGCCAGCACCGGCTGCGGCCCAAGCTCGACCAACAGGTCGCAGCCCAGGTCCTTCAGCGCAGCCAGCCCCTGCTCGAACCGCACCGGCGAGCGCGCATGCGCCCGCCAGTAGGCGCCGTCCCAGCGCGGCGGCACGCTGCCGCCCAGGTTGCCGACCACCGGCACCTGCGGCGCCCCGTGCGGCAGGCCGGCGGCCGCTTGCGCCAGCTCGTCCAGCATCGGCTCCAAAAGGCGCGAGTGGAAGGCGTGGCTCACCGGCAGCACGTGCACCGCGAGGCCCGCCCGCTCCGCCTGCGGGTCGGCCGCCAGACGCTCCACCGCCCCTGAGGGCCCGGCCACGGTGATCGCCGCCGGGGCGTTGTAGGCGGCGATCTCCAGCTCCGGATGGTTGCGCAGCAGGGCCTGCGCCGCCGCGCGCGGCCCCAGCAGCGCCGCCATCCCGCCGCCTGGCGGCAGGGCCTGCATCAGCCGGGCGCGCTTGGCGATCAGCTTCGCCCCGTCCTCCAGGCTCAGCACCCCGGCCAGCACCACCGCGGCATACTCGCCGACGCTGTGGCCGAGGAGAGCGGCGGGCTCGATCCCGTAGGCCTGCAGCTGCCGGCCCAGCCCTACCGCCAGGGCGAACAAGGCCGGCTGGGCGTAGCCGGTCTGCCCAAGGGCCGCGCCGTCGGCGAACAGGTCCTCCAGCCTGCGGTCCAGCCCCATCACCGCATCGCAGCGCTCCAGCACCTGGCGCAGCACCGGCGCCCCTGGCAAAAGGCCCAGCGCCATCCCGGCATAGGCGGAGCCCTGCCCGGTCACCAGGAAGCCCAGCTTCGGCCGGCCATTCGGCCTGGCTGGCTGCGCCGCCTGCAGGGCCTGGGCGGCGCCGGCGCCATCACTGGCCGTGACCGCCAGGCGCCAGGGCAGCCTGGCCTGGCGCAGCGCAGCGCTGTGCGCCAGGGCCGGCCAGTCGGCGCCGTCGTGCAGCCGCGCAAGATAGCCCTGGCGCAGGGTCTCCAGCTGGCTCTCGCTGCGCGCCGCCAGCGGCAGCACCGCCACCGGCCGGGCCGGGACGTCCGGCGCGGCCGCCGGGGCTGGAGCCTTGGTCACCAGCACATGGGCGTTGGTGCCGCTGAAGCCGAAGCTGCTCACCCCCACCGCCTGTAAGGGCTGGCGCTCGAGCCGGGTCGGCACCCGCAGGTCCGCGCCGTCCAGCTCGATGTGCGGGTTGAGCCGGGTGAAGTGCAGCGACGGCGGCACGGCACCCTGCTCCACCATCAACACCGCCTTGATCAGCCCGGCCACCCCGGCCGCCGCCTCGGCATGGCCGATATTGCCCTTGACCGAGCCGACCCATAAGGGCCGCTGCCGCCGGCCGTACACCGACGCCAGCGCCTGCATCTCGATCGGATCGCCCAACGACGTGCCGGTGCCGTGCGCCTCGATCGCGTCGACCTGCTCCGCCGACAGCCCGGCATCGGCCAAGGCTGCCCGCAGCACCGCCTCCTGCGCCGGGCCCGACGGCGCGGTCAGCCCGGCCGAGCGGCCGTCCTGGTTCACCGCACTGCCCGCGATCAGCGCCCGCGCCCGGACACCTTCCCCCGCACGCCGCAGCACCACCACACCGCAGCCCTCGGCATGGCCGAAGCCATCGGCCGAGGCGTCGAACGGCCGGCAGCGCGAGGAGGGCGAGGTGGCGCCCAGCTTGCTGCTGGCGACCAGGCCCTGGGGCGAGAGCAGGAGGTGGACGCCCGCGGCGATCGCCATGTCGCACTCGCCGGCGCGCAGGGACTGCATCGCCAGGTGGACGGCGACCAGCGAGGACGAGCAGGCGGTGTCGACCGAGATGGCCGGCCCGGTGAAGTCGAAGGTGAAGGCGACCCGGCCGGCAGCGATGCTGGTATGGGTGCCGCTGGCCGACCAGCCGCCGATCAGGGAGGGATCGGGGGAGCCGCGGCCGGTCAGGCCGTAATTGTTGTTGTAGAGGCCGACGAACACGCCGACCCGGCCGCCATGGGTGGGATGGCCGAGTTCGCCCGCGTCCTCCAGGGCCTGCCAGACCGTTTCCAGCAGGATCCGCTGCTGCGGGTCCATGGCCTCGGCCTCGCGCGGGCTGATCCCGAACTGCGCGGCGTCGAACCGGTCGATGGCGCCGATCAGGCCGGCCTCGCGCTGGCGGGTCTTGCCGGGTGCCGCCGGGTCGGGATCGTACCAGAGATCATGGTCCCAGCGCTCGGGCGGGATCGGGCCCACCGCATCGGTGGCGGTGGACAGGAGGTTCCAGAACCGCTCGGGCCCCTCGGCCTGCCCGGGCAGGCGGCAGCCCAGCCCGACGACGGCGATGGGCGCCGGGCGCGTGGTCGCGGCAGCGTCCATCTTGTTCGTCCCCTCCCAGGATCTCGCGCGGCCGATCAATGTCAGTATACCGGCGAGGAGCGTCGGTGTGGATTCTCCACTCGTTCCGTAGATCGAAACCTTGCTTCCGGCAATGTCACAGTCCCGGTTTCACCACGCGGCAGTATCGCCACGTGCGACGGCGCGACCTGCAAGCAATCATGCAGCGCCGCCAGGGCGAGCGAGGCCGGATGGACCGGCAGATGGCCATCCCGCCAAGCCGCCCCCGCCTCGGCCATCCCCACGCCCTGCCAGGCGCCCCAGTCGATGGCGATGCCGGGCAGCCCCGCCTCCTGCCTCTCCCTGGCGATCGGCGGCAGCATGGCGTTGGCCGCGGCATAGGCGCCCGCACCGGCCAGGCCGATGATCGCGGTGAGCGAGCCGAACAGCACGAAATGGTCGAGCGCCACGCCCCGGGTGGCCTGGTCGAGCAGGCGGGCGCCATCGACCTTGGCGGCGAAGGCCGGCGCCATCGCGGCCACGTCCTGGGTGGCCAGCAGGCCGTCGGCGGTGACGCCGGCCAGATGGAACACCCCGCGCAGCGGCAGGGGTCCGTCGGCCAGCTCCCTGACCAGCCGCTCCACGGCGGCCGCGTCGGCGAGGTCGCAGGCGCGGACACCAAGGCGTGGGTCGGCCAGGCAGGAATCGGACAGGATTGGGTCGTCCGGCAGGATGCCGCGCCGGCTCGCCAGCACCACCCGCCCGGCGCCCCGGTCCAGGAGGTCGCGCGCCAGGAGCCGGCCGATCCCGCCGGTGCCGCCGGTGACCAGGTAGGCGCCATCCGCCCGGATCGGCCGGGACGGCCGGGGCGCGGCCGGCTGGAAGCGGCGGACGCGGCGGCCGTCCCGGTGCCGCAGCACCAGGGGCTCCAGCGGCTCCTGGCCGAGCTCGGCAAGGATGGCGGCGGCCGGGTCGGCCAGGTCCGGCGCCAGGACGATCCGCTGCAGGCGCAGGTCCGGATATTCCACCCGCGCGGTGGCGATCAGCCCGTCCAGCAGCGGGGCGAGCGGATCGTCCTCGCGGCAGGCCCAGGCCAGGCGCGCCGGTCGGCCCAGGCTGGCGCGCAGCAGCTGCGCGAAGCGCTCCAGGAGGATACGCCGGGCCTGCGGCCCATCCCGCGCCGGCTCGTCCAGGAGGCGCAGATCCACCAGTTCGTCGCCCGGGGAAAGCGCCTGGCGCAGGCGGGTGGCAAGCGGCCCCTCCCCCAGCACCTGCCAGCCGTCCGCCCAGGCCGGGTCGTCCTCGGCCGGGACCCAGGCCGGCGCCATCACGGCCAGGGCTCCCGCACTGGCTTCGGCCGGCGCTGCCTTTGCTGCGGGCGCCGGCCTGGGGCTGGCCAGGGCTGTGGCGGCGGCGCGCAGGTTGGGGTGGCTGTAGACGAAGGTGCGGGGGACCGGGCGGCCCAGGGCGCGGCCGATCGCCTGGGCGAACTCCACCGCCATCAGGGAGTCGATCCCCAGGCTCAGCAGGGGCGTGTCGGGGTCCAGGCTGTCCGGCCGGGCCGCGCCCACGATCGGTGCCAGGATCGCCTGGAGGCCGGCAAGGTCCAGGCTGGCGGGGGCGGGTTCAGGGCGAGGCTCGCCGTCCTGGCCGTAGACGTCCCAGTCGATGTCCAGCACGGCGCGCTGCGGCCAGGGTGTCGCCAGCAGTTCCGGCAGGGCCGCCACCAGGGCGTCCGGGTCGAGGCGGCCGATGCCGTGGCGCTGCCAGACCTGGTGGGCGCGCTCGCCCATCCGGTCGCCGATCCCGGCCGCGACCGGGCCGAGATTGAGGCTGAGGCCGGCCAGGCCCAGGGCCCGGCGCCGGTGCGCCAGGCTGTCCAGCACCGCGTTGGCGGCGGCATAGGCGCCCTGGCTGGCCGAGGGCAGCAGGCTGACGACCGAGGACAGGAGCACGAAATGGTCCAGGCGGCGGGGCCGGGCGCGGCGGTCCAGGGTCAGGCGGTGGAGGATCTCCGCGCCGGTGACCTTGGCGTCGAGAATGGCGGCGATCCTTTCGGGACCAAGCGCCTCCAGCGGCCCCTCGTCGGCGAGGGCGGCCGCGTGGAAGATGCCGCGCAAAAGCGGTCCGTCCCGCTCGGTCCGGTCGAGCAGCGAGCGCATCGCCGCCTCGTCGGCGATGTCCTGCACGACCATGGTGCCACGCGGGACCGGCTCGGCCTGGACCCGGTCCAGCATCAGGATCCGGGCGGCGCCCTGGTCCGACAGCCAGCGGGAGATCCGGTGGCCGAGCGCCCCGGCCGCCCCGGTGACCAGGTAGGCGCCGTCCGGGTCGATGCGGACGCGGGGCGGCTCGCGCAGCAGCACGACGGTCCGGCCGATGCCTTCTCCCACCGCGGCCAGCGCCGGGGCGAGGCCTGTCCGGTCCACCGCTCGGACCGGCAGAGGCGGCAGCCGGTCGAGGCCGTCCAGGGCGGCGGCGCGCTGCGCGGCCGGGAGCGCGTCCAGGTCGAACCCGGCCTCCCCCTGCCCGGTGAGGTCGACGACATGGCCGGCGTCGAGCGTCGAAGCCAGCTCGGGCCCGAACGCCCCGATAGCCAGGGCGGCGGGTCCCAGCGCCGGCCAGGCGGCGGGCGTGCGGCTGTCGGCGATGGCGGTGATGCCCAGGGCGGCGAGAAAAGCCTGCTTGGCCGGACTGGCGGTGGCGAGCACCTCGCGGCAGGCGGCCCGGGCCAGTTCGACCGCGGCCAAACCGGTGGCGCCGGCCGCCTGGTGCACCAGGACCGGCCCCTCCGCCGCCTCCCGCCCGAGCGCCGCCCGTGCGGTGGCATAGGCCAGCGGCATGGTCGCGGCGGCGACCGGATCGGCCAGGGGTGCCTGGCGGACCAGACCGGCCGGGACCACGACCAGGTCGGCCAGGGCCGGCTGGGCCAGGGCCACCACCAGGTCGCCTGGGCGAAAGTCGGCCACGCCTGCGCCCAGGCCGCGCACGATGCCGGCAAGGTCCGCCCCCAGCGGCAGGTCGGCCGGGCGCAGGCCCAGCGCCACCAGCCGGTCGCGGAAGTTCAGGCCGGCGGCGACCACCTCGATGGCGACATGTCCCGCCGGGATCGGGCCGGCCGGCGGCAGCGCCTCCCATGCGATCTCCGGGGGGCTGCCGCCCTGGCGCAGCACGGCGCGGGCGGGCGGGCCGGCCGGGGCGGCCAGGGCGCGGCGGAGGCTGCGCGCCAGGCGCTGGCCGTTGCGCCAGGCGGTTTCCCGGGGTTCGGCTGCCGCGCATTCCAGGGCCAGGACGTCCGCCTGGGCTGAGAGGGGCCGGCCGGGGTCCAGGTCGACCAGCCGACAGCGGCGCCCTGGCTGCTCGCCAACCAGGGCCTGCGTCATCCCCCAGATTGCGGCACCCCCGGGCGAGGCCGGCCATTCGACGCCATGGCCGGTCGCGACCGCGCCGCGCGTGGCGAGTACGAGGCGGCAGGGCGTTGTCCCAAGCGCACGGACGAGGCTGGCCAGCCAGGTGGCGGCCGCCAGTGGCTCCGCTTGCTCGGCCACCACCAGCAGGAGGGGATCGGCCAGGCTGCGCAGGCGTTCCACCGCCTGGTCGATCGTCGATGCCGTGGCCCAGGGCAGGCCGGAGCCGCCCAGTACCAGGCTGGGCGCAACGCCGGTGGCGGGGGCCGGGATCCGGTCCCAGACGAGGTCGTGGCCGAAGCGCTGCAGGAAGCTCGGGCGGCGGGCGAAGCGCGCCTGGCCGACCTCGGCCAGTGGCGTGCCGTCCGCGGCCAGCACGCCGAAATCGGCGGTGACGGGACCGCCCGGGATCTGCTCGCGCAGGCGCAGCCATACCCTGCTCGCAGGCGCGGCCGGATCGGCGCAGGCCAGGGAGGCGCAGCTGCCGAGCATGGGCGGGCGCTGGCCGGCATCCGCGACCAGGGCGTAGAGCAGCTGGGCTCCCGCCTCGACCACCCCGGGATCGGCCAGGGTCAGGCCCGGCGCCAGCGTGCCGAGGGCGAGATCGTCCTGCAGCTGGATGGAGACGAGGCAGCGCGCCTGGGCGCCATAGGCGAAGCCGGCGGCCTCGATGACCGCATAGAGGTCATCGGCCGGGACCGGCGTCGCCAGGCGATCCGGCAGCCGGGGGGGCTGGAGCGCTGCCGGCGGGGCTGGCCGGGCGGACAGGTGGGTGGTCCAGGCGGCGGCGCCGAGTGCCCGGCTTTCCAGATGGGTGGCGCCGTCGGCCGGGCGCAGGCGGATCTCGCGGGGCTGGTCGACCTGCAGCGCCTGCTCGAAGCGGATGGCCGCGAACTGCCGGGCCGGCTGGAGCAGGTGCAGCAGCACGCCCAGATGGGCGAGCCCGCCGGTGCCGGCCAGGAGCGGGTCGCTTGGGGCAAGCGTGCGGGTGGCGGGGGCGCTGCCGGGCAGCGGGAAGCGCTGGCGCCGGAATACCGGCGGCGGCAGCTTCGGCCGGGCCGTGCCCATGGCCGGCGGGGCGCGCTCCAGGACCAGATGGGCGTTGCTGCCGCTGAAGCCGAATGAGCTGACTCCGACCCGGGTGATGCCCGGCCGGGGCTCGGTCGGCACCACCAGATCCAGGCTGCCCGGGCGGATCTCCGGGTTGAGGCGGCGAAAGTGCAGGTTGGGCGGCGCGGTGTCGTTCCGGAGCGCCAGCACCGCCTTGATCAGCCCGGCGATGCCGGCGGCCGCCTCGGCATGACCGATCGTGCTCTTCACCGTGCCGACCAGGAGTGGGCGGGTGCGGCCGGCGAACACGGTCGCCAGGGCCTGGGCCTCGATCACGTCGCCCAGCGGCGTGCCGCTGCCATGCGCCTCGACGAAGTCGATGGCGTCCGGGGCGAGGTCGGCATCGGCCAGGGCCGCCTGGATCACCGCGACCTGGGCGGGGCCGTTCGGCGCGGTCAGCCCGGCGCTGCGGCCGTCCTGGTTGACGGCCGAGCCGCGGATCACCGCGTGGATCCGGTCCTGCTGCGCCTCGGCGTCGGCCAGGCGGCGCAGCACCACCACGCCCACGCCCTCGGCGCGGCCATAGCCGTTCGCGGCGGCGTCGAAGCTCTTGCAGCGGCCGTCCGGGGCCAGCATCCCGGCTTCGGCAAAGCTCTGGCTGAGCTCGCCGGACAGCATCAGGCTGACCCCGCCCACCAGCGCCAGGTCGCACTCGCTGGCCCGCAGCGCCCGCACCGCCAGATGGGCGGCCGTGAGCGAGGACGAGCAGGCGGTGTCCAGGGTGAGGCAGGGTCCCTTCAGGTCCAGGGCATAGGCGATCCGCCCGGCGGCCACGGCCGGGCTGGTGCCGCTGCCGTAGAAGCGGTCGACGCCGGAGGAGAGGCTGCGCCTGGCGAAGTCGTTGGTGGCGAGGCCGACAAACACGCCGGTGCGGCTGCCGGACAGGCTGCGCGGCTCGATCGCGGCATCGGCCAGGGCCTGCCAGACCGTCTCCAGCAGGAGGCGGTGCTGCGGGTCCATCGCCTGGGCCTCGCGCGGGGTGATCTCGAAGCAGGCGGCGTCGAAACTTTCCACATCATCTAGGAAGCCACCCAGAGGCGGCCCCCCGTCGGCGGCACGGCCGGGCGGAAGCGGCCCCACCGCATCCCGGCCCTCGACCAGCAGGCGCCAGAACGCGGCCGGGTCATCGGCGCCGCCCGGGAACCGGCAGGCCATCCCGGTCACCGCCACCGGGGGGCGGATCTCCTGCTGCAGCGTGGCGAGCCGGCCTTTCAGGCTGCGGATCTCCAGCAGGGCGCGCTTGAGCAGTTCGCGCGTGTCGGCGGCGGCCTCGCTCACGCGGAATCTTCCAGTTCGGAAGCCAGCAGGCGGGCTAGGTCGTCCTCCTCCAGCTCGTCGAACCCATCGGATTTCGGGAACAGGAGGCCGTCCAGGTGCACGGTGAGAGCGTCCAGGGTCGGGTGGTCGAAGGCCAGGCTCGCGGGCAGGTCCAGGGCCAGGCCTCGGGCCAGCTCGTTGCGGAAGCTCACCGCGAGCAGCGAATCCAGGCCCAGGTCGCGCAGGACGCGGGTGCGGTCGAGGCGGGTATCCTCCGGGAAGCCCAGGAGCCGGCGGGCTGCTGCCGCGATCTCCCCGCCCAGCAGGTCCTGGCGGACATCGGACGGCGCCTTCTCCAGCCGGTCGCGCAGGCTGGCCGTGGCAGGGGGCGCCGCGGTGGCGGCGGCCGCCACGCGGTCCATGACGAAGCGGGTGGCCAGCCCGCTCCGGATCACCGCGCCCGCGGCGGCGGCGGCGGCGGCCGGGGCCATCGCCCGGTAGCCCTGCTGCAGGAGCCGGTCGCGATGGACCGGGGCCAGGGCCTGGAACATGCCGGCCTGCCAGGGGCCGAACGCCACCACGGTGGCGGGCAGGCCGGCGCGGCGGCGGGCGGCGGCCAGTCCCTCCAGCCAGGCATTGGCCGAGGCATAGGCGGCCTGGCCGGCCGCTCCGGTATGGGCCACGGTCGAGGACACCAGCACGAAGGCGGCGAGCTTGCGCTCGCGGGTGAGTTCGTCCAGGTGGCGGGCGCCCTCCAGCTTGGCGTGGAAGCTGGCGGCGATGGCGTCGTCGCCGAGCCTGGCCAGCGTCGTGTCCTGGACGATCCCGGCGGCATGGACGATGCCGACCAGGTCGGGCAGCCGCTCCAGCAGCCGGGCCACGGCGTCGCGGTCGCCGATGTCGAGGGCGACGGTCTCGAAGCTGGCATCGGCAGGCGCCCGGCGGCCCGCCAGGACGATGCGGCCGCCGCCCTGCTCCGCCAGCCAGCGGGCGATCGCCCCGCCCACCGCACCGCTGCCGCCGGTGACCAGCCAGGTCCCGGAGGCGAGCCGATCCTCCGGCCAGAGCAGGACGGTCTTGCCGACGGTACGCCCCTGGGCCAGGGCGGCGAACGCCTCGCCGGCCGCTTCCGCGCCATGGTCGGTGCGGGGCAGCGGACGGAGCGTGCCGGCAACCACCAGTTCCAGGATGCTGGCCATGCCCGCGCGGAACCAGCCGGGATCGGCGGCGAGCGGCTGCTCCAGGTCGTAGCGCAGGTGGCGGGCCTGCGGCGGCAGGGGTGGCATGGCGGCGTTGCCCAGCTCGATGAAGCAGCCGTTCGGCGCAAGCAGCGACGCCGACGCCTCCGCGATCTCCTGGCCCAGGGCATGGACCACCAGATCGACGCCCTGCCCGCCGCTCCATGCGCGTACCGCGGACGCGAACCCGGTGTCGCGGGAAGACGCGGTGGCCTCCGCACCTGAGCGGCGCGCCCAGTCCTGCTTGCCGGGGCTGGCGGTGGCGAAGACATGGGCGCCCCGCCAGACCGCCAGCTGGATCGCGGCCATGCCGACGCCGCCGGCACCGGCATGGACCAGGACGCGCTGGCCGGGCTGCACCGCGGCCAGCTCGACCAGGCCGTGCCAGGCGGTCAGGAACGCGATCGGCAGGCTGGCGGCGCAGGCGGGCGACAGGGGGGCCGGGTAGCGGGCGCAGCGATGGGCGGGCAGGGTCAGGTGGGTCCGGTGCGCGCCCGGCGCGAACAGGACCACCGCGTCGCCCTCGGCAAGGTCGGCGACGCCCGGGCCGACGGCGGTGACCCGTCCCGCCGCTTCCAGGCCGAGCTCGCCGCCGGGCACGCGGCCAAGGGCTGCCAGCGTGTCCTTGAAGTTCAGGCCGCTCGCCTGGATGCGGACCTGGACCTCGCCCGAGCCTGGAGGGCGCGCCGCCATCGGGGCGAGCTTCAGATCGTCCAGGCTGGTGCCGCCGGTAAGACAGACGGTGCCGGCGGGGAGCGGCAGGACCCGGGCCAGTTCCGGCACCAGGGCCGTGCCGCCGCGGAGCGCCAGGCGCTGATGACCCGACAGGAGGCCCTCGGGCAGCGTGCCATCGGCGGGATCCAGGTCGATCCAGGCGCAGCGCAGTTCCGGATGCTCGGCGTCGATGCTGGGCACGAGTCCGGCCAGGATCGCCGCTGCCGGCGGCTCGGTCGCGAGGCCGGGCGGGGCGCTGGCGGCGCCCCGGCTGACCAGGAGCAGGCGCGGCGGGCGGGGCCGGCTGGCCAGGAGGCGCACCAGCCCTGCCGTCTGCGACAGGCAGCTGGCCGGGTCGGGGGCATCGAGCGGGCGCAGGTCGACCACGCCCTGGGCGTCGGCCGGAACGTCGGTGGCGGCACCCCGCAGGACATGCCAGCCGGGGCCGGGGGCGGTACGCTCCGCCTGGACCGGACGCCAGCGGATCTCGTGGATCCAGCGGTCGAACCCGCCGCCGACCCGGCGGAAGCGGATGCCCGAGAAATGGGCGACGGTGCCGCCATCCGGCCCGAGCAAACAGGCATCGCCGACCGCTTCGTCGCCCTCGACGCGGTGGAGGCGTGCCCGGCACCGGGTGGCCTGCCCGCCGATCCAGGCGAACTGGCCGATCCTGGCCGGCAGCCAGGTCTCGCCCGGCGGCAGCAGGGAGGTCAGCGTCTGCAGGGCGTGGTCCAGCGATGCCGGGTCCGGCTCGAGATCGGTCGGCAGGGTCGGCAGGGCCAGCTCGGCCTCGGCCAGGGTCGTGGTCCGGTGCAGGGTGCGGATGCGGTGGAAGGCCTGGCCGAACCCGAAGCCACGAGCGGCAAGCTCGGCCTGGTGCTGGACCGCATCGATCGTGACGGCTGAGGACGGCGCTGCCGGAAGCGGCACGACATCGGCGGCCGACGCGGCCAGGGCAGTGCCGGTGCGGCGCCAGTCTTCGCCGTCCTCCGCGAACAGCTCGACCTTGCCGTCCGGGTGGCGGACCAGCTGGATCGGGCGCCCCTGCTCCGGGACGTCCAGCCGTTCCAAAAGCTCGACCTGGGTCAGGGCCGCAGCGCCGGCGGCCACGCACAGGGCCAGAAAGCCGGTGGCCGGCAGGATCGTGGTTCCTTCGACCCGATGGTCCCGGATCCAGGCGCTGTCCTGCCCGAGCCGGCCGTTCAGGATCACCAGGCCGGTGCCGGCGATCCGCTGCGGCGGCTGCAGCCACGCCTTGTCCCTCGCCGGTGCCGGCGGCGCGATCCAGTAGCGCTCGCGGGCGAACGGGTAGGTCGGCAGGGCGATCCGGCGACCAGCGGTCGCGGGAAGCTCGGGGATCGGGCCCTGGCGGGGCTCCAGTCGGTCGAGTTCGGCGGCGTCATGGGCGATCGCCCACCAGGGCAGCCGCGCCCGCCCCTGGGCCATGCTGTAGGCCACGTCGGCGAGGGAGACGGTGCCGGCGGCAAGGACGGCGTGCAGGCGGCGACCCAGCGTGCGCACCGCTTCGGGCGTGGCGCCGGTCACCAGGATCGGGGCATCCGCGCCGGCGGGCGCCGGCCGGTCGGTTGGTGGCGGGGCCTCCAGGACGACATGGGCGTTGGTGCCGCTGGCGCCGAACGCGCTCACGCCGGCGCGGGGCGGGTCGACCGGCCAGGGCTCGGCCGCGACCGGGACCCGGATCGGGGTGGCGGTGGCGGCGACGTGCGGGTTGAGCCGGTCGAAATGCAGATGCGGCGGGACCGTGCCGGACTTGAGCGCCAGCGTCGCCTTGATGACCCCGGCAATGCCGGCGGCGGCTTCGGTGTGGCCGAAATTGGTCTTCACCGAGCCCACCAGGAGCGGCGACGCGCGGCCGGCAAACACCTGGCCCAGCGCGTCCAGCTCGATCGGGTCGCCCAGCCTTGTGCCGGTGCCATGGGCCTCGATCATGCCGATGGCGGCGGGCTCCAGTCCGGCCTCGGCCAGGGCGGCGCGGATCACCGCTTCCTGGGCCAGGCCGTTGGGGGCGGTGAAGCCGGAGCTGCGGCCGTCATGATTGACCGCCGAGCCGCGCACCACCGCCAGGATCGGGTCGCCATCGGCCTGCGCCCGGGCCAGCGGCTTCAGCACCACCACGCCGCAGCCCTCCGCACGGACATAGCCGTCGGCTTTGGCATCGAAGGTCTTGCAGCGCCCGTCCGGGGCCAGCAGGCCCGCCTGGGACAGGATCACCGAGTTCTCGGGCGCCAGCACCAGGTTGACCCCGGCGGCCAGGGCCAGGGTGGCCTCGCCCGAGCGCAGCGCGCGGATCGCCAGATGGAAGGCCACCAGCGAGGAGGAGCAGGCGGTATCCAGCACCATGGCCGGCCCCTCGGTGCCGAGCAGATGGGCGACGCGGCCGGCCAGGGTGTTGCTGGGCTGGCCGGTCAGGCTGTGGCCGTCCAGGGTCTCCACCCCGGCCTGGCGGGCAAGGGTCGCGTAGTCGCTGCCGGTGGCGCCAACGAAGATCGCGGTGGCGGTGCCGGCCAGCCGGTCCGGCGCGATGGCGGCGTGCTCCAGCGCCTCCCAGCTCGTTTCCAGCAGCAGGCGCTGCTGCGGGTCCATCTGGATCGCCTCGCGCGGGCTGATGCCGAAGAAGCCGGGGTCGAACAGGTCGACGCCGTCCAGGAAGCCGCCGAAGCGGCTGGCGATCCGGCCGGGTCGGGTGGGGTCGGGATCGTACCAGCGATCGTTCGGCCAGCGCTCCGGCGGGACCAGGCGGATCAGGTCGGTGCCGTGCCAGAGGGCCTCGGCGAAGGCGTCCGGCCCGTGGATGCCGGGAAAGCGGCAGCCGATCCCGACGATCGCGATGGTGTCGGCCGCCACCGGCCCTGGCTGGACCGCCCGGGCGCCGGTGCGGCCCGCCAGCCATTGCTCCAGGGCGGCGATGGAAGGGTGGGAGAACAGCACCGAGGCCGGCACCGGGGAGCCGGTGGCGTCCTCCAGCCGGCGGCGCAGCGACAGGGCCATGAGCGAATCCAGGCCCTGCTCGAACAGGCCGCGCTGCGGGTCGAGGAGGGCCGGATCGGCATGGCCCAGGATGTCGGCCACCAGCCGGCGCAGCTCCGGCACCCTCGCCTGCGGACGGGCCGGGGCGGACGGCAGCCGCTCCGCCGCCGCAGCAGCAGCCGGGGCCTTCGGGCGCAGGCGGTCGAACAAAGGATGGCGGCGGCGGCTCTCGATCGTGTCCAGGAAGCGCGGCCAGTCGGCGCGGGCCATCACGACCGACGGCAGGCCGGCCGCGGCGGCATCCAGGGCGGCCCGGCACACCGCCGCCAGGGGCAGAGGGGCAAGCCCGGCAGCGTCCAGGGCGGCCTCGTCCTTTGGGCTCAGGAGACCGCGCTCGGCCAGGCGTCCCAGCGCCAGGCTGGTGGCGGGGATGCCCCGGCGCCTTGCGTCGGCGGCCCAGGCATCCAGGCCGGCGCTGGCGGCGGCGTAGCCCGGATTGTCGCGCACGCCCCAGACGCCGGCTGCCGAGGAGGCCAGGACCAGGAAGTCCGGCCGGTGGTCCGAAGCGACTGCCGCGAGGGTCCGGGCGATCGCGAGCTTGTCGGCGACCAGGCGGGCCGGATCGCCGGAAGCGCTGCCGGCGGCATGGACCAGGCCCGCAAGGGGACGGTCGATCAGCCGGGCCAGGGCCGGGACGGCGTCGTTTGTGGCAAGGTCCAGCTGCACGACACGGATCTTTGCGCCGGCAAGCCGCCAGGGCTCGACCGCGTCATCAGCGCGCTGGCTGCGCCCGACCAGGAGGAGGTGGCGGGCCCCCTGCTCCACCAGCCATCCGGCGAACGCCCGGCCGAGCATGCCCAGCCCCCCGGCCACGACATAGAGGCCGTCCGGCCGCACCGGCATGGTCTCGACAAACGGCTCGGCACGCGGTTGCAGGCGAGCGACCAAGCGGCGGCCCTGGTCGATGCGGAGCCGGTCCTCGCCGCCGCCGGCATCCAGTTCGGCCAGGAGCAGGGCGATGCTGGACGGCTCGGCGTCCGCCATCTCGATGGCGCTGGCCGCCGTTTCCGGTTGGTCCAGGGCCAGGGCGGCGAAGGCGCCGCGCAGCGCAGCCTGGGTCTCACCGGCCTGGTGGACCAGCCAGCGGCGCCGGGCAGGGTCGGCCGGGGCCAGGAGGGCAAGCTGGCCCGCGATGTCCTGGTCGTCGGCCACCAGGACCAAATCGGTGGGGGAGCCGGAGGCGGGCAGGTCCCGGGCCAGGCGCTCGGCAAGGGGGCCCTGGCCCAGGATGCCGAAGCTGCGCCCGGACGGCCGTCGGGCGACGATCAGGCCATGGGCATCGCCGTCCTCCCGGATCGACACCGGCTCCAGGCCGACCTCCTCCAGCACCGAGCGCCAGGCGGCAGCGTCCAGAAGGGCATGGTCCGGCCGGCGCGGATCGCCGGAAAAGCGCCACCAGCCTTCGGTGGTGCCGAACACCAGGTCGATCCAGCGGGGTGCCTGCACCAGCTCGACCAGGGCCAGATGGCCGCCCGGGGCCAGCTGCGCCAGGGCGGCCCGCAGGCTGGCGCGGATGTCGGCGGTGGCATGGACGGCGTTGGCGGCGACCACCAGGTCGAACCCACCGGCTGGCGCGGCGGCCTCCAGGTCGAACAGTCCGGTGCGGAAGCCCGGCCAGTCGCCGAACTGTTGCCGCCCCCAGGAAAGGAAAGCCGGCGACAGGTCGGTATAGAGATAATCCAGATCGACGCTGTCCAGCGCGTCCAGCAGATGGCGGGTCAGCCCGCCAGTGCCGGCACCGATCTCCAGGATCCGGCAGGAGCCGCCCCGGGCTTTCGCGAAGCGGCGGGCGGCCTTGCCCAGCGCCCGGGCAGGGCCGGCGAACAAGGGCGCCTCGGCATAAAGGCGCTGCGCCTCGGCGAAGTCGCCGCCGGGGAACAGGACATCGAGCGGCTCGACCTCGCCCCGCAGGATCTCGGGCAGGCGGGCGGCCAGGCGCTGCAGCAGGCGCAGGTCCGGGCCGTCGCCAAGCTCGGCGGGCGGCGGCTCCGGTTCGGGCCAGCCGGCTAGAAGTGCTGTCAGCCTGGCATGGCGGGGCGAGCGGCCCGCTGGCGGCACGGCCGCCAGGGCATCGCGGGCAGCGCGGGTCGCCAGGGCGTCGAGCGCCCGGGTTCGTTCGGGATCCTCGGCCGCGAGCGGCAGGTCCGGCCAGCCGGGCGGCGGCTGGGGCTCGAAGGCGAGGTCGAGCAGCCAGGCCGGGTCGACCAGGTGGCGGGCGCGGGCGGGCAGCCAGTGGCGGCGGCGCTGGAACGGGTAGGTGGGCGCAGCACAGACCCGCCAGGGCTCGCCCTGGTCAAAGGCATCGCCGTCGATCTCGTCGCCGGCGACGAATGCCTGGGCGGCACGGTCCAGGAAACCGGCCAGGTCCTCGCCGGGGCGTGGGGCAGGGTCGAACGTGGCGGGTGCCCGATCGGGCGGCACGTGGCCGGTCCGCACCTCGCGCGCCAGGAGCCTGGCGCGCGCCTCCTGGCCATCGGCAGCATGCAGCGTCAGACGCCAGGGGAACCGTTCCCGCCCGACCAGGGCCGTGTGGCAGAGATCGGCGAAGTCCTGCGGCAGGCGCCCGGCCCAGCGATCGGCCAGCTGCCACAAGGCAGCCTCGCTGCGCGCCGACAGCACCAGCAGATGGCGGGAGCGCCCGCCGGCCCGCCGGCTCCCCAGGCGCCCGGCCAGCGCGTCGATGGCGGCGATCTCGTCCTCGCCGCGCCGGGTGAGCGGCAGGCTGTCGGCCTGGGGGAGGGTCTGGCGGATCGCGGCGGCGAGCAGGCTGTGCGGGCCGATCTCGACGAAGCGGCGATGGCCGGCCTCTCCCAGCGTGGTGATCGCCTCGTGGAAGGCCACTGGCTGGCGCAGGTTGCGACCCCAGTAGGCGGCATCCAGCGCGGCGCCCGGCAGGAGGTCGCCGGTGACGGTGGAGAAGAACGGGATGGCGGCATCGCGGGGGCGGAGGTCCTGCAGCGCCGCTTCCAGCCGGGGGCGCAGGGGCTCCATCTGCGGGCCGTGATAGGCCACCGGCACCCGCACCGGCAGCGCCGTCATGCCCGCGGCCTCGAGCCGGGCCAGGCAGGCGTCCAGGGCCTCAGGCGCGCCGGAGAGGAGGGTGGCGCGCGGGGCGTTGCGGCCGGCAACCGCGATGTCCGGTCCCAGCAGGGGCAGGACCGCCTGCGACTCGGCCATGGCCAGCGCCATGGTCCCACGGCCGGCCGTCTCGGCCTGGAGCCGGCTGCGCTCCACGACGATCCGCAGCCCGTCCGCCTCGTCCAGGATTCCGGCGACCACGGAGGCGGCGATCTCGCCGACACTGTGGCCGACAACGGCGGCCGGAACGATCCCGTGGACGCGCAGCAGCACGGCCACGCCCAGCTGCCAGGCATAAAGGGCCGGCTGGGCGAAGGCCGGCTCCTCGATGCGCGGGGCCAGCCGGCCATCGCTCAAGAGGTCGCGCAGGCGCCACTCGCACCCAAGGCCGGCCAGATGGCGGTCCAGGCGGTCGACCAGCTCCGCGAACTCAGGCGCATGGGCCAGCAGATCGCGGCCCATGCCGGGCCACACCCCGCCATTGCCGGCGAACACCCATACCGGATCGGCGGCGGCCCGGACCGGCTCCGGGCCGGCCCGGAGCACGACATGGGCGTTAGTGCCGCCAAATCCGAACGAGCTGACCCCGGCGGTGGGCGGATGGCCGCGCTCTGGCCAGGGCTCGCCCCTGGCCTGGACCTGCAGGTTCAGTTTCTCGAAGTCGATATGCGGGCTGGGCGCGTGGAAATGCAGGCTGGCGGGGAGGTGGCGGGCCTGGAGGGCCAGCACGGTCTTGATCAGGCCGGCAGCCCCGGCGGCGGCTTCCAGATGGCCGATATTGGTCTTGACCGAGCCGATCCGCAGGCGCTCGGACGGGGCACGGCCCCGGCCAAGCACCGCACCCAGCGCCCCCGCCTCGATCGGATCGCCGAGAGCCGTACCGGTGCCGTGCGCCTCGACATAGTCGATCTCGGCCGGCGCCAACCTGGCGGCGGCGAGCGCGTCGTCCAGCATGGCGCGCTGGGCGTCGGGATTGGGGGCGGTCAGGCCGTTGCTCGGGCCGTCATTGTTGACGGCACTGCCGAGGATCACGGCGTAGATCCGGTCGCCATCGGCCTGGGCGCGCGCCAGGGGCTTCAGGGCCACCAGGCCGCCGCCCTCGCCGCGGACATAGCCGTTGGCGCTCGCATCGAACGCCTTGCAGCGGCCGTCCGGGGCCATCGCGCCGAACTTGGTCATGGCGATGGTGCTGTCCGGCGAGAGCACCAGATGAACGCCGCCGGCCAGGGCCAGCTCGGATTCGCCGCTGCGCAGGCTCTGGCAGGCCAGGTGCACGGCGACCAGGGCGGAGGAGCAGGCGGTGTTGACGGTCAGGCTCGGCCCGTCCAGGCCCAGCACGTAGGAGATCCTGGCGCTGACAATGCTGGTGTCCTGGCCGGTCGCGGTGTGCTGGGCGATGCCCTCCGCGTCGGCGAGCAGCCGGGCATAGTCGCTCCACATCGCCCCCAGGAACACGCCGGCCCGCTTGCCGGCCAGCCGGGAGGTGCGCCAGGCGGCGTCCTCGCAGGCTTCCCAGGCCAGTTCCAGCGCCAGGCGCTGCTGCGGGTCGATCTGCGCGGCCTCGCGCGGGCTGATCTGAAAGAACTCGGCGTCGAACCGGTCGACCTGGTCCAGGAAGCCGCCGAAGCGGGTGCTCATCCGGCCGGGAAGCTGCGGGTCGGGGTCGTAGAGGCGGTCGATCGGCCAGCGATCGGGCGGCACCTCGCGGATCGCGTCGGTGCCCTCCAGCAGAAGCTGCCAGAACGCCGCCGGGTCCGCGGCCCCGGGCAGGCGGCAGGACAGGCCGACAATGGCGATCGGCGCGTCGGGCGCCAGCGGCGTGACCGGCGGGCGCCCGCCCTGAACCGTGGCACCTTCCAGGTGGCGGGCAAGGCGCTCCAGGGTCGGATGGTCCCAGACCACCGTCGCGGCCAGCGGCCGGCCGAGTTCCTGGCCGAGCTTCCGGATCAGGCTGCGGGCCCCGGCCGAGTCCAGGCCGTAGCGATGGAAGCGCTCGCGCTCGTCGATGGCGCCGGGCTCGATGCCCAGCTGCCGCGCCAGCACCTCGCGCAGGATCGCGCGCAGATCCCTGGCCGGGGGTGTCCCGGTCATCCGGCCTGGAACGCGTCGACGAGCAGGTCCTCGCCGATCGCGCGCGCGACCGCCGGCCGCTGCTCGGTCAGGTAGAAATGACCGCCCGGGAAGATCCGCCGGCTGGCGCCGCCCGAGGCCAGCGCCGACCAGCCGTTGCTGGCCTCGGGCGCCGACTGGGGATCCTCCGAGCCGCCATAGAAGGCCAGCCGGCAGGGCAGCGGCGGCTCCTCGGCCAAACGGTGGGTCTCGAACACGGCAAAATCCGCCTTCAGCGTCGGCAGGAACAGCGCCAGCAGTTCGGGCTCCTCCAGGATCACCTGGGGAATGCCGCCGTAGCGCGCCTGGATCTCGGCGATGAACGCCTGGTCGGGCAGGCCGTGCAGCGGACGGTTCTCCACCAGGCGATCGGGCGCACGCCGACCGGACACGATCAGCAGGTCCGGCAGGCGGCGGCCGCGCCGGCGCAACTCCCGGGCGAGCTCGAACGCGACCAGGGCCCCCATGCTGTGGCCGAACAGGGCGTAGCGCGGCGGCGGCGTCGGGCCGATCGCATCGGCCAGCGCCGCCACCAGGGGCTCCATCCGGTCATGGGGCGGCTCGCGGAAACGGGATTCCCTGCCCGGCAACAGGAACGCCTGCAGCTGGATCCGCTCGGGCAGCAACGTCGCGAACGGGACGAACATCGAAGCGCCGCCGCCGGCATGCGGCAGGCAAAAGAGCTGATAGTCCGCAGCCGGACGACGGACCGGCACTGAGCTCCAAGACCCGTTCAACGCTTCGTTTCCCGCCCCAGAGGCAACGGCTTTTCTTTCGCGCCGCCGTATATCTTTATCCTTAGCAGAACATGACCTAAAGGCTAGGCGCAACGCTTCCCGCGCGACGCTTTGGTCCTTTCCGGAACCGGGGCGGCTCGATCGGCTTCGCCAGCAGGGGATGATCCTTCGCCATGCCGCACCAGGCCGTTGCCCTCCGCCTTGTCTCGGCCGATCCGCCCTCCCTGGAGGACCAGGAAAGCGACTTCCGGCGGTTCAGCATCAACGAGGATTATGTCCCCACGCCGCTCCGCCCCCTCAAGGACCGGCGCAAGGTCGAGATCCAGCCGAGATCGAGCAAGGACAGTCTGCGCGGCCTGCGGGTCCTGGTGACGATCATCGGCTACTTCCTGCGGGCACGGCTCAACCGTTGGTTCAGGAAGGACTTCGAGGAGGCCAACGCCAAGGCGCTGCGGGCGATCTTCGAACATTTCGGCGGCCTGTGGGTGAAGCTCGGCCAGCTCCTGTCGCTGCGCACCGACATGTTCTCGGCGGCGATGTGCCGTGAACTGTCCCGCCTGCAGTTCGAGGCGGTCGGGTTTCCGGTGAAGGACGCGGTGGCTTCCATCGAGGCCGAGCTCGGCGGCCCCTTGATGCGGTTCTTCAGCCGGTTCGACATGGAGCCGTTCGCCGCGGCCTCGATCGCCCAGGTGCACCGCGCCGTGCTGCGGGAGACCCATGAGGTCGTGATCGTGAAGGTCCGGCGACCGGGGATCAAGCAGGCGTTCGAGGGCGACCTGAAGGCGCTGCAGCGGATGGTGCGCATCATCGGCTGGCTGCGCCTGGGCCCGCACATGCGCTGGGGCGATGCGGTGTGGGAACTCGAGCAGATGATGCGCGAGGAGCTCGACTATCGCTACGAGGCCGCCAACCTCGACCGGATGCGCAAGAGCCTGAAGGCGCACGGCGTCCACGTGCCGCGTCCCTACTTCCACCTCTCGACCGACGCCGTGATCGTGATGGAGTACGTGCCGGGCGTCCTGATGTCGGAATATATCGAGGTCGCCAGCCACGATCCCGAGCGGGCCGAGGCCTGGTGCGCGGCCAACGGGATCCGGCCGAAGAAGGTGGCGCAGCGGCTGTTCATCTCGGCGCTGCGCCAGCTGCTCGAGGACAACCTGTTCCACGCCGACCTGCACCCCGGCAACATCATGCTGCTGCGGAACAACCGGGTGGCCCTGATCGACATGGGCACGATCGGCACGATGGAGCGCGAGTTCCTCGAGCTTTACCTGATGAGCCTGCGGTCCCTGGCGCAGAAGGACTTCTCCCGCGCCGCGGACTACCTGCTGCGGCTCTGCCCGGACCTGCCGACCCTCAAGCTGACCTCGCTGCGCCGCGACCTGATCCGCTCCTACCGCAACTGGGAGGCGCGCACCCACCTGCGCAACGTCCCCTACCACGAGAAGGCGCTGAGCAGCGCCGGCTCGGATTCCGGCAAGATCCTCTACAAGTACAAGGTGCAGCCGACCTGGACCTTCATGCGGGTCAGCCGCACCTGGGCGACGCTGGACGCCTCCATGCAGTTCCTGATCCCCAACGCGAACTACATGAAGCTGTTCGACCGCTACTTCCAGAATGCCCGCTACCGCGCCCTGCGCGGCCAGGGACTGCGCCGGTCCCTGGAGAAGAGCGTCAGCCGGATGGTCGAGGCCGTGCACGAATACGACCTCCTGCTGCGCCCCCTCCTGCGCAACGAGACGCTGTCGCTGACCGGCTCGGTCAGCAAGCTCGCCAGCATGGGGGCGGTGATCCTGCGCGGCCTGGTCTATGCGTTCGGGTTCGGCCTGATCTTCGCGATGTTTGCCCACTTCAAGAACCAGCACGACATCTCGCTGGACGGGCTGAGCCGGGAATCCAACGAGATCCTCGATTTCATGGAAGGCATCACCTACGGGGAGTCGATCGTCTATGTCTGCGCCATCATCTGGATCCTCATCATCTGCAGGAAGCTGCTGAAACTGGCCGAGCAGCCGGACTATCGTTCTTGAGCCGCCGGCTCGGGCCCGAGGAGACCAAGTACTGGCTGCTCGGGCAGGCGCAGCCGTTCAACATCGTGCTGGCCGCGGGCATCGCGGGTTGGCGGCCGCCCGTGGCGCTGGCGCTGCCCGGGATCGAACTGGCCAGAGGGCTGCCGCGCTGGACGGCGGCCTCGCCGGAGGGGCGGATCGAGACGGCCACGGGGCCCTGGCCAGCCGTGGCGCAGGACCTGCTGCGCGCGCCCCTGCCGGCAGCGGGCGGAGGGGCCTGGCGCCTTGCCCTGGTGGATGACGGCATGGAAACCGTGCTGCTGCTGGCCCTGCCCCACGCCTTGGTTGATGCCCGGGGCGGCCTGGTCCTCCTGGAGCGGATCCTGGCCGGCGCGGCGATCCCGGCGCAGCCGCCGTCCTTCGAGGAACTGCTGGACGAGGCGGCCTATCCCGACCCGGCGCATCAGGACGAGGTGCTGGGCTGGTGGAGCCGGCGGGTCACCGAGCGGGTCCGGGCGCTCGACCTGGCGGCGATCGCCCGGCTGCTGCCGGCCACCGCACCGGCGCGCCTGACGCTTGCCACGCTGGACGGGCCGGCCTTCGGGCGCCTGCAGGAGCGCTGCCGGAACGAGGAAACCACCCTGCATGGCGCCGTCGTCGCCGCGCTGGTGCCGGAGGCCGGGGCCGGCCGGCTGGGCCATGCGGTCGACATGCGCCGGTTCCTGCCGGAGCCCCTGGCCGGCGAGACGTGGTTCGCCCTGTCCAGCCTCGTGACCCCTACCCCGGATGCCGCCGGTTACTGGGAGCGTGCGCGCCAGGCGCGCGCCCTGGTCTCGGCCGGCTTGGCCGCCGGGGAAGCCGGTGCTGCGCTGGCCGAGCTTCCGCGCACCCTTGCCGCCGAAACCCGGCGGTCGATGGCGCGGCCGCCTTTGACCGTCAGCAACGGCGGCCGGGCCACGTTGCCGTCGGGTCCGCACGGACAAGCCACCTGGTACATGGCGCTGGCAGGCGCCAATGCCGGGGGGCCGGTGCTTTCGGTGAGCGGGGCCGGGGAGCGGCTGATGCTGGCGAGCGTGGTGCCGGACGACCAGGCGGACCTGCCGGTCCAGGCGATCGCCCGGCGGCTGCACGAGGCCGCCTCAGCCTAGCCCCATCTTCTCCAGCCGCTCATGCGCCCCTTCGCTGATGTCGGCATGGGGACGGCGCACCTTGCGGGTCAGGAGGGTGTAGACCACCGGCACCACGAACAGCGACAGAAGGGTGCCGATCAGCAGGCCGCCGACCAGAACCAGGCCGATATTCATCCGGCTGGCGGCGCCGGCGCCTTGCGCGAACAGGAGCGGCACGCTGCCCAGCACCATCGCGAGCGTGGTCATCAGGATCGGCCGCAGGCGCAAGGCGGCCGATTCCATCACCGCCTCGCGCAACTCGATGCCGCGGTCGCGCAGCTGGTTGGCGAACTCGGTGATCAGGATGCCGTGCTTGGCGATCAGGCCGACCAGGGTGATGAAGCCGATGCCGCTGTAGACGTTGAGCGAGCCGCCGAACAGGGCCAGAGCCACGATGGCGCCGGCCACCGACAAAGGCACCACCAGCAGCACGATGCAGGGATCGCGGAAGCTCTCGAACTGGGCGGTCAGCGTCAGGAAGATGAACACGATCCCCAGCAGGAACACCGCCCCGTCCGCGGCATTGGCCTGCTTCAGCTGGCGGGACGCGCCGTTGTAGTCGATCTGCATGCCCGGCTCGAGCTCCGCCCGGGCCAGCTGGGTCAGCCGGTCCAGGGCCGAGCCGGTGCTGAAGCCGGGGCCGGCATCGGCGGAGATCTGCGCGGAGGCCAGCTGGTTGAAGCGCGGCAGGAAGCTGGCGCCGGCGCTGGTGGCGACGGTGACGAAGGTGTCGAGCGGCACCAGGCTGCCGTCGCTGGCGCGCACGCCGACCAGGCCGATGCTGTCCGGCCGCTCGGCATAGGCGCGGGCCAGCTCGAGCTGGATCTTGTAGAGCTGCCCGTTCCAGGAGAAGCGGTCGACGTCGTAGCCGCCGAACAGCATGCGCAGGGACCCGGCGATCGACTGGATGTCGGCGCCGCGATCGGCCGCCAGCGCCTCGTCGATGTCCAGGTCGATCTGCGGCAGGTCGAAGCGCAGGTCGACGCTGGCCGCGGCGATCGCCGGATCGTTCTCCGCCTTGGCCAGGATCCGGTCGGCGACCCTGGCCAGGGCCTGGTAGCCCATCGGCCCCTTGATCACGAGCTGGAGCGGCTGCGCCTGGGCGCCGCTCAGCGGGTCGGGCGGGATCAGCGTGGTCGCCAGGCCCGGGATCCTGGCGAGGTCGCCCCGGATCGAATCGCCGATCTCCTTGGCCGAGCGGGTCCGCTCCTCCCAGTCCTCCAGGAGCAGGAAGGCATAGCCCTGGTTGGTCGCGGGGATGCCCAGGATGATCAGCGAGCCGCTCTTTTCCGGCACGGTGTCGAACACCTTCTCCACCGCGGCGGCGTTCTGGACCAGATAGTCGGCGGTGGCGTTGGTGGGGGCATCGAGCTGGACCAGGAGATAGCCCTCGTCCTCGTTCGGCGCGAACTCGCCCTGCAGGCTCGCCGCGGCGAGCCCGCCCACGAGCAGCACGGTGATCGCCACGACCCCGATCGCCAGGCGCGAGCCGAGCAGGCCCCCCAGCAGGCTGCGGTAGTGGTGGACCAGCCGGTCGAACAGCCGGTCGACGGTGCGCGAATAGAGATTGCCGTGGGTGGGGCGCAGCAGGCGCGAGCACATCATCGGCGAGAGCGTGCGCGAGATCACCCCCGAGATCAGCACGGCGAAGGCCAGGGTCAGCCCGAACTCCCGGAACAGCGCGCCCAGCATGCCCGGCGCCAGGCCGATCGGCACGTAGAGCGCCGCCAGGGTGATGGTGGTGGCGACGATGGCGAACCCGATCTCGGCGCTGCCGACAAAGGCCGCGTCCACCGCCGACAGGCCCTCGTCGATGTGGCGCTGCACGTTCTCCACGTCGACGATCGCGTCGTCGACGACCAGGCCGATGGCCAGGATGAAGGCCAGGAGGGTGAAGGTGTTGAAGCTGAACCCGGCGAAATAGATGAACACCACCGTGGTCAGCAGCGAGAGCGGGATCGTGACCAGGGTGATCAGCGAGGAGCGCAGCGAGCCCAGGAAGGCGAACACCACCAGGATCACCAGGCCGATGGCGATCAGCAGCGTGTCGCGGACCTCGTCGAGCGAGGCGCTGATCGAGAGGGTGGTGTCGAACGCCACCCCCACATTGACCCCGCTGGGCAGCACGGCCTGGATCTGCGGGATGGTGTCGCGAACCGCCTGGGCGAGCACCAGGGAGTTGGCGGTCGACTGGCGCATGATCCCCAGCGCCACGGCCGACTTGCCGTCGATCCGCACCCGGGTGGCGCTGTTCTCGCCGGCGATCTGGACGTCGCCCACGTCGCGCAGCTGCACGACATGGCTGCCGCTGCGGCGGACCACGACATCGGCGACGCTCTCCACCGGATGGGTCTGACCGCCGATCTGAATGCTGGTGCGCCCGATCTCGCTGGTGATGTCGCCGGCCGGCACGTCGGCGTTGCGCTGCTGGATGGCGGCGGCGATGTCGCCGGCGGACACCTCCATGGCCTGGAGGTCGAGCGGGTCGACCGTCACCGCCATGACCGGGCGGCGGTCGCCGATCACCTGGATGCTGCCGACCCCCGGCACCGTGGAGAGCTGCGGCACCACCACCCGGGCGGCCAGGTCGCTGAGCTCGACGTCCGACATCCCTTCGCCGGACAGGGACAGATAGAGGACCGGGACGTTGTCCAGGCTCAGGCGCGAGATGATCGGCCGCTGCGCATCGGCGGGCAGCTGCCCCTGGATCTGGCTGATGCTGGACTGGATCAGGTTCGACGCCCGCACCGAATCGGTGCCGAACTGGAAGGTCACCTGGACCGAGCTCAGGCCGGCCTCGCTGCGCGAGATCACGGTGTCCACGTCGCCCACGGTGGCGACCGCCTGCTCGATCGGCACGGTGATGCGGCTGGCGATCTGGTCCGGCGCGCCGCCCGGCAGGGCCGTGACGATCTGGATCATCGGGATGTCGAAGCGCGGCAGGTCGCGGATCTCGATCCGGGTCAGCGCGAACAGGCCGAGGATCGCCGGGATCAGGCTCACGACGATGGTGAGGGCCGGCCGGCGGATCCAGACCGCCGAGAGGTTCATGAACCGGCCGCCGGCTGCGGCTGCACGGCATCGCCGTCGCGCAGTCGGAACTGCCCGGAGGTCACCACCTGGTCACCTGCCTCCAGTCCATGGGTGATCTCCACCCCGGCTGCCGCCGTGGTGCCGGTCTGGACCTGGACGAGATGCGCCTTGCCGTCGGCCACCCGGTACACCGAGGCACCGGTGAGCTGCTGCATCAGCGCCTCCTCCGGCACCACCAGGGTGCTGCGCCGGGCCCCGGTGGCGAGACGCAGGCTGCCGAACAGGCCGGGCCGGAGCTGCTTCTCCGGGTCCTTCAGGCTGGTGCGCACGGCGAAGGTGCGGGTCGAGGGGTCGATCACCGCGGAGATGAAGATCACGTCGCCGTCGAAGGTCTGGCCGGAGGCATTGCTCTGGAAGGTGACCGACGCCCCCTGTCTCACCTGCTCGAGCAGGCGCTCGGGCACCTGGATGTCGGCGGCCAGATCGTCGGGATCGACCAGGTCGACCATGGCCGTGCCGGGCGTCACGTACTGGCCGAGCGCCACCTGGTGGCGCTCCAGCCGCCCGGCGAACGGCGCCCGGATGGTCAGCAGATCGAGATTGAGCTGCTTGAGCTGCAGGTCGACTTCGGATTCGGCGAGATCGGCCTGGGTGGCGCCGAGCGACACCTGGGCCAGGAAGCCCTCGCTCTGCAGGGTGCTGTCGCGCTGCACCTTGGCGCGGTTGAGATCGACCCGCTCCTGCGCCAGGGCGAGCTCGGCCTGCGCGGTGCGGTCGTCCAGGCGGTAAAGGGGCTGGCCGGCGGTCACCTCGGCGCCCTCCAGCACCAGGATGTCGGTGATGTGGCCGCTGGTGTAGGGCGAGATCGTGATGCGGCGCAGCGCCGTCACGCTGGCGGCGAAGGTCAGCTGGTCCTGGATCTCGGCATGGTCCACCGCCGCAAGCGTCACCGCCACCGGCGGCGGGGCCGCCGCCACCGCGGCGACCTTCCTGCCGAACGGATCGAACCGGTAGAAGGCGGCGCCGGCAATCCCGGCGCAGGCCACGAGAACGATGAGCCATGCCACCCGCGACAGCCGCCGCGGGCGCTCGCCAGCGGCCCTGTCCATCGGCACATCGGCCATCATCTCTCGATCCGCACGTTCGAAAAACCAGAGCCGACGGGTCGGCCGGGCGCCGCCCCGGCCCCGGCATCAATCAGTCGCGGTCAATCAGTCGTCGTCGTCATCGTCATCGTCGTCATCGTCGCCGAACAGCCCGCCCAGGCTGGGCTCCTGCCGGACCACGATGATCACGCGCTGGGTCGCCGCCTCGATGACGCCCTGCTCCTCGAGATCGGCCAGGGTGTCCTCGACCTTCTCCATGAGGCGGCCCTCGCCGCGGCGCAGCTTCCTCACGCGCCGGCGGCTGTGCTCGCCCATGTCGATCACGACCATCTCGCTGCTGGTCGGCTCCGGGGGCGAGATGTCCTTCGCCTCGACCTTCTCGACGACGTTGCTGTCTGCCATCGAATCTTCTCCTGGTGCTGACTTGCCGCGGCGCGAGCGGCGGGGCTCAGTCACGGCCGCGGATGATGTAGCGGGGCTTGGACTTGCGGATCGATCGGCGCACGTTGTCCGACAGGTCCTTGATCCAGCCGTCGCGCTTCTTGCTGTTGGAGCGCTCGTGGCGGCCGAGATAGTCGTTGAGCAGGCGCGCCTCGAACTTGATCGCCCGCCGCAGCACCCGTTCGATCGGCTTGAGCATCGCCGACTGCTTCTTGCGCCGCCGCTCGCCCTCGCTCTCGTAGCGCTCGCGACCCACCAGACGACCATGCTGGTCGCGATGGAGCACGGTGACGCGAATGCCCTCGTCGTCGTCGTAGCGGGAATCCCGGTCGGCATCGTAGACCCGGCGCCGAGGGTGATCTCCTCCAAGCACCACTACGCGCCGAACATCCCTGTCGAGCTTGATCGCCATGGTCTCGTGGCACCCCCTGCGATTAAGGCTTCAGCACACCTCAGGCTAAGACGTATCATGGGCCACGGTTGCGTGAAACCTGTAATTTCCGCCAAGATCGTCGCGAATGTAGTGTTCTGCGATGTCGACTTGCTCGACAGGAACAGCGCCGACAGACTACCGATCTTCCTGGAAGCGGCCGAACAAAAGCGAAATGAACGCTTCTTGGTTGAAAAAGCGCGCCGCCTTCATGCCGCCGCTCATGTTCTCGCGCGTCTGGTGCTGGCCGACCATCTGCAACTGCCGCCAGAGCGCCTGCACTTCGCCCGCACGGCAACGGGCAAGCCGTTCCTGGCCGATCCGCCGGCGCCTGTAGCCGTCAGCCTCGCCCATAGCGGCAGCCTCGCCCTGTGCGCGTTCGCCCCGGTCGAGGCGCTGGGGATCGACGTGGAGCCGCTGGACCGGCGCGAGTTCACCCCGTCGCTGCTCCACGACCTGCTGGCGCCGGTGGAGCGCGCGCGGCTGGTGGGGCTCGAGGGCACGGTTCTGCAGGAGGCGCTGGTGGCGCTTTGGACCGGCAAGGAAGCGGTCGCCAAGGCCCATGGCGGCGGCCTGTCCCTGCCCCTGGAGCGCCTGATCGTGCCGCCGGGCGACGGCGCCGTCGACATGGGCGGAATCGAAGGGGCGGCGCCGGCGGTCTGGCGGCTGCACCGCCTGCGTCCCGACCCGCGCTACCGGGCTGCCCTGGCCCTGGCGCTGGCGCCCGAGGCGTTGCTGGAGATCCGCTGCACCGACGCCACCAATCGGCTCAAGGAGCTTCCGGCTCGGCCACCAGCGGCAGGATCTGCCTGACATAGGCGGCCATCCCGCGCTCGGGCTGCCACTGCCTCGGATAGCCCAGCGAGACCTCTTCGAAGCGGATTCCGTCCAGCCAGCGCCGGCCGCGGACATGGAGATGGCCATAGACGCAGGCGATTGCCCCGAAGCGCTCGGGCCAGTGCCGGGTCGCGGTGGTGCCGCACCAGGGCGCGAAGCGGGGCACGCGCGGGATGCGCACGAGATCCTCGCGCAGCGGCCAGTGGCTCACCAGGATGCTGGGCAGGCCCGGCTCCAGCGCCGCCAGCCGGGCCTCGGTCCGCGCCAGGCGGTCCCGGCACCAGGCGACGCGGTTGGGGTGCGGGTCCGGATGCAGCAGCACCTCGTCGACCGGGTGGATGTTGGTTTCGCCGGCCCAGGCGATCACCTCGGCGGGCGCCAGGCCGGGGGGAGCGAAGCTGTAATCGTAGAGCGTGAAGATCGGCACGATCCGCACCGGCCCCCCTTCCCCGTGCCAGATCGGCCACGGGTCCTCCGGGGTGAGCACGTCCTGGGCGCGGGCGAGGTCGACCAGGCCCTGGTAGCGCGCCTCGCCGCGCAGCTCGCCCTCGATCCCAGGCAGGGACCAGAGCTCGTGGTTGCCGGGCACCCAGATCACCTTGGCGAAGCGCCGGCGCAGGGCGGCCAGGCCGTCGCCGATGCGCTGGAAGCTCTCGGCGACGTCGCCGGCGACGATCAGCCAGTCCTCGGGATAGTCTCCGAGCTCAGCCAGGGCGTCGCGGTTGGTGGGGCTGCCCAGATGCAGGTCGCTGATCGCGAGCAGTCGCATGAGGATCCATCGGTTGCGGGAAGGGGCGGGTGCTGATTGACTGCCCGCCATGCCGGTCACGCTATTCCATCCGCTCGCCGCCGAGAACCGGGCGGATCCCTATCCGACCTATGCGCGACTGCGCGAGACCGCGCCGGTGGCCTGGTCCTCGGCGCCGGTGCCGGGCTTCTGGGGCTTCTGGTTCGTCAGCCGCCATGCCGACGTGTCGGCCGGACTGAAGGACAACCGGTTCGGCCGGGAGATCGCCAGGCTCCTGCCGCCGGAAGCCCTGCCGCCGGTGCCGGCCCATGAGCGGCCGCTGATGGCGATGATCTCGCACTGGATGCTGTTCAAGGACCCGCCCGACCATGGCCGGCTGCGCCGGCTGGCGGCACCGGTGTTCGCGCCGCGCGCGGTGGCCGGCCAGCGCCCGGCCATCGAGCGGCTGGCGGCGCGGATGGTCGATCAGCTGCCGGCCGGGACCGTGGTCGACATGGTGGGCGAGTTCGCCTACCCGCTGGCGATCGACGTGGTCAGCGACCTGCTGGGCGTCCCGGAAGGCGACCGGCCGCTGATCCGCGACTGGGTGCGGGCGATCACCGCCGCCCTGGACGTGATCCGTACCGAGGAAAGCATCCGCATTGGCGCGGAACGGGCGGTGGAGCTGTCCGCCTATTTCGCCGACCTGGTGGAGATGCACCGCCGCCAGCCGCGCGGCGACCTGCTCGACCTGCTGATCGAGGCCCGCGACCAGGACGGACGGCTGAGCGAGGAGGAACTGCTCTCGGCCTGCATCCTGTTCCTGTTCGCCGGGCACGAGGCCTCGGCGCAGCTGGTGGCGAACGGGCTGCTGGCGCTGTCGGAGGCGCCCGAGGCCCATGCCCGACTGCGGGCCGGCCAGGTGGAGATGCCGCTCGCGGTGGCCGAGCTGCTGCGCTTCACCAGCCCGCAGCAGATCGCGTTCCGCTATGCGCTGGAGGATGCCGAACTGGGCGGCACCATGATCCGCAAGGGCCAGACCGTGGGGTTCGGCCTGGGCGCCGCCAACCGCGACCCCCGGGTCTTCCCCGATCCGGACCGGCTCGATTTCGGCCGGGAAGCCGCGCGCCAGCTCGCCTTCGGCGCCGGCATCCACAGCTGCATCGGCGCGCCGCTGGCCCGGATCGAGGCGGAAGCCACGTTCGCCCTGCTGGCGCGCCGCCTGCCGCGGCTGGACGTGGCGGCGCTGGAGCGGCAGGACGGGGTGATCGTCCGCGGGCTGGCACGGCTCGATCTGCGGCTCTGATCGTCCCGTTTTCACTGGAACTGTGTCGCCCGGCTGGTCTCCACCTGGGAAATGACCGGCTTGGGAGCGGTGGAAGGATCATGAACAAGCGACGGGCGACCCCGCCTTTGCTTCTCCTTGGCCTTTTCCTCCTGCCGTCGACTATGGCGACAGCCGACACGCTCAGGGACGCGCTGGTCGAGGCCTATCTACATAATCCGGACTTGGCGGCGGAGCGGGCGGCGCTGCGGGCGACCGACACCCGGGTCGCCCAGGCCCGGGCCGGCTACTACCCCAACCTCACCGCGACCCTCCAGGGGCAGGTGACGCGCGGCAAGCAGAGCAGCGCCTTCGACTTCCCTTCCGCGCCCGGCTTCGACTTTTCCGAGTACGAGCGGATCCTGGAAACCCAGGACGCCGATTCGACCTTCGCCACCCTGGCGCTCAAGCAGAACCTCTATGCCGGCGGCGCCACCCAGGCGCGGCTGGAAGGAGCGGAGCGGCGGGTCCGGGCCGGTCAGGCCAACCTCGTCTCGGTCGAGCAGAACGTGCTGGCGAGCGCAGCCAGAGCCTATGTCGCCGTCTGGCGGGACCGGAGGCTGACCACCGAATCGGCCGCCAACCACGACCGGCTCACTCGCCAGCTCAAGGCCACGCAGCGCCGGTTCGAGCTGGGGGCGGTGGCGGAGACCGATGTCGTCCAGGCCAAGGCCCGGCTGGCGCGGGCCGGCGCCGATCAGGACCAGGCGCGGGCCGACCTTGCGGAATCGGAAGCGACCTACGAGCAGGTGGTCGGGCCGCTTCCGCAGACCTTCTCCGACCCGGAGCCGCTCACCGACCTGCCGGGCGACCTGGAACAGGCCTATGCGCTGGCGCAGAGCAATCCGGACATCCGCCGCGCCAGCCTGAACGTCGACGCCGCCAGGTCGGATGTCGACGTCGCGTTCGCCGGCCTGCTGCCGAGCGTCGACCTGGTCGGCCAGCTCAACTACGCGGACGACCCGAACCCGGCCTTCTACGACCAGCAGAGCGCGCAGGTCGGCGTGACCCTGACGGTGCCCTTGTTCCAGGGCGGCCTCGTCTCGGCGCAGGTCCGCGAATCCAACCAGACGGTCCGGCAGCTGCAGAGCCAGCAGGAGAGCGCCGCCTACCAGGTCCGCCGCGACGTGCGCACCTACTGGACCCTGATCGAGGCGGCGAAGTCTGCGGTACAGGCATTCGACCTGGAGGCCCAGTCCAGCGCGCTGGCGCTGCGCGGGGTCGAGCGGGAGGCGAACCTGGGCCTGCGCACCGTCCAGGACGTGCTGGATGCCCAGCACGACCTGTTCCAGGCACGCTCCAACCTGGTGCGGGCGCGGGCGAGCGCCGTCAACGCCAGCTACCAGCTCAAGGCCGCGATCGGCCAGTTGACCGTGGCCAGCCTGACCCTGCCGGTGCAGCCCTACAACCCGGAGATCAACTACGAGATGGAGCGGGTGCGCCTGTTCGGCCTGGCCGATTGAGCCGGATGCTCCGGACCCGCCGAAGGTAAGAATCTGCTGTAGAAAATATTGTACAAACGAACAGGCCGCCTCCTAACGGAAGCGGCCTGCCCGAGATACTGCGCCAGTACCCTGTTCCGGGAGTGGCTCAAGTGATGTCAGTTGCTCTTGAAGAACGTGACCGACATCGCCACAGCCGTAACGGATACCCGAACGCTCGACATCGGATCACCTCCTTTCCTTGTTGCCAACTGACCTCAGTCGATCATGACCCCATCGGCTTGTCAACTTCCAGAAGCGTGTTTGGCGCTTCCGCCTGTCGCTGCTCACGGCTATCTGATCGATCGGCAACAGGGAGGCAAACCGGGTGAAGAAAGCCTTTGTCGCAGGCACCCTCGACACGAAGGGTCCGGAACTGCGCTACATGCGCGACCTGATCGAGGCGGCCGGCGTGGCGACGGTCCTGGTGGACGTCGGCACGGCAGCGCCCGACCCGGGCGCCGACGTCGCCGCGCGGAAGGTCGCGGCCTGCCATCCGGACGGGCCGGATGCGGTCTTCACCGGCGACCGCGGCCGCTCCGTGGCGGCGATGGCCGAGGCATTCGCGGCGTTTGTCCAGGCCAGGGCGGACCTTGGCGGCCTGATCGGTGCCGGCGGCTCCGGCAACACCACGATCGTGACCGCAGCGATGCGCGCCCTGCCGGTGGGAACGCCCAAGCTCATGGTGAGCACGCTGGGCTCGGGCGACGTGCGTCCTTATGTCCTCGGCTCGGACATCTGCATGATGAGCGCCGTGACCGACGTGCAGGGGATCAACTCGATCAGCCGGACCGTGCTGGGCAACGCCGCCCATGCCCTGGCGGGCATGATACAGCATCCCATCCCGGTGGTCGCCGACAAGCCGGCGCTGGCGCTCTCCATGTTCGGGGTGACCACGCCCTGCGTGCAGGCGGTAACCAAGGCGCTGGAGAACGAGTTCGACTGCCTGGTGTTCCACGCCACCGGGTCCGGCGGCCAGGCGATGGAGAAGCTGGTCGACAGCCGGCTGGTGCGGGGCGTGATCGACGTCACCACCACCGAGATCGCCGACGAGCTGGTCGGCGGGGTGCTCAGCGCCGGGCCGGAACGGCTGGACGCGATCATCCGGACCCGCACGCCATGGGTCGGCTCGGTGGGCGCTCTGGACATGGTCAATTTCGGCCCGCGCGCGAGCGTGCCCGAGAAGTTCGAGGGCCGGCTGCTCTATGTCCACAACCCGACCGTGACGCTGATGCGCACGACTCCGGAGGAGAATGCCCGGATCGGGGCGTGGATCGTCGCCAAGATCAACCGCATGGAGGGGCCGGTGCGCTTCCTCCTGCCCACCGGCGGCGTTTCCATGATCGACGTGCCGGACATGCCGTTCCACGATCCGGCCGCGGACCTGGCCCTGTTCCAGGCGATCCGCGATGACTGGCAGGAGGCCCCGAACCGCCGCCTGATCGAGCTGCCGCACGCCCTGAACGATCCGGCCTTCGCCCAGGCCCTGGTCGACGCCTTCCACGACATCGCAGGATAGAGAACAGACCCCATGCCCCGTTTCGAACGTTCCGCGCTGCTCGAGCGCTTCGCCGACCTGATCGCCAGGAAGATCCCGATCGTGGGCGGCGGCGCCGGCACCGGCCTGTCCGCCAAGTGCGAGGAGGCCGGCGGCATCGACCTGATCGTGATCTACAATTCCGGCCGGTACCGCATGGCCGGCCGCGGCTCGCTCGCCGGGATGCTGTCCTACGGCAACGCCAACGACATCGTGGTCGAGATGGCGCGCGAGGTCCTGCCGGTGGTGAAGCACACCCCGGTCCTGGCCGGCGTGAACGGCACCGACCCGTTCATGATCCGCGACAAGTTCCTGCGCGACCTGAAGGACCTGGGCTTTTCCGGCATCCAGAACTTTCCCACGGTCGGCCTGTTCGACGGGCGGATCCGGGTGAACCTGGAGGAGACCGGCATGGGCTATGGCCTGGAGGTCGACCTGGTGAAGGCCGCCCACGAGCAGGACATGCTCACCACCCCCTATGTCTTCAACGAGGACGAGGCGGTGGCGATGACCAAGGCCGGCGCCGACATCATCGTCGTCCATTTCGGGCTGACCACCGGCGGCTCGATCGGCGCCGAGACCGCGGTGAAGCTGGAGGACACGCCCGGCCTGATCGACCAGTGGGCGGAGGCGGCGCGCCGGGTCCGCAAGGACGTGATCGTGCTCTGCCATGGCGGCCCGATCTCCGCGCCGGAGGACGCGCAATATGTCCTGTCGCGGACCCGGAACTGCAACGGCTTCTATGGCGCCTCGTCGATGGAGCGGCTCCCCACCGAGCTGGCGCTCACCGAGCAGACCCGCCGGTTCAAGGCGGTGAGCTTCGGCGGCTGACCGGCCGCTTGCCCGGCCGCGCCCGCCGGGCGTGCCTCAAGCCTGCCGGCCCGGGAGCGCCGGCAGGCATGCCGCGTCAGCGCAGGCCCTCCGGCACCAGCATCAGCTCGGTCGCCCGGTCGCCGTTCACCATCAGCACCCGCTGGCGGTTGATCGCGCTCACGGTCCAGTTCTCGACCCGGTCGCCGCGGCGCACCCGCACGAAGGTGCCGCTGCTGCCGGCCAGGAGCGCGAAGATCCGGCCGTCCTCCTCGACCGTGCCGATCAGCCGGTAGCGGTCGGCGATGTTGTCTTCCGGCGGAGGCGGCGGCAGGTCGACCTCCTCCTCCAGCACCGGGGGCGGCTCCTCGAACGCCGCCAGCGGATGCCGGGTAGCGGCGAACAGCGGGCGGTCGACCATCACCGAGAACGCCTCCATCGGCGGCAGCCGGAGGACCCTTGGCGCCGCCTCCTGGCCGGGTGCCGGCGCCACGGCCGTGCCGGGATCGCGCTGCACCGCGCCGACGGGCGCCTCTGCATCCTCCGATGTCCACCACAGCCAGGCCAGGACCGGCAGCGCCAGGAGGATCAGGCCGAGGGTGAGGGGGCTGATACCCTTCATGACCGCGGTCCCGCCGCACGCATCCAGCCCACGATCTCCGCCGCGACCTGGATGTCGCCGCGCCAGCCGGCCGCAGCGTCGTCCGGGCTCTGCTCGGCGGTGATGTCCAGCCGATCGACCACCAGGACCGGGGAAGAGGTCTCCACCCGGTAGAGGAACTCGCGCAGCATCACCGAATCCCCGGTGAAGGTGACCCGGATCGGCACCGCCACGAACCGGTCCTCCTCCCGGGTCGGCAGAAGCTCGGCCGAGCGCAGCTCGCCGCCGGACAGGAGCACGGCGTTGCCGGTCATCTCCTGGATGATGCCGCCGGCCAAGGACGGGCTCTGGGCCTCGATGGTGCCCTGGACGTCGGGCACGACCTGCATCTTCGCCACCCGCGTCCGGTTCGCCAGGTCGTTGTAGGACAGCTTCAGGCGCTCTTCGGACGCGGCCAGCTTGTCGTGCTGGCGGTCGATCAGCCAGAGCGGCACCGCCACCATCGCCACGGCCAGCACGATCACGCCGGCCAGGACGCCCAGCGCCAGGGCGCGCGCCACGGCGGGCTTCGCCAGGAGCGCGTTCATGGGGCGTCTCCTTCGGCCGGCGCGGCCGGATCCACCTCGACCACCGGCGCGCCCGACCCGGCCTCCTGGCCGTCGGGACCGAGCGGGCGGATCTCGGCATCGGGCGCCAGCAGGGCGGTCAGGGTGAAGCGGTCCACGGGCAGGCCGAACAGTTCCGGCGCCATGGACGGCCCGCGCGTGCTGGAATTGCCCAGCGCGGCGTTGCCGAAGCGCGCGTCGGCGCCGATCAGCGCCAGCACCCGCGGCGCCTCGCTGGCCTCGCCGGTGATGGTGATCCGGTTCCCCGCCAGCTCGAAGCGCGACAGCCAGGCATCGTCGGGCAGCTCGCGGGCGATGATCTCCAGCGCCACCAGCGAGGATGGCCGCTCGGCCTTGCGCGCGTTCAGGAAGTTGGCGTCGGCCAGCGCCTGCAGACGCTGCGACTGCGCCTGATCGGCCTCGTTCTTGCGCTCGATCAGGCGGAGTTCCTGCTGATGGCGTTCCTCGACCAGGGAGGATCGCTGCCAGACATCGTAGAACAGCACGGCGGAAAGCACCGGCAGCACCACCGCCACGCTCGCCAGCGCGATCATCCACCAGCGCGAGCGCGGCGCGCCTTTGCCCTGCAGCAGGTCGATCCGGGGCAACTCGTCGGTATGGGTGCCCGCCACGTCGACCGCCGCGGGCTGGATCTCGAACCCGGCCAGCGTGGCGGCCAGGCGCTCGATGGTCTCCCGCGGGGCGAAGGTCGCCTCGATCCGGATCCGCCCGGTCTCGCCCGACCGGCTGATCACGCGTGCGTCATAGGCGACCTGGTCCGAGGTCCAGGGCGTGAGCACGTCCACGCGGTGCGCAAGCACCTCCTGCAGGTGGCGCTCGGCGGCGGCGGGAAGCTCGTCCCGGGAAACCAGTCCCTCGGTGGCGGGCAGGCGCAGCACGACCGGAAGGCCGCTCTTGCGGATGCGCCGGGCCAGCTCGATCGACTGCTCGTCCGGCACCAGGCGCGGGTTGGCGATCCCGCGCTTCACGTCGATCCGGCTGGGCCTGGGCAGGTCCAGGCGGCCGAGATCGGCGGCACTGGCCGTGCCGCGCCGGACCATGGCCCTAAAGCCCATGCCGTCGAACAGGAGGATGACCGCCTTGCGCAGCACCGGGTCGCGGCGCCGATGCGGCAGGAGCGCGCCCAGCTCGTTGGTCCACCAGCGCCAGAACCGCCCAAGCCCCCCGGCCGGCTGCGGGTCGGCCAGCAGCACGCCGCTCATGGCGCGGCTCCCGCCGCAGGCGCCGCCGGTCCGGCGGCAAAGGCGGCCGATTCGGGCGCAGCGGGGAGCGGAGGCGCCGTATCCAGGGTCTGCCGGTCCAGGATTGTGAAGGGCAGCGGCGCCTGGCTCGCGGCCGCGTCCTCGTCGTCCTGGCCGAAGGCGTTCGCCGGTTCCTGCTCGCCTTCCAGCCCGGCTCCGCTGCCGCTGGCGCCGCCGGCCGGCTCGAACGCCACGACGAACTGGTCGGTCCGGCGCAGCACGCCGTCCACGACCGCTTCGACGGTGACCCGCATCACCGGACGGCCCGCCTCGCCGCCCCCGGTCTCGCCATCGGTCTCGCCATCGGTCTCGGTCGAGGGATCGGCGGCGATCTGGGCCAGCACCCGGTCGAGCGCGTCTGGCGACTCCTCCCGCGCCTTGGCGATCCGTTCCTTCTGCGAGCGGGAGAGAAACGGCATCACGTCGATCAGTTCCTGCGGAGCGAAGGCGAGATTGACGGCCGAAGCGCCGGTATGGGTGGTCACGTAGGGACGGACCTTCTCGGCGGTCGCCAGGTCCATGCCGGTGGCTGCCAGCCAGGCGTCGACGCTCACGAACGCCCGCGGCTCCGCGCCGATCACGGCACCGGCGCGGCCGGCCAGTTCCCTGCCCTTCTCGGTGGCCTCCATGGCGCGGGTGGCCACGGCCCGGTCGGCGACCTTCTCCAGCAGCGCGCGCAGCACGCGCGGGTCGCCACGATTCACGTCGATCCTTCCCATTTCCGGTTTGGCTTGCAGGTTCAATCTGACCTCGTCGGATGTCACCGTGTTCGTCATCAACTTGCCGGAGCGCATCACCGCCTCGATGCCGGTGGGTGCCACGGCGGCCGGATCGCCGGCCAGGCCGTCGCCGGATGCGAGGTCGCCGGACATGTCCCCCCCGGCGCCACCTTCCCCGAACCCGGCAGCCTCGGCCAGCCCGTCGTCCTGGTCCCCGGTCAGGGAGGACAGCGTCTGGCGGCCCTCGGACAGAGACGACAGTCCGTCCTCCTGGTCCAGGCCGTCTTCGGCGAGCAGGCCCTCGGCCTCGTCCGGCGAATCGCCAAAGCCGCTGCCGCCATCCTCCTCGTCGTCATCCTCCGCCACCCCGAGCTCCTCGCTGCTCTTGAGCTGCAGGTAGAGCATCTGGGCGAGTTCCCCATCGATCATGGCGGAGGCCCGCAGCCGCGCCTCGGCGGCGGTCACTTCCTGCGAGGCGTCCTGGACCCGGCCGGCGAATCCCAGCGCCATGACCGCCAGCACCCCGGTCATCCATATCACGACGAGCACCGCGGTTCCGCGCTGGTCCCGGATCACAGCGCGCTCCCCGACAGGAGGCGGCAATCGATGCGGTCCTCGCCGCAGATGGCGCTCCCCGGCACCGGGAAGGTCGCGATCATCTCCGGCGGCAGGGCGGGATCGTCGCTGCCCTCGATCCGCAGCGCGACGCCGCGGGGGATGTCGGGGGCGGTCTTGGGCCAGAAGTCGATCCAGGCCGGCGCGGCGTCGGCCTTGGCGACCCCGAAATAGCGCAGCCGGTAGCTTGCCCCCTCGTGCAGCACGGTGGCCGGCGCCTTGTCCAGCGCCGCCTGCGCCGCCTCGGCTTCCCCGACGATCGGCACCTTGCGCAGGACCAGCCGCTGGTCGCCGGCCGTGTCGTCGACGGCGATCTCGACCAGGGTGAACGCCGGGGGCGGGCGGCCTTCGGGCTGCACCGCGATGAAGCGCAGCCGCTCCGGCTCCGCCTCGAACACCGGCTGCAGCCGGCCGCGCCGGTCCGGGACGAACGGCCGGCCGCGCCCGATCTCGCGCACCAGGACCTGCTGCAGGTCGATGGCGGCGACCACCCCGTCCACCCGCTCGCCGCCGCGCTCGATCGCGAGGTTGGTCGATCCGAGCGCGCGGGTGACGATCGTGGCCAGCAGGGCCAGCAGGGTCAGGGCCACCAGCAGCTCGATCAGGGTGAAGCCGGCGTCAGGGCGTCGCATCGATCTCGCCCTCGTCAAACCCGCCGCCCGGCTCCGGCAGGGTGAAGTCCGACGGACCGGATTCCTCCGATCCGGAATCGGGCTCGCCGAAGCGCGGCCGGTCGGGCGCGCCGCTGGTCGTGGCGGTGCGCAGCCGCTTGGTCTCCACCGCGAGCTTGCGGCCCTCGGCGTCCTCGACCGTCACCACGTAGCGCACCAGCAGGAGTTCGCCCTCCTCGTCCTCGGCCGCGGCCTCGTCCCCCGCCCCCGGCGGGAATGGGCTTCTTGGCGCGTTCTGGACCGGGATGCGCTCCAGGCGCCAGCGCAGGTCGCCCTCGGCGCCGCTCTGGCTGGGCCGGTCGCCCGCCAGGTCCAGATCGATGCGCTGGAGAACCTGCTCGGCCTGCAGGACCAGCGCCAGGCGGCCCTCGTCATAGCGCGCGCGCCGCAGGCCGCTGGCGATGCCCTCGAACAGCACGGCCACCACCAGGCCCAGCACGGTCAGCGCGACCAGCACCTCCAGGATCGTGAACCCCTCGGTGCCGTCGCGGCGCACGGGCGGGCGGGCGGGCCCAGCTCCCGTCTCAGCTCGCATCATCCTCCAACACGTGCACCCGGCCGGTGACGGCCGAGACCTCGAGATGCATTGCCTGGTCGTCTTTCCCGATCAGGATCCGTGCGGGCGAAGCCTCCCCGCTGGGGTAGAACACGACCTCGCCGTTCTCGGTCCCGCCGGCCAGCTCCAGCCGCGACGGCGAGCCCTTCAGCCGGACCGAGCCGATCCGGCGTTCCACCCGATCGACCTTGCACAGCACGGGCATCCCGGCGATCCGCGCCTGGCCGCGGCAGTTGATCAGCGCCCGGCGCGCATCCGCGGTGGCGGTGCCAAGCCCGCCGCCCAGGAACACGCCGGCGCGCACCGCCACCCAGCCGGTCGCCAGCCCCACGATCACCAGCACCACCAGCAGCTCGATCAGGGTGAAGCCGGCCTGCCCTGCCGGAACCAGGCGGGTCCGGCGCTGGTCAGCGCGCGATGTTGCCGACGTCCGCCGCATCGCCCTGCCCACCCGGCGTGCCGTCCGAGCCGAGCGAGCCAAGATCGTAGGGCCCCTGCTGGCCCGGGGAACGATAAACGTAGTCACGACCCCAAGGGTCCTTCGGGAGCTCGGGCTTGGTCAGGTAGGGGCCGCGCCAGGAATTGGCACCCGAAGGTGCGGTCACCAGCGCCACCAGCCCCTGCGCCGTTGTGGGGTAGTTGCCGTTGTCGAGCTTGTAGAGCTCCAGGGCCTGGCCGAGGTTCTCGATTTGCAGCTTGGCTGTATCGGAGCGCGCACTCGACAGGTAACCGAGCACGCGTGGACCGGCGAGTGCTGCGAGCAGACCCAGGATGACCAGCACGACAAGCAGCTCGATCAGGGTGAAACCTGCTTCGGAACTGGGTGAACGACGGCGCTTGAGGGACATGGAGAGAGGATCTCCGGGGGGCTTGACGGACGAACGGGCGCATATGGCGGGTTCCGGCCCTGTTGGGCAAGGGGGGCTGGCCATCATGTCATTCGGCCGCGGGCTCGACCGGCACGCCGCCGCAGTAGATCTCCCGCAGCCTGCCGTTCCCGTCGACCACCAGCAGATCGGCGCGCAGACCCGGCGCGATCCGACCACGGTCGGCGAGCCCCAGATAGCGCGCGGCGATGGTGGACGTGCGCTGCGCTGCCTCGACCATCGGCATTCCCAGTGCGAGAAAGTTTGCGAATGCCCGATTCATCGTGAGGATGCTGCCTGCCAAGGTTCCATCCTGTAGACGGGCGGAGCTTCCATCGGAAATCACATCATGAGTACCCAGCCGGTACGCCCCCGCCGGGCAGCCCGCCGCGGCCATCGCATCGGTGACGGCATAGAGGCCGGGGATGGCGCGGCGCGCCATCATCAGCATGGCCGCATCGACGTGCAGCAGGTCCGGGATGATCTCGGCGTGGCTGCCGAAGGCCAGCGCGGCCGCGGCCACGCCCGGCCGGCGATGGTCGGCCCCGCTCATCGCGTTGAAGAGATGGGTGAAGCCCGCGACCCCCGCCGCCATCGCGTCCCGGCACTGCGCGCAGCTGGCCAGACTGTGCCCGATCTGCACCTTTGTGCCGCGATGGCACATATGCGAGATCAATCGGTGCCCCGGATCGTTTTCCGGTGCTATGGTCGCGACGATGACCGGTGCGCGATCGTACAGCCGGTCGAACAGTTCCAGATCGGGCGGGATGGCGAATGGCGGCTGCGCCCCGAGCTTGTCCGGATTGATGAAAGGCCCTTCCAGATGCACGCCGGGCAAGTCCGCGCGGATGGCCGAGCCGTCGCGCCGCGCCTCCGCGATTCCCGCGAAGGCGGCGAGCAGTTCCTCCTTGGGCGCGGTCACCGTGGTCGGCAGGAGCGTCGTCGTCCCGTGCCGGAGATGAAAGTCGGCGACCCGGGCGACTGCCGCGGCCCCGTCCATCACGTCGGCACCTCCACCGCCGTGACTGTGGGAATCCACAAATCCCGGAATGATGAATTGGTCGTCGCGGACCCTGGACTGCGGCTCAACCGCCTCGATCCTGTGTCCGAAACGCACCAGTGCTGGCCGGAACTGGTCTCCGACCAGCACGAGACCGTCGATCGGAGATGAAGTTGGTTTCATCTAGGCCCGTCGTTCGCTCGCTTGTGGGACATCGATATTCGCTTTCGCGCGGAATGCGTGGAACAGCCTATTCGCCCGTCCACAGTGTGTCCCGATCGACCCAATGAGCTGGGCTCCGGATGGTCCGGGGACCTTTAGCGTCAACCTGCGCTGACGACAAAAAAACAAACATGCTGCCCTTCTCTCGTGCCGACCTCGAGCGGCTCTATCATCCGGCAACCTGGAAGCGCGGGGAAACGCTCCAGGAGCAGGGTACGGTTGTCGAGCTCGACGTCGAGCGCGACGGCAAGACCATTTCCGGCAAGGTGAAGGAACCTGACCGGCGTGTCCCGTACCTGGTCCGGATCCAGGTGCAGAACGGGCGCGGCGGCCGGGTGAAGGTGTCCTCGACCTGCACCTGCATGATCCACACCCAGTGCGAGCATGCGGTCGCGCTGCTGCTGCACGCCCTGCACAAGACCGCCGCGCCGGAGCCCGAGGAGCAGACGGTCGCGATCGACAGCGAACTGGAGGCCTGGCTCGCGGCGATGACCGGCAGCGTGCGCGCCGGCGATTCCGACAACGACGTGGTGCTCTACCTCCTGGAGCCGGCGCAGCGCTCCTGGCGGGACATGGGGGTCGCCCAGCCGGTGAGCGTGCGCACGATCCGGGCGCGCCGGCTGCGCGACGGGATGTACGGGCGCGACAACCCGGTCTCGATCGCCCAGATCGCCAGCGACGACGCCCCGCGCTTCGTCACCATCGAGGACCAGGTGATCGCCCGGATGCTGTCGGGCGTGTCGGGCAACGTGCGCCGGCTGGCCGGGCAGACCGACGGCGAGATCCTGCGGATGATGCTCGCCACCGGCCGTTGCCACTGGCAGAGCACCACCAACCCGGCGCTCGCCTTTGGCGAGGACCAGCCGGGCAAGGTGGTCTGGCGCTTCAACGGCGAGGGCCAGCAGCGGGCCTTGTGCGAACTGCAGGAAGCCAACGACGACACGGTCATCCTGAACCTGGGGCAGCCCTGGTACGCCGACCTGAAGAACGGCGTGGTCGGCAAGGTCGAGACCGGCCTGGATGTCCGCCAGCTCCGCCACCTGCTCAACGCGCCGGCCGTGCCGGCCGTCACCGCCGGGCTGATCCGCCAGAAGCTGGTGGCCGCCGTGCCGGACATCCCGCTGCCGGAACCCTTGAAGAAGCGCGAGCGCATCGAGGTTGCGCCGACGCCGGTGCTGCATCTGCACTGCCCGCGCGTCCAGGTGCAGCGCGGGCTCGGCTGGAACAAGGAGATCGAGGACGTCGACCTGCCGCTCCTGCGGCTGTCCTTTGACTATGCCGGCGCGCAGATCGGCTGGCAGGACGGCAAGACCGAGATCAACCACGTCTCCGACAACCGCCTGCTGGTGATCGCCCGCGACGCCCTGCTCGAGGTTCCCTATGTCGAGCGCCTGAACGCGCTGGGCCTGCAGCCGCTCGGCCCCACCGGCCTTGGCAAGTTCGCCGATCCGACCTGCCGGCAGGACTTCACCTTCGAGGAAGGCGAGGAGGACGACGATCTCAGCTTCCGCTGGGTCCAGTTCAACCACCAGGAGCTGCCGCGCCTGGCCCGGGAAGGCTGGAAGGTCACCTTCTCGCCGGAATACCCGTACCGGGTCGCCAAGGTCACCAATGGCTGGCACCTGGACGTGGTGGAGAGCGGCATCGACTGGTTCGAGGCCAAGGTCGAGATCGACGTGGACGGCGAGCGCCTGCCGCTCCTGCCGGTGATCCTGGAACTGTTCGAGCGCGCCCCGGAAAGCATGTCGCCCTCCGCCCTGGAGGAGGCGGGCGAGGAGCCGATCTACGCCAACCTGCCGGACGGGCGGATCCTGCCGATCCCGGCCGAGCGGCTGGCGGCGATCCTGCGCTCGCTCTACGAGCTGCTGGCCGCCGGCAAGGTCGACGACACCGGCACGCTGCGGCTCACCAAGGCCGAGGCGACCCGGCTGATCCAGCTCGAGGACGAGCTGCCGCCCAACACGCTGGCCTGGAACGGCGGCGAGACGATCCGCAAGGTCGCCCGCCAGCTCTCCTCGACCGGCGAGATGCCCAAATGCCTGCCGCCGCGGCAGCTCAAGGCGGAGCTGCGCCCCTACCAGCAGCAGGGCCTCGACTGGCTGCAGTTCCTGCACCACTCGAACATTTCCGGCGTGCTGGCCGACGACATGGGCCTGGGCAAGACCCTGCAGACCCTGGCGCACATCGCCCTGCTCAAGGAGCAGGGCAAGCTCGGCAAGCCGGTGCTGATCGTCGGGCCGACCAGCCTGATCCCGACCTGGCGCTCCGAAGTGCGCAAGTTCGTGCCGAACATCCGGCTGCTGGTCTTGCACGGCCAGGACCGGCACGATCTGTTCGAGCACATCCAGGACTATGACGTGGTCCTGACCTCCTACGCGCTCCTCCTGCGCGATGCCGACGAGCTGCTCGCCCGCGAGTGGCGGCTGGTCGTGCTGGACGAGGCGCAGGCGATCAAGAACCCGACCACCAAGCTCGCCAGGACCGCCTACAAGATCAAGGCCGACCAGCGGCTGTGCCTGACCGGCACGCCGATCGAGAACCACCTGGGCGAGCTCTGGTCGATGTTCAACTTCCTGATGCCCGGCTACCTGGGCGATCGGGAGAACTTCAGGAAGGTGTTCCGCACCCAGATCGAGAAGGACGGCAACCAGGAGCGCCAGCAGCTCCTGGCGGCGCGCGTCCGCCCGTTCATGATCCGCCGCACCAAGGACCAGGTCGCCCAGGACCTGCCCGAGAAGAACGAGATCATGCGCGAGATCGACCTGACCGACACGCAGCGCGACCTCTACGAGACGGTGCGCCTGGCGATGCATGCCAGGGTCCGCCAGGAGATCGCCGAGCGCGGCATCTCGCAGTCCAACATCGCGATCCTGGAGGCGCTGCTCAAGCTCCGCCAGGTCTGCTGCGACCCGCGCCTCCTGAAGTCGGACAAGGTCGACGGCTTCGGCCTCTCCCAGTCGGCCAAGCTCGACCTGCTCTCGAGCATGCTGCCGGACATGATCGAGAACGGTCGCCGGATCATCATCTTCTCGCAGTTCGTCGAGATGCTCGACCTGATCGAGAAGATGCTGGGCGAGCTCGGGATCGACTTCGTCAAGCTGACTGGCCGCACCAAGGACCGCGAGACCCCGGTCAAGCGCTTCCAGGCCGGCGAGGTGCCGATCTTCCTGATCAGCCTGAAGGCCGGCGGCACCGGCCTGACCCTCACCCGGGCCGACACCGTGATCCACTACGATCCCTGGTGGAACCCCGCGGTCGAGGCCCAGGCCACCGACCGCGCCCACCGGATCGGCCAGGACAAGACGGTGTTCGTCTACAAGCTGATCTCGGCGGGCACCGTCGAGGAGAAGATGATCGAGCTGCAGCAGAAGAAGAAGCAGCTGGTGGACGGGATCCTCACCGGGACCGCCGGCAGCATGAGCTTCTCCGAGCAGGACATCGACCAGCTGTTCTCGCCGCTGCAGGCCTGACCGCGCGCCCTGCCCGGAAGGTCCGCCCATGGCGGCGGCCTTCCGGGAGAGCGGCCGTCGCTTATCCCCTTGTCCGAACAAGTCGAACTCGTGTCGAAAGCCAGCCTACGACCATTTTCGACAGGTCGGAGCCTGTCAGTGACACTAGATAAAGGTTAACGAAAATTTAGCAGTCGGATCTTCGCCATGCGTGTCACCGGCACCGACCAGAACGACGATCTCCTCGGAACCGCGCAGGACGACGTGCTCGCCGGCCGCGGCGGGCAGGACAGCCTGCTGGGGGAAGCCGGCGACGACATCCTGGCCGGGGGAGCGGGCGACGACGTCATCCGCGGCGGGCTCGGCAACGACGTGATCGGGGGCGACGGCTTTGCCGATCCGGACAGCGGCGGGATCCTGCTGGGCGAGGAATACGGCGACGACCGGCTGTCCGGCGACGCCGGCAACGACCGGATCGAGGACCGGCACGGCTACGACGTCATCGACGGCGGCGACGGCGACGACGTGCTGACCGACGGCGATGCCGGCGGCCTGCTCCGCGGCGGCGACGGGAGCGACCGGATCTTCCTGCAGAAGGTCGACGGCGCCATCGCCATGGGTGATAGCGGCGCCGACCGCTTCCATGCCGAGAACGCGTTCTCCGCCTATCTGGACGGCGGCAGCGGCGACGACGTGATGACCGTCGAGGCCCAGCTGGCACTGGCCCGCGGCGGCGACGGCGCCGACCGGATCGCGTTCGCCAACGAGGACTTCCTGGGGATCCCCTCGATCATCGCACGCGCCTGGGGCGGGGGCGGGGACGACCGGATCGACGGAACCGGGCGCTGGAACGAGCTTCGCGGCGAGGCCGGCAACGACCGGCTGTTCGGCGCCGGCTCGTTTGCGCGGATGGACGGCGGCGAGGGCAACGACACGCTGGTGGGGTTCGCCGAGCGGTCGCTGGCGACCGGCGGTACCGGCGCCGACCTGTTCCGCCCATCGGGCGGCGAGATGACCATTGCCGACTTCACCCGCGGCCAGGACCGGCTGGCGTTCGAGGGCCGGGGGTTCGCGGATCTGGACAGCAACCGGAACGGCGTTCTGGACCAGGGCGACCTGGGCGTGACCATCCGCTCCGCCAGCCTGGATGGCCAGATCTGCGGCTCGACCGTGATCCAGCTCGCTCCCGCCAACCCGGGTGCGGCCGCCGTGACCACCATCCTGTTCGGCGTCACCGGGCTGACCGCCCAGGATTTTCGAAGCGGGATCGATCCGGTCCCCGGCGCTGCCCCGGTGCAGACGGTGCCGCGCCCGTTCGGCGCCAACCGGGTGGGCGCCGCCAGCAACGACACGATCACCGGCACCGGCATCGACGACATGCTGGCCGGCGGCGGCGGCGCCGACGTGATCGAGGGCCTGGGCGGCGACGACCTGGTGACCGGAGGACGCCGGGACGACCTGCTGCGCGGCGGCGAGGGCGACGACGTCCTGATCGGCGATGGCGGCCAGGACCGGCTGGAGGGCGGGGCCGGCGACGACAGCCTGATCGGCGGGCTGGCCGACGACACGCTGGTCGGCGGTGCCGGGCGGGACGTGCTCACCGGCGGGCAGGGCCTGGACATCCTGGACGGCGGCGAGGGCGACGACGCGATCTTCGACGAGGACGGTGTCGGTTCGGTGCAGGCCGGGGATGGCGACGACTGGGTGCGGCTGGGCACCGGCAGCCAGCGCTTCGGCGACGCCGAGATCCGGCTGGGCGATGGCGCCGATCAGGCGGAGATCCTGGGCGGCGGCGTCCGGGTCTATGGCGAGGCGGGCGACGACCATCTTCGTGCCCTGCTTGGCGACAACCTGCTGCATGGCGGCAGCGGCAACGACTGGATCGGCGGCGGCCGGGAGGCCGACACCATCCTGGGCGATTCCGGCAACGACCAGCTGGGCGGCGGGGCGGGCGACGACCGGCTGAACGGCGGCAGCGGCGACGACCTCCTTGTGGGCGGCGCCGGCGCCGACATCCTGGCCGGCGGCAGCGGCGCCGACCTGTTCGTGTTCCGCGCCTACCGGGACGGGGGCTTCCTGGACGGCGACGAGCAGGACCTGGTGCTGGACTTCGTCCGCGGCGAGGACCGTCTGCTCCTGCGTGGCGGCGACGGGCTGGGCGCCGAGAACCGGGTGGTGACGCTCGCCATGCTCGATAGCAACGGCGACGGGGCGCTGGGGGCGGGCGATCGCGGCGTCACCGTGACGGCCGATGGTGCGGGCGGTGCGCCAATGCTGGTCCTGGACCTGGGCGCCGCGCTCGGCCTGGGCGCGGACACGGCCCACCGGCTGACCCTGCCCGGCATCGACCGGCTGTTCGGCCCGGACCTGGGATGAGCGCCCGGCCGCGGCCGGTGTAGTTTACGGTGTTCCCCCGGCGAAGAGCGGCTATATCGGAGGCGCGGGCGTCAGGGCGCCCATCCACCGAAAGGAACATCCATGCCCATCCTGTACACCACCAAGGCCTCCGCCACCGGCGGCCGGCAGGGCCATGCCCGGACGGAGGACGGCAAGGTCGACGTGCAGCTCGACACGCCCAAGGAGCTGGGCGGGGGCGGCGGCCCCGGCACCAACCCGGAGCAGTTGTTCGCCGCCGGCTACTCCGCCTGCTACCTGGGCGCCCTGAAGTTCACCGCCGGCCAGCAGAAGGTGAAGATCAGCGACGACGCCAAGGTGACCACCAGCGTCGGCATCGGCCCGCGCGAGGATGGCGGCGGGTTCGGGCTGGAGATCTCCATGGAGGTCAGCCTGCCGGGCGTCGACCGCGCCACCGGCGAGAAGCTGATCAAGGACGCCCACGTGGTCTGCCCCTATTCCCATGCGATCCGCGGCAACCACGAGGTGAAGACCACGCTGGTCTGATCGCGTTTGCCTGGAGCGCGCCCGGCCAACCGGGCGCGTCCTCCTTCAGCGGCCGGTCCGGCGGATCGCCTGCACCGCATTGTCCAGGGCCACCAGGAAGCGGGAGCGGTCGTCCTTGGAGAACGGCCGTCCGCCGCCACGGATCTCGCCGGTCTCCCGCAGCGAGGTCATCAGGTTGCGCATCGCCAGGTCGGAGCCGATCGAGGACGGCGTGAACGCCTTGCCGGCCGGCCCCAGCACCCTGGCACCGGTCTTCACGCAGCGATCGGCCAGCGGCACGTCGGCGGTGACCACCACGTCGCCCTCGGCGGCATGCTCCACGATCCAGTCGTCCGCCGCGTCCGGGCCCTCGGCGACGATCACCCGGCTGACCCGGGGATGATCCGGCACGCGCAGCCACATGTTCGCCACCACCACGACCTGCCACTGGTAGCGGTCGGCCACCCGATAGACCTCGTCCTTCACCGGACAGGCATCGGCATCGACGAAGATCCTGTTCAACGGTCCCCCACCCTGCTCACAGCAGGATCATGGCCTGCCCATCCGGCAAGCGCCATGCCTTCCTGATAAGCAAGCAAAATCATCGACTTGTCGGCTTGCCGAACCCGTCCGCCCCCATATGCTGGCGGCATCGCCGAAGGGGAGACCAGGCATCATGAGCCGCCATCACGTGATCGAGCCGACGCCGCAGACGATGGTCTACGGATTTTTCGACGCAAGCCTGCCCCCGATCCTGGAAGTGGATTCCGGCGACACGGTGACCCTGAGCAGCTGGCCGGCCGGCGGGCTGGACAGCCTGCCGCCCGACCGCTCCCGGGTGATGCAGGCGCATCTGGATTCCTACGAGGGCAGCCCCGGCGACGGGCCGCACTTCGTGACCGGGCCGATCTATGTGCGCGGCGCCGAGCCCGGCGACGTCCTGCAGATCGACATCCTCTCCCACGAGTTCCTTTACGACTGGGGCTTCGTCTCGATCCTGCCGCTCCTGGGCACGCTGCCCGACGAGTTCACCGAGTACGAGACGATCTTCCCGGACATCGACCGCAACAGGAACATGATGACCCTGCCCTGGGGCAAGGAACTGCCGCTCGACCCGTTCTTCGGGGTGATCGCGGTAGCCCCGCCCGCAGCCTGGGGCCGCCAGCCCACCCCGCCGCCCCGGATGTTCGGCGGCAACATGGACAACAAGGAGCTGAAGCCGGGCTCGACGCTCTACCTGCCGGTCTTCAACGACGGCGCCTTGTTCAGCGCCGGCGACGGCCATGGCGTGCAGGGCGATGGCGAGGTCTGCATCACCGCGCTGGAGACGGCGCTGACCGGCACCTTCCGCCTGACCGTGCGCAAGGACCTGGGCTACACCTATCCGTTCGCCGAGAACGCCACCCACCTGATCTCGATCGGCCTGCACGAAGACCTGGACGATGCCGCCGCCCAGGCGGTGCGCCAGATGGTCGAGCATGTCTGCCGGCGCACCAGCCTGACCCGCAACCAGGCCTACATGCTCTGCTCCCTGGCCGCCGACCTGCGGGTCACCCAGACGGTCGACGGCCAGAAGGGCTGTCACATGATGCTGGCCAAGGACAAGCTCTGAGGTTCGGCCGGGGCGGCGGGTCCCGCAACGGCCCGCCCCCGGCCGCGATCGATCCGGTGCGCTGCCCGGCCGGGTGGTTGAGCCGGCCTCCTTCCCGGCGCACAGTCGGCACCGGTCCGGACCTTTTGTCCGGTGCCCGAGGGAGGCAACGAACAATGATCGAAGGAAGCATCATCCAGGTCGCCTATGTCGTCCGCGACCTGGAAGCCGCCATGAAGCGCCACTGGGAAGTTTGTGGGATGGGACCCTGGGACGTCTACGAGTTCGACGCCTCCAAGGTCGACGACTTCATCTATCGCGGCAGGCCCGCCAACCACAAAGCCCTGCTGGCGCTTGCCTGGAGCGGCGGGATGCAGGTCGAGCTGCTGCAGCCGGTGAGCGGCTACTGCATCTATGACGAGCACCTGGAGACGAAGGGCGAGGGCCTGCACCACGTCAAGCTCTACCATGCCGATTGCGCCAAGGCGGTGGCCGAGTACGCGCGGCGCGGCTACCAGGTGACCCAGAGCGGGCGCTTCGACCAGGACGAGCATTACTATCTCGATACTGAGCGCGACTTCGGCTACGTCATCGAACTCGGCAATGCCGGCAGGATCCCGGGACCTGACCGGCGCTATCCAGGCTGACGGGCAGGACACCTCCGGGAACGTGGTCCGGCCTTGGACCATGATCGGTGGAGGTGGCCGTGAGCGAGATATTGGTGGTGGGGGCCGGCCCGGTCGGGCTGACCATGGCGGCGGAACTGGCGCGTCATGGCGCGCCCTGCCGGATCATCGACCGGCTTCCCGCTCCCAGCGGCTACTGCAAGGCCCTAGGCGTCACGCCGCGCACGCTCGAGGTCTGGGAGGAGATGGGCGTCTCCCGCCCGATGATCGACGCCGGGCTCTGGCTGCAGGGCCTCCGCCTGATCGTGAACGGCGAGATGGTCCGCGAGGTGCCGGCCGGCCTGCCGGGCCTGCCCTACGGCTTCACCCTGGGGCTGCCGCAGTACGAGACTGAACGCATCCTCGCCGCCCATCTCGAAAGCTTCGGGATCGCGGTCGAGCGGGGCGTCGAACTGGCCGGCCTGGACCAGGACGGCCAGGGCGTCGACGTCCGGCTGCGTCACGCGGACGGGCGCAGCGAGGAGGTCCGCTTCGCCCATGTGGTGGGCTGCGACGGCGCGCGCAGCACGGTGCGCAAGGCCCTGGGCATCGGGTTCGACGGCGACGCGTTCCCGGTCGAGTTCATGCTGGGCGACGTCGCCGTGGAGTGGACAGCGCCGCGCGGCACCGCCGTGCGGGCCGTGCAGATGACCGGTGGCGAGATGAGCGATTTCCTGGTGGCGGTGCCGCTGCCGGATCAGGACCGCTACCGCCTCACGACCTACGTGCCCGACGAGCTTGCCCAGCCGGTCGATCCGCACAGCCGGGAGAGCCACGGCATCCTGTCCGAGCGGGCAACGCCGACCCTGGCGCATCTGCAGGCGGTCATCGACCGGCTGGTGCCGGGCACGATCCTGTCCGACCTGCGCTGGTCGTCGATCTTCCGCATCAGCATGCGCCTGGCCGAAGCCTATCGGCGCGGCCGGGTCTTCATCGCCGGCGACGCCGCCCACATCCATCCGCCGACCGGCGGCCAGGGGATGAACACCGGCATCCAGGACGCCTACAATCTGGCCTGGAAGCTCGCTCTCCACGTGCGGGGAGCGGCGGCGGACGGCCTGCTCGACAGCTACGAGGCGGAGCGCCGGCCGGTTGGCCAGGAGGTGGTGGCGCGCACCCTGGCGCAGACCCAGGCCTTCCGGAGCGGCCAGCCCGGCGGGAAGGGCGGGGGCAACGCCCAGATGGAGGATTCCCAGCTCCTGGTGAACTATCGCGGCGGTTCCTGGGTGGGCGAGGACCTCGATCCCGATCTCGAGGCCGTGGGCCCGGCCGCGGGCGACCGGGCACCCGACGCCGACGGGCTGACGCGCGCGGGCCTGGGCTTCCCGCAGCGCCTGTTCGAGATCCTGCGCGGCCCGGACCATGTCCTGCTGGCGCGGATCGCCGACCCGCAGGCCGCGCGGGATGTCGCAGCCCTGGTCCGCGACCTGCGCCGGCGCTTTGGCGGCGGGATCCGCGGCTACGGCATCGTGGCACCCGGCAGGGAGATCCCGTCGCCTCCGGGCCTTCCGCTCCTGGTCGACCAAAGCCAAGCCTTTTCGCGAGCCTATGACGACCTCGACCGGGCGGGCTGGCTGGTGCGCCCCGACGGTCATGTCGGATACAGGACGACCGCCCTGGCCGCCCCTCGCCTGATCGCGCATCTCGAGCGAATCCTGACGCTCCGCCCATGCGCACCATAGGGCCTTGATCCGCAGGAACGAAGCGCCGACGTTCTCCGTTGAGGATCACGGAACAAGGTCCTTCACAACAAACGGGAGCTCCACATGGAACGGCCGCTGCAGATCGCATACAAGGCACTGGAGCCGTCCGAGTTTCTTGATGCGCTCATCCGGGAGCGCGCGGAGAAGCTGGACCGCTACCACCCCAACGTGATCGGTTGCCGGGTCGTCGTGGAAGTCCCGCATCGCAGTGCCGAGAGCGGCAAGACGCCGATCGGCATTGCGGTCGAGGTGGAGGTTGCCGGGCGCAACACCATCGTCGGCAAGAGCGAGACGGAACGGCGGGAAGCCAAGAACGACCATAACGCGGTCGTCACCCGTGCCTTCGAGGCAGTCCAGCGCCAGCTCGAGGATAGTGCCCGCACCAGGCGCGAACAGGCGCGCCATGGCGAGTTCGAGCTGCAGACCGGTCAGATCGTCCGGCTGTTCAAGGATTCCGGCTATGGCTTTGTCGAGGTGAAGGGCAGCCCCGACCTGCACTTCGTCCGCGAGGACGTCGCCAATGGCGGGTTCGATGCGCTGGAAGTGGGCATCATGGTCCAGGTGACCCCGTCCCCGGCGCTTGGCCCCATGGGTCCGCGGGCCAGCGAGATCCGCCTGTTCAACAAGGAGCGGACCGCTTCCTGATCTTCCAGGTTTCCGGAAGTCACGTCCGGCGCCGGGCGGACCGGCGGCTGCTGCCCATGAATGGCACCCGCCGTGGAAGCCCGGCGCCAAGCGGGCGCTCGCGGCGCCTCGCCTGAAAATACGAGCAGAACAATCCTGGCAGCGCGCATCTCTCCATGCGGGCCGGCAGCCCGCCACCCTTGACGGGCAGCCAATCATGTATCACCAAGAGTTACATGATCTGCGACAGCCGCCTCTCCGCCGTGCTTCATGCCCTGCTCCACATGGCCCAGCAGGACGAACCCATGACCTCCGAAGCCCTGGCCCGGTGCATGGGCACCCATGCGGTCGTGGTGCGCCGGACCATGGCGGGATTGCGGGAAATGGGGCTGGTGCGTTCCGAAAAGGGGCATGGGGGCGGCTGGCGGCTTGCCTGCGACCTGGAGGCCGTCACCCTGCGCGACATCTACGCTGCCCTCGGCGCTCCCAGGGTCTTCGCCATCGGCCACAAGACGGAACAGCCGGCCTGCCTGGTCGAGCAGGCGGTGAACGACGCCTTGGGCGATGCCTTGCGCAAGGCCGAAGAACTCCTCGTGCAGCGGCTGGGCGAGGTCACCCTGGCCACGCTCTCCGCCGACTTCCACCGCCGCCTCGCCGGCCGCTCGTGTCCGAACGGAGGGTCATCCCATGCAGCATGACGTCATCATCGTCGGGGGCAGCTACAGCGGGATGGCTGCGGCGCTCCAGCTCGCCCGGGGTCGGCGCGACATCCTGGTGGTCGATGCCGGCCTGCGGCGCAACCGCTTCGCCAAGGCCTCCCACGGCTTCCTTGGCCAGGACGGGCAGCCGCCCGGCGCCATCGCCGCCGAGGCCCGCGCCCAGCTCCTGGCCTATCCCAGCGTGGCCTGGATCGAGGACGAGGCAGTTGCCGCAAGTCCGGAGGGCAACGGCTTCCGCGTGACGCTCCAAACCGGCGAGATGCGCATGGCGCGCCGCCTGCTGCTCGCGACCGGGGTCGTCGACAGCCTGCCGGACATCCGTGGTCTCCAGGAGCGCTGGGGGCGCAGCGTCTTCATGTGCCCGTATTGCGACGGCTACGAACTGGATCGAGGATCCCTCGGCGTGCTCGCGACCAGCGACGCCTGGTTCCACCAGGCCATGATGATCCCCGAATGGGGGCCGACGACCCTGTTCACCAACGGGACCTGCCAGCCGGATGCAGAGCAGCGGCGGGCCCTGGCCGCGCGCGGGGTGGCGATCGAGGAGACGCCCGTCCTGCGGATCGGGGGCGAGCGGGCCACGGTACACCTGCAGGACGGGCACAGCATCGCGCTGCAGGGGCTGTTCCTGATGCCCCGCACCAGCTTTGCGAGCCCGCTCGTGGAACAACTCGGCTGCGCCCTGGAGGAGGGGCCGATGGGCCCATTCATCCGCACCGATGCCCGGAAGGAGACGAGCGTGCCCGGGGTGTTCGCCTGCGGCGATGCGGCCCGTGCCGCCGGGTCGGTGTCGCTGGCCGTGGGCGATGGCGCCATGGCCGGCGCCGCGACCCATCAATCCCTGGTCTTCCGCTAGGGCGACCCCGTCCTCGCCCGCCCGCAAGGCTGCAGCCGGGCCGGCCGGCTACATGCCCTGGTTGGTGGATGCCGGCTGGTCGTCGACCACATGGCATTCGGTGGGCGGGGCCTCGCCGTTGGTCCAGGTCGCCGCGTCGCCCTTGCCGCTGAGCTCGATGCCGTCCACCGCATAGCGGATGCCCGAGCCGGAGCGCTGCTGCTGCAGGATCACCGTCTCGCCGCCGTTGACGCTGACGATCGCGGTGTCGGGCTCGAACCACACGCCAAGCTTCGAGCCGTCGCCGCAAAGATAATGCACCGTCGAGACGTCCTGGATTTCCGGATCGTCCTTCGGCTGGGCCGCGCAGGCCCCCAGCAGCAGGCTGGTTGCTGCCGTAAGCGCAGCAACTTCCAGTCCAGGTCTCCGTCTCGTCGCACGCACGCCGCACCTCCAGCCGTCCTGCCTGCCCCCGCGGTCCTGGTCCGGCCGCCTGGGGGTCCCCTGGACCATCTGCAGGAACCCCGCGGGCCGCGACAAGACACGGCGCGCCAAGATTCGTCGCCACTTCCCAAAGGCTCCTGCCGGCGGCTGCTTCAAGCAGCGCTTAGTATTCCTGATTCGTCCGGCCCGCCGCGACGATTGAAGCGCCGCCGGACCAGGATATAACTCTCGGCCGTCGGGCCCAGGCCCGGCCGCGGTCATTTGACGGTCCAGCTTGCGCCGCGTCACCAAACGCTAAAGCGCCACGACATTGTCGTGGTTCACCTTCGGGAAGGGCGAGCCATTCATGAATATCCCTGCATTCTTCTCCCTCGGCGCCATGATGCGCCCCATCACCGGCTGAACTCCGCCTCTCCGCCGCGCGTGCCGTTCCCGCCCTCCTCCGGTTCTGGGGAAACGACGACCATGGATGCTGGTACCCTGCACGTGGTCGTCGACGACCGCCATGTCGGCCTGCTGCTCAAGACCGGTTCCGCCTTCCGCTTCGTCGCGGCCGATCCTGCCTATCGCCTGCTCGACGGCAGCCGCTTCGTCCGCCTGGAACAGGTCCAGCACGCCGCCCATGCCATGAAGCACGCGCTCGCGGAGAACCGCCTGCCAACCCGCAGGACCGGTCCCCGGCACGCCGGCTGATCCGGCCACATTCTGCGCTCCTTGGAGAAACGTTCCATGTCGGACCTCAAGTCCCAGCATCCGCAGACGCTCGCGCTTCACGCCGGCTGGCGGAGCGATCCGGCCACCGGCGCCGTCGCCGTGCCGATCTACCAGACCACGTCCTACCAGTTCCGCGACACCGACCACGCCCGCAAGCTGTTCGGCCTGGAAGAGCTCGGCAACATCTACACCCGGATCATGAACCCGACCCAGGACGCCCTGGAAAAGCGCCTGGCGGCCCTGGAGGGCGGCGTCGCGGGCCTGGCTCTGGCGTCGGGCCAGGCGGCCTCGGCGTTCTCGGTGCAGAACCTGGCGGAAGCAGGCGACAACATCGTCGCCTCCACCGACCTCTATGGCGGCACCTGGAACCTGTTCGCCAACACGCTGAAGCAGCAGGGCATCGAGGTCCGCTTCGTCGACCCGGCCGATCCGGAGAATTTCCGGCGCGCCACCGACGAGCGCACCCGCGCCTATTATGCCGAGACCCTGCCCAACCCGAAGCTGCAGGTCTTCCCGATCCGCGAGGTGGCCGAGATCGGCCGGCCGCTGGGCATTCCGCTGATCATCGACAACACCGCTGCACCGCTGCTCTGCCGGCCGCTCGACCATGGTGCTGCGATCGTGGTGCACTCGCTCACCAAGTATATCGGCGGTCACGGGTCCTCGATCGGCGGCATCATCATCGACGGCGGCAACTTCGACTGGGCGGCGGTTCCGGCGCGCCAGCCGCTGCTGAACCGGCCGGATCCCAGCTACCACGGCGCCGTCTGGGTCGAGGCGGTGAAGCCGCTGGGGCCGATCGCCTACATCATCAAGGCGCGCGTCACCCTGCTGCGCGACCTGGGCGCCGCGATCGCGCCGCTCAACGCCTTCCTGGCGATCCAGGGCGTGGAAAGCCTGCCGCTGCGGATCCGCGAGCACGTCAAGAACGCCTCGGCGGTGGCGGCCTGGCTGAAGGGCCGTCCGGAAGTGGCCAAGGTCATCCATCCGAGCGTGCAGGAAGGCGAAGCGCGCCGCCGCGCCGACACCTACCTGAAGGGCGGCTATGGTGGCCTGCTCGGCTTCGAGCTGAAGGGTGGCCTGGAAGCCGGCCGGCGCTTCATCGACGCCCTGCAGCTCTTCTACCATGTCGCCAATATCGGCGATTCGCGCTCCCTGGCGATCCATCCGGCCACGACCACCCACTCCCAGCTCTCGCCGGAGGAGCAACTGCAGACCGGCGTCACCGACGGCTATGTCCGCCTGAGCATCGGCATCGAGCATATCGACGACATCCTGGCCGATCTCGACCAGGCGCTGGTCGCCTCCAGCCGGATCGACCGCGCAGCCGCCTGAGCTTGGCGGATCTCCGGGGGCGATATATCCTGATGGAAATGTCGCTCCCGGAGGCCGCATGTTCAGCCGTCGCCCGCTCGTCGCCGCGCTCCTGGCGCTGGGCCTTCTTCTTCCGGCGGGCGCGCGTGCCGGCGAGACGATCACCGTGTTCGCCGCCGCCAGCCTGAAGAATGCGCTGGACGAGGCGATGGCCGCGTTCACCACCCGCACCGGCACGGACGTGGTGGCCTCCTACGCGGCGAGTTCCGCGCTGGCCAAGCAGATCGAGGCGGGCGCGCCGGCCGACCTGTTCATCTCCGCCGACCTGTCCTGGATGGATTATCTGGACGGCCAGGGCCTGATCGACCCTGCCAGCCGCATCGACCTGCTCGGCAACGCGCTGGTGCTGATCGCACCCGCAGGGGCGCCGCGCAGGGAACTGCAGATCGGGCCGGGCATGGATCTGGCGGCTGCGCTGGGCCAGGGCCGGCTGGCGGTGGGGCAGGTCGATTCGGTGCCGGCCGGCAGATACGCCAAGGCGGCCCTGCAGAGCCTTGAAGCATGGCCGGCCGCCCAGCCGAGGCTGGCCCAGGCCGACAATGTCCGCGCGGCCCTGGCCCTGGTTGCCCGGGGCGAGGCGCCCTTGGGCATCGTCTATGCCAGCGACGCGGCCAGCACCGACGAGGTCGAAATCGTCGGCACGTTCCCGCCAGCCAGCCATCCGCCGATCATCTATCCCGCCGCCCTGGTCGCTGCCGAGGACGCCCGTCCGGAGGCCGCCGCCTTCCTCGCTTTCCTTCAGGGAGCGGAAGCGGCGGCGGCCTTCCGCAAGGCCGGTTTCACCGTGCTGGTTCCTCCGGCATCCTGAGCGCCCCGATCTCCGGCGCCGGATCCCGATGACCGACTGGCTGAGCCCCGACGAGTGGACCGCCGTGCTCTTGAGCCTGCGCGTCTCGCTGGTGGCCATGCTGTGGAGCCTGCCGTTCGGTCTGGCGGTCGCCATGCTCCTGGCGCGCGGCCGGTTCTGGGGCCGCTCGGTCCTGGACACGATCGTTCACCTGCCCCTGGTGCTGCCCCCGGTGGTGACCGGCTATCTCCTGCTCCTCACCCTGGGCCGCCGGGCGCCGCTCGGTAGCTTTCTTGCGGAGTTCGGCATCGTCTTCTCGTTCCGCTGGACCGGTGCCGCACTGGCCTGCGCGATCATGGCGTTTCCCCTGATGGTCCGCGCCATCCGCCTGTCGATCGAGGCGGTCGACCGCCGCCTGGAGGATGCTGCCGGGACGCTCGGGGCCCGGCCGGCCTGGGTGTTCCTGACCGTCACCCTGCCGCTGATCCTGCCGGGCATCGTCGCCGGGATGATCCTGTCCTTCGCCAAAGCGCTGGGCGAGTTCGGCGCCACCATCACCTTCGTCTCGAACATCCCGGGCGAGACCCAGACGTTGCCGAGCGCCATCTACACGCTCACCCAGGTCCCCGACGGCGAGGCCGGCGCCCTGCGCCTGGTCCTGGTCTCGGTGGCGATCTCGATGGCCGCCCTGATCGGCTCGGAGTTGCTGGCGCGCCGCATCGCCCGCCGGATCGGCGCATGAGCCTGGAGGTCCGGATCCGTCACCGGCAGGGCGACTTCCGGCTGGACGTCGCCTTCACCGGCGCCGGCGGCCTGACCGCGCTGTTCGGGCGGTCCGGTTCCGGCAAGACCACGCTGGTCAACGCGATCGCCGGCCTGAACCGGCCGGCGGAAGGGCGGATCGTCCTGGACGGGGTGCCGCTCCTCGACACCGCGCAGGGCCTGTTCGTCCCGGTCCATCGCCGCCGGATCGGCTATGTCTTCCAGGATGCCCGGCTGTTCCCGCACCTGACCGTCCGGCAGAATTTGGCCTATGGCCGCTGGTTCACGCCGCGATCCGAAGCCGTGGCAAACCCGGAGGCGGTGGTCGCGATGCTCGGGATCGGCCACCTCCTGGAGCGCCGGCCGGCGGATCTGTCGGGGGGCGAGAAGCAGCGGGTCGCGATCGGCCGGGCGCTCATGGCGAGCCCGCGCCTGCTCCTGATGGACGAGCCGCTGGCGTCGCTGGATGAGAGCCGCAAGGCGGAGATCCTGCCGTTCATCGAGCGGCTGCGCGACCAGGCGCAGGTCCCGATCGTCTATGTCAGCCATGCCGTGGCCGAGATCGCAAGGCTGGCGACCGGCATCGTGGTTCTTTCCGAGGGCCGGGTCGCGGCCGCCGGCGAGGCGCGCGGCGTGATGGCCAGGCTCGACATGTTCCAGGGCAGCGAGCGGTCCGAGGCTGGCGCCTTGCTCGACACCCGCCTGATCGGCCACGAGCCGGAGTACGCGCTCAGCATCCTGGAGGCGCCGGCCGGCCGGCTGTTCGTCCCGGCCCTGGCGCGCCCGCCCGGCACGATGGTGCGGCTGCGCATCCGCGCCCGCGACGTCACCCTGGCGACCGCCCGCCCCGACCATCTGAGCGCCCAGAACATCCTGGCGGGACGCATCGCCGAGATCGGGAGGACGGATGGCCCGGTGGTCGATGTCCGGCTGGACTGCCATGGCGACGCCCTGGTCGCCCAGGTGACGAGGCGCGCCATCGCCATGCTGGGCCTGGAGGTCGGGCGGCCGGTGTTCGCCGTGGTCAAGAGCATCACCTTGGCGGACGGGCAGGCCGCCGAAGGACATGCCACCGAGCGCGCCGACCCCCCTCGGGGTGGCCAGGCTCAGCCGACCTCAAGTTCCTCGCGGACCTGGCCATAGGCGAGCAGGGCGAACAGCGCCGACCCGCCGATCACGTTGCCGCAAAGCATCGGCAGGATGTAGCCAGACAGCGCCTGCAGGAGCGCGAGTTCGCCCGCCAGGACCAGCATGAAGATCTCCATCGACCCGGCCACCACATGCGCCAGGTCGAACAGCGCGATCAGGTAGGTCATCAGCACGATGACGGCGCTGCGGGCGGTCTCAGCGGACGGCAGCATCCAGACCAGGGTCGCGATCATCCAGCCGGCGACGATCCCCCGCCAGAACGCCTCCCCTGGCGACAGCTCGGCCAGGTGCCGGCTGACGTCGAGCATGCCGGCAAGGATGTGCTCAGGAAGCAGGAGGCCGGTGAGGCACGCCGCGGCGAACATGGCCGTGCCTGCCATGTTCGCTAGGAACACCACGCTCCACAGCCTTGCCAGGGCGAGGAGCTTGCGCCGGCTGGGCCGGTAGATGATCGGGAGCACCGCCGTGAGGGTGATCTCGGTGAACAGCTGCTGGCGGGCCAGGATCACGATCAGGAAGCCTACGGCATAGCCGAAATTCTCCACGAGCGGGCGCCATGGCGCATCCGGGAGCGCCACATGGAGCGCCCCCTCGGCCACCACGGAGAAGCCGATCGAGAGCCCGGCGGCCAGCCCCGACCACCACAGGCCCGCGGTCGGCCGGGACAGTTCCTCGACCCCTTCGCGCCGGATGACCTCGTAGACGGCCAGGGGGCGCAGCTTGCGGTGCTCGTGGATGTCGTCCTGTTCGTCCTCAGTGAGCGCCTGTCCCTTGTGCTCGATTGCGGCCTCGACCGCCTCGTCGTCCGACACAGGGGGCTGCATGCTCGATCGTCTCCGGATGGATCGGGTGGATTGATTATCCCGTTCAACCCCGGCACAGGCCGAAAAGTTGCCTCGCCACCGGTCCGCTGCGTGATATTCCTTGGATCTTTTGGCGCCACGGCCAATCTCGGCAGGAGCCACGGAACCGGGCCGGGCGCTGGCGGGCTTCGCAGACGGCCGCGCCAGCGTAGCCAGCCTTGCAACAAACCTGGAAGTTCTACCCGGTGCCGGCCAAGGCCGGACGGAACGAGGAAGTCGAATTGCCTGTCCGGTTGCTCCGCTTCGGAATTCTCTGGTTCCTGTTCCTGGCGACCTTGTGGACCGCCGAGCCCTATCTGCGCGCCTGGCTGTTCGCCAGCGACAGCCCCAGGCCCGTCACCGCGCGGGCAGACCTGGCGGAGTTCGAGCGCAACGCCACCGAGGTGTTCGCGCTGCGGGCAGGCGCGGTGCCGCTGGTGGCGACCGGCGGAAGCGGCAGGGTCGGAACCGGCTCCGGCTTCGTCTGGGACCAGGCCGGGCATATCGTCACCAACCATCATGTGGTGGCCGGCTTTGGCGAGGTGATCGTGCGGTTCGGCATCGAGCGGCCGATCCCGGCCCAGGTCATCGGCGCGGCGCCGGACTACGACTTGGCCGTGCTGCGGCCCAAGGTTCCGCTGGACCTGGTGGAACCGATCCCGCTCGGCAGTTCCAGCGACCTCACGGTCGGCCAGACGGTCTATGCGATCGGCAACCCCTTCGGCCTCAGCCGCTCGATGTCGGCGGGCATCGTCAGCGCGCTCGATCGTCGCCTGCCGACCGGGTCCGGCCGCGAGATCCGCGGCGTGATCCAGACCGATGCCGCGATCAATCCCGGCAATTCCGGAGGGCCGCTGCTCGACGCCGCCGGCCGGCTGATCGGGGTCAACACCGCGATCTACTCGGAAACCGGCAGCTTCGCCGGTGTCGGCTTCGCGGTGCCGGTCGACGTGGTCAACGAGATCGTCCCGCAGCTGATCAGCCAGGGCCATGCCCCCCGGCCCGGGATCGGCATCACCACGCTGGACGAGACGGTCGCGGCCGGCCTGGAGGCGCCGGGGATCGTGATCGCGGAGATCCTGCCCGGATCCGCCGCCGAGCAGGCGGGGCTGCGGGGGATCAACCCCCAGGCCCAGGAGATCGGCGACGTGATCACCCATGTCGACGGGCAGCGCGTCCGCACGGTCGCCGAGCTTGCCGAGAAGCTGGCGGCAGCCGGCATCGGCAACGAGGTGGAGCTCACCGTCCAGCGGGCCGGGGCCGAGCGCACCGTGCAGGTCGAGGTGATCGACATCGGCTGAACGCCGGTCCTCCAGCAGGCAGGAACGCCAGCCGCGGGGTTGGGCGGCCCTGGCCAGCGCCACGACCACGCCCGGCGATGGTCAGGCTGTCGGATGCGGGGTCCGGCTCAGTCCCATCGGCCTTCTTCCGGGCCTGGATGATGGATCGCGGGGCCGGCCACGCCCCGTCCGCGTGCCTGCGGCCGTGGGAACGTCCGCGAGTTCAGGAGCTCGACGGGCGGCTCCGGCAAGTGCTCGCCGCCGGATGAACCCGACGCCGGCCCCTCGCAGGAGCAGCGGCGCGGCCAGCCTCGCTCAGATCGCCATAAGTACGTCTAGGACTTGGTTCTTGAACTGCGTACCGGCTCCTGCCGGATGCCCTCATGCCGAGCCCGCTCCGGTTTCAGGCGCATGCCCAGGACCAGGCAAGCCCGCTGGCGGACGCCCCTCGCGCGGCTGATCCGCGGTTCTCCGCCAAAGAGCTTCCTTCCCCAGCCGCCGAAAGGCCGCCGCACCCGCCCTGGCTTCCGGCTGGCGGCGTTCCCTGTCCTGGCCAGGCCGCGAGGACCCGGCTCCGCAGCAGGCTCGGTCGACGATCTCTATGGCGTACCAAGCTGCAGTGTGTGGGCGCGCACCATGATGGATCACGGGCACCGCCGGGCCATCCCCGCACCGGTGATGGCGGCTGTTTCGCTGGCGAGAACTGCCCGCTTCGCCCCACTGGACCAGATGCGGACCGGGTTCGGGGCCGGATCTGCCGGCATCCACACGCTCTCGGGAAGGCGCTGGTCGGAGGCAAGCAAAATGCTTGGCGCTCATACTTTGTTAAGTTGTTGGCGTCAGGATGTCCGCATGGCGCGGGCAACGGGAAACAACCCGGAAGATGTCGCCATGCCCCCCGAGGAATCATTTGGACACGGCACATGATCAAGTTGTTGATGGGCGTGAAGGCGCTGTGGTCGGACCGGCGTGGCGTCACCGCGATCGAGTATGCCGTGATGGCAGGCGCCGTTGCGGTCGCCCTGGTCGCCATCATGGGCGACTCCACCACGGGCGTGATGGGTGCGCTGTCCCAGAAGATGACCGCCATCATCAACGCCATCCCGAGCGGCACGTCTCCGTGAAGCAATCTTCTGCCCGCTCCGCCTCCCGGGTCGAGGCGGGCAGAGGAACTTCATCTTTCTGGATGCATGACGCCAGTCCAGCCGTCGCGGCTGGGACGCAGGAAATCCGAGATGGCGGATATCTGGACCTTGCTTCTGCTTCCGGTTCTTCTGGCAGCCTCGATTTCGGACATCAGCCGCCGGATCATTCCCAATGAGGTGTCCCTGGTGCTGGTGCTGGGTTTCGTCCTGCATGCCCTGGTCGAGCTCAGCATCTCCGAGGCGATGGGGAATGTTTTCCTGGGCGGCTTGGTCCTGATGTTCGCCACGCTGCTGTACTGGGGCCGCCTGCTGGGCGGCGGCGACGTCAAGCTGCTGGCTGCGTGCAGCCTATGGACGGGCTGGAACGGCTTGGCCGCCCTGCTCCTGGCCACGGCGCTCCTGGGAGGGGGCATCGCCCTCATCCTGGTGGCCTGGTCGAGGTGCAGGCGGTGGCTGTCCGGACCGGCGGCGGCTCCTGCCATGACCGTGCCCTACGGCGTCGCGATCGCCGCCTCGACCTTCTGGGTCGTGGCGACTGCCGGGCTTGGAGGGCCGTAGGATGACATCCACCCTGATCCGGCTGGCCGTGGCCGGCAGCTTCGCCGTGGTCGCGGCCATCTTCGGCCCGGCTCTGCTCGAAACGCCGGAGCCGGGTGCGGCCCTGGCGTCGAAGCCCCTGCCGGCCATACGGGTCGCCACGCGCACGTTCCAGGTCGGCACCTTCCTGGACGCGGGCAGCGCCACCTTCCAGGACTGGAGCGGCAAGGTCACGGACGACATGGTGACCCGCGACGTGCATCCGGGCCAGGACGTGGTGGGCTCGGTGGTGGTGGCGCCCATCGTGGCGGGCGAGCCGATCACCCGGAGCAAGCTCCTCATGCCTGGCCAGGAAGGCTTCCTGGCGGCCGTGCTGCGTCCCGGCATGCGGGCGATCTCGATCGCCGTCGATGCCGTCTCCGGGAATGCCGGCCATATCTTTCCGGGCGACCGGATCGACGTGATCCTCACCCAGGATCTCCATCGTTTCGATGTCGCCGCCACCGGCCAGCGCCTCGCCACCGAGACGATCCTGCAGGACGTGCGGGTCATCGCCGTCGACCAGAACCTGAATGAAGATTTGAAGCAGCGCGACACCGACAAGATCGCGCGGACGATCACGCTCGAGGTCGATCAGACGGATGCCCAGAAGGTCACGCTGGCTTCGGGACTGGGCAAGCTGTCCCTGAGCCTGAGGAGCCTGCTGCGCAACATCGAGAACCAGCCGGCCGGCACCGCGGACCCGGCTGCCAGCGCAGCGCTCGAGCAGGCCGCGCCGCCGGTCTGGGCCGAGGATGTCTCGTCCGCGCTCCGGGGCAACCTGCCCCGGGAGGCTGGCGGTCCTCCCGCCGCGGCGCCGGTTCATCCTGTCAGGGTGCTGCGTGGTGCGGCTTCGGCCGTCACGAGCGAGTAGAGGTGATCTAGCGATGTCGACTCGATGGGCCTTTGCTGGCCGCCTGTCCTGGATGGTGCTCGCGGCGACAGTATTCCTCGTCCGGCCGGAGCCGGCCCACGGGGAGACCGCTGCGCTCCCTCGTCTCGTGGTGGACATAGGCGAGGCGCAGGTCATCCATCTCCCGGCCCCGGCCCAGACCGTCTTCGTCGCCGACCCGACGCTGGCGGACGTGCAGGTCGGCGGGCCCAGGACGATCATCGTGTTCGGCGTCCGGTCGGGCCGCACGACGTTCTATGCGCTGGACCAGAACGGCCGGATGATCGTGGCCCGGGATGTGCGCATCAACCACAACCTGGACGTCCTGAACGACATCCTCAAGGAGCGCTTTCCCGGCCAGCGGATCCTGCTCACCTCGGCGCCGAACACCCTGATGGTCGAGGGCAGCGTCGGAACGCCCCAGGAAGCCCAGGCGGTTCTCGCCACGATCCGCGGGGTGGTCGGCGACAAGGAACAGGTGATCGACCGGCTGAAGGTCGACATCGCGACCCAGGTGAGTATCCGCGTGCGCATCGCGGAAGTCTCCAAGTCGATCGATCAGCGGCTCGGCATCAACTGGCAGGCCCTGTTCAGCGCCGGGGACATCACCTTCGGTTTTCTCAGCGGTCGCGACTTTCTCGTTTCCGGCGCCGCAGCTCCGGTCGTCGGGAGCACAGGCATCGGCCTGGCTCCGGGCCAGGCTGGATCCTATGTGGGAAGCTATCGGAGCAGCAATGTGAGCGTGGACACCCTGATCGACGCCCTCGATCAGGAGGGGCTGGCGCGCACCCTGGCCGAACCCAATCTGACGGCGATCTCGGGCCAGAAGGCAAGCTTCCTCGCCGGCGGGGAGTTTCCCATTCCCATCGCTCAGGGCGACGGCACGATCTCCGTGGACTTCAAGCAGTTCGGCGTGGCCCTCGATTTCGTCCCGACGGTGCTGTCGTCGAACCGGATGAGCCTCACCGTGCGGCCCGAGGTCAGCGAGCTATCGAACAATGGCTCGGTGCAGACCGGCGACCTGCGCATCCCGGCCCTGACCGTCCGCCGGGTGGAGACCACGGTGGAGCTGGGCTCCGGCCAGAGCCTGGTGATCGGCGGGCTTCTCCAGCAGAACGCCCGGGATCTGCTCACCAAGCTGCCTGGCCTGGGCGATCTGCCCGTCATCGGCGCGCTGTTCACGTCGTCGAGCTACCAGAAGAACGAGACCGAGCTCGTGGTCATCGTGACCCCCTACATCGTGAAACCGGCGTCGACGGAGGCGCTGGAAACGCCGCTGGGCCGCCTGTCTCCCGCCAGCCCGTTCGAGCGGCTGCTCCTGAAAGGGGCACGCGTCGCTCCGGCAGCCGGAGGCATGGGTCGCCTGACCGGCCGGGCGGGCTTCGTCTACTGACGCTGGGAGGTTCTTCCTGTCATGAACGATCAACTGCCCCTGCTGATGGCCCTCCTGGGCGCCCTGACCGCCTGTCAGCCGACGCCCTTTCCTACGCTCGGAGAGCCCGGATCCTCTCTCGGCACGTCCGCCGATGCATCAGCCGGACAGGCGGGGCCGGAATGCCCGGACTGGCGGAAGGCCCAGCTCGAGCATCCTCTCGATGCCCTTCTCGGCAACCCGGCGCCGGCTGGCCAATTTGCTCTCGGCTGTGCCCAGGCCGCGAACATCCGGCACATGATCGCCGATCCGGGCGATCTGCAGGGAGGCGGGTCGACGGGAGCCGCGACCGCCACCGGGGCGGCGAGCGCTGTCGAGCGCTATCATGCCAACAAGGTCACGCCTTTGCCGGATCCGGCGCTGCGCAGCCTGGGTGCGGGAGGATAAGGCACATGCTCTCCCTGCCCTTTGGTACAGCACCTAGGTCGACCTCCCAGGATCCGGTCGAGCTCGCAGCCTTCCTGTCCGATTCCGAAAGCTGCTCGGTGATCGAGCAGCTGGATCAGGAGCATCGCAACTTCCGTCATCATGTCCGGCAGGGTCGGGTCGCCGAGGCTGTCGAGTACCTGAAGACCGTGAAGACCCCGCCAAAGATACTGATCGTCGACATTTCGGGGCTGGAGTTGCCCCTGTCCGAGATCGACCGGCTGGCGGATGTCTGCGAGCCCAGCATTCGGGTGCTGGTCGTCGGCAACCGGCAGGATGTCGGCCTGTTCCGATCGCTTCTGAAGCTCGGCATCGCCGACTACATCCTGAAACCCTTGAGCCCGGCGCTCATCGAGCCTCATCTGGATGGCTCGCCTTTGCCGGTGCTGGGGGCGGCCAGCACGCGCAGCGGGAAGCTGGTGGTCGTCACGGGTACCTGTGGGGGCGTCGGCGCCACCACGATCGGCGTGAATCTCGGATGGCACTTGGCCATCCGCGACCATCGCCGCGTGGCCCTCGTCGACATGGACATGCATGGTCAGGCGATGGCTCTGCAACTCGACGTCCGATCCAGCGACGGACTGCTCCGCGCGATCGAGAACTCCAGCCAGATCGATTCTCAGTTCATCGACAATGCGATGACGAGCTACCACCCCCGCCTGGGGATCCTGACCGGAGAGCTTCTGTGGGACCAGTCGGCGGACATCAGGGCGGAGCAGCTCGATGACGTCATCAAGATACTCGAGCACCACCATCACTATGTCATCGTCGACCTGCCCAGGCGACCCGGCCCCGTCTACACCTATCTGCTGCGGCGCGCAGCACTTCGGGTGGTCGTCACCAACCGGTCGCTGACCGCCACGCGCGACTGCGGCCGCCTACTCGAACTCAGCGGTTCGTTCGACGGGCGCACGATCCTCGTGCTGAACGAAGACCGGCCCGCCACGGCAGGTATGCTGGCGGTCGATGCCATCGAGACGTCCCTTCAGCGCAAGTTCGATCTGCGTATTGCCCATGAACGCAGGGCCACCGCCCAGATCGACAGTGCCGCCCGGAGCCAGCCGCTGGCCGCCGCCAACCGCCCGTTCCGCCTGACGGTCGAAGCTCTGGCGGCCAGCATCAGCGGACGGTCGATCTCGCCCAGAAGCCGGTGGCACCGGTTCATGCGGAGGAGCTGAGCCATGTTCGGCCGCAGGGTCACCGAGGCGTCGGCGGCTGCCGAACCCGTCGCGCCCGCTTCCATCCTGGATGCGTCCACGGACGCGGCGCCGGGCCCGTCGTCATCGAGCGGGGAAAAGACGTTCGCGGCCAGCTTCAAGCGCATCCGCGACCGTCTGTTCGCACGCATCAACGTCTCGGCCGCCATCCTGCGCGGGCGGGAGCAGCTTGCCGACGAGTTGCGGGCGGCCATCGTGGAGATTGCTGCGGCGGAACGGACGATCATGACGGTCGCGGAGTACGACCGGATCGTGGCGCTCATCCTCGACGAGATGTTCGGCCTGGGGCCGGTCGAGCCCTTGCTGGCGGACGCATCGGTCACCGACATTCTGATCAACGGGCCGCAGCACATCTATGTCGAGCGGCGAGGACTGCTCGAACTCACCAACATCAGCTTCCGCGACAATGAGCACCTGACGAATGTCGCGCAGCGCATCGCGGCCTCGGTCGGCCGCAGGGTCGACGAGACCAGTCCGACGGTCGATGCGCGTCTTGCGGATGGCAGCCGGGTCAACATCGTCCTGCCTCCACTGGCGCTGGACGGAACCTGCATCTCGATCCGGAAATTCGCGAAGCACCGCATCGGCATCAGCACGATGGTCCAGCACGGCAACCTGTCCCCAGGCATGGGACGGCTGCTCGAGATCGCCGCCCGGTGCCGACTGAACATCATCGTGTCGGGCGGAACGGGGTCCGGCAAGACCACCTTGCTGAATGCACTCTCCCGGATGATCGATCCAGGCGAGCGCATCATCACGATTGAAGATGCCGCCGAACTGCGCCTGCAGCAGCCCCATGTCGTCCGCCTGGAGACCCGTCCGCCCAACATCGAGCGGAGCGGAGAGATCAACCAGCGCGACCTGGTCAAGAACGCCCTGCGCATGCGGCCCGACCGGATCATTCTCGGCGAAATCCGCGGGGCCGAGGCGTTCGACGTCCTCCAGGCGATGAACACCGGCCATGACGGATCGATGACGACCCTTCACGCCAATACGCCGCGGGATGCCCTGGTCCGGCTCGAGAACATGGTGATCAGCGCGAATGCCGGGCTCCCGATGCAGGCGATCCGCAGTCAGATCGTCAGCGCTGTCCATCTGATCATCCAGATATCGCGCATGCGTGACGGTGTCCGGAGAGTTCAGCAGATAAGCGAGGTGATCGGCATCGAGGGAGAGGTCATCATCCTGCAGGACCTGTTCAACTTCGCCTTCGAGGAAACGCATGACGGGCGGATCATCGGGAACTTCGTCTCGACCGGCCTGCGGCCGCGTTTCGTCGTTCAGGCCCGTTACTACGGTCTTGAAGAAGAACTCAAGCAGGCGATGAGTTGAACGCCATGCCCAGCCTCATGATGATGGCATTTGCTGGCGGGCTGGTCGGCTTCGGCGCTGCCATCCTAGCAACCTCCCGCTGCACCTGGTCACCGTCAAGACCGAGCGTCCGGCTGCGGGCCCTGGATCTTCATCGTGGAGCCAAGGCAGAGCCGAAACAGCAGCGGCATATCGAGATCTTCAGGTCGGAGCCGTCGACCTGGCTGGAGAGACTTCGCCAGCGGATCGGGCAGCATGCCGTAGGTATCGGTGGGTTGCCGATGATCTGGCTGGTCGCGGTGGTCGTGATCGCCACCTTCATTCTCAGCCTGCTGACCCTGAATTTTCTAGATGCCTCTGGCAGTGTCGTTGCGATATCGCTCACGATGCTCTGTCCCTTGCTGGCAGGCACCCTTCTTCACGGGCAGCTCAAGCGACGTTGGCAGCTTGCATTCCTTAATGGCTTCGCCGACGCGATCGAGCTTGTCATCCGCGCTTCCAGATCGGGGATCCCGATCTCCGAAGCGATCCGGGTCGCCGGCCAGGAGATCGCAGATCCCGTGCGGTCGGAGTTCCGGCTTATCTCCAATGCCCTGGATCTGGGCATAGATCTCAAGGATGCCTTGCGGACGGCGGCCAGCCGCGTCTGCCTTCCGGACTTCGACTTTCTGGTGACCGCCCTCATTCTGCAGCGGGAGACCGGCGGTCAACTTGCAGAGACGCTGGAGAACCTGGCCACGATCCTTCGGCGCCGCAAGGAACTGCGCCTGAAGATCAAGGCCATGACGGCTGAAGGTCGGATGTCCGCCGTTGTGGTTGGCGCGATACCGCTCGTCGCCGCCGCAGCGATGTATTTCCTTGATCCCGGCCATATCGAGAGGTTGCTCGTCCCGGGGGCCGGAAGGTCGATGCTCTATGTGGGCATCGGGCTTCTCGCAGCCGGCATTGCGATCATCCATTTCCTGACCAGGGTCCGGCCATGAGCGAGCCGGATGTGTTTCGCGGCCTGCTGCCTGCGGCATTCGCCGTGCTGGCCCTGCTGGCCGCGGCCCTGATCTTCGCGATTGAAGCCAGATGGAGCGCCGCCGCCCGTCTCTCCGAGCGTGCCTGCCGCCACGCCGGACGGCGAAAAAGCGAACGGGCGAAGCAGAAGCATGTGACGTCGATGCAGGTGGTCGGCGACGCGCTCCAGAAAGTCGCGAGCATCGTCCTGCCTATCCTCGCAGCCCGCGATCGCGTGAAGACGCGAGAGCTTTTGGAGGGTGCAGGGATACGCGATCCTCGCATGCTGATCCGGTTTGTCGGGATCAAGGTGGCCTTCTTTGCTGCGGGTGCGGCTGGTACCGCCGTCGTCGTCGCCCGGGAGGGTTCATGGGCGGACAACCCATGGCAGTGCCTGGCAGCGACCGCGGTGGGAGCCATTGCAGCCGGTCTCGTTCCCGAACTGGCCATCCGCTACCTGCGCCGCCGGAGGCGGGAGAGGATCCGCTCCGCGCTCGCGGACACGATCGACCTGATGATCATCACGTCCAACGCCGGCCAGAGCCTGGATGTCACGTTGACCCGGGTTGCTCGCGAGGTGGGGCGGCTCGCTCCCGAGCTGTCGGACGAACTCGTGGTCACGATCTCGGAGTTGCAGGCCCTGCCCGATCGGCGAGACGCGCTCGACAATCTGGCGAGACGTACCGGCCTGACCGAAGTCCGAAGCCTCACGGCGACGCTGATCCAGACGATTCGCTATGGAACGCCGCTGACTCAGGCTTTGAAGGCGCTGGCGCAGGAGCTTCGGCAGTTCCGCCTGCTGGCCCTCGAAGAGAAGGCGGGAAAGCTCCCGGCCCTCCTCTCCCTCCCACTGATGCTGCTCATCATGCCGGCCGTGTTCATCGTGACAGCCGGACCGGCTGTTCTCGGCTTGATCGATGCCTTCACGAAATGATCGCGCGGAGATGTTCCTGCCATGACCTCGTTCCACAGACCCTTGACCTCCTTCTGCATGCTTCTGAGCCTTTCGGCCTGCGCCATGGCTCCTTCGGACATGAGCGAAGGCAAAGCCTTCACCGCCTCCACGGAGGCAGATAGCGGGATCGGCGGCCTGCTGCGCCTGGCCGATGCCTCCCTGGCTGGCGGCGACGTGGATGGCGGGATCAAGCTCCTGCGCCAGGTCATGGCCCGCTATCCCGACTCGCTTGAAGGACAGCGCGCCCTTGCCGAAGCATTTTTCGTTGTCGGCGCTCTTCCGGAAGCTTCCATCGCCTTCGACCAGATGCGCATGCTCGAGGGCGGACAATTGGAGGGGCTGCTCGGGCTTGGCCGGGTGGCACTTGCCAAAGGCGATGCTGCGAACGCCATCGGATATTTTGCGGAGGCCCTGGAAAGCGATCCCGATGAGGGAAGGGCAAGCAACGGCTTGGCCGTCGCTTACGACTATTCATCCCGCCATGAAGAAGCCCAGGAGATCTACAACAAGATCCTTGCCAGGAATCCGGCCGATCACGCCGTGGCCAACAATCTGGCGCTCTCCCAGGCCTTGTCGGGCTCGATCGGACCCGCAATCGCCGGCCTGAGCGACCTGGCGAGCGGTCCAGCCTATCTGCCCGAAGCCCGTTTCAACCTGGCGCTCGCCTATGGGATGGGCGGCGACCTGGCCGCAGCCCGCGAGATCCTGGAGGACGAACTCGACAGCCAGGCAGTGGCTGACAATCTGGCCTTCTACCGGCAGATCTCTCCCGCGGCGGGCGGCGGGTCCTTCTGAGGATGAACAACCAGCCTGCAATCTCCTTGCGGCGCCTGGTTCGTGATCCTGCAGGAGGATCGGCCGTCGAATTCGCGATCCTGGCTCCCTGCGTCATGCTGACCTTGCTGGCGATCGTCGAGATCGGCTTCATTTCAGCAGGCGAAGTTCTTCTGGGCTCCGGCGCAAGAGCTGCGGCGCGCTTTGCCCGTACGGGGCAAGTGATCAATAACGAGACCCGGATCGAATCGATCCGCCGCATCGTGACCAGTTTCGTCTGCCCGAAGGCCGTGCTTGCTCCTCCCCACGACGCCTTCTGTCTCTGGGACCAGGGATCCGCGCGGCTGAGCGAGGACGGAGCCGTCAGCCCGCTGCAGATAAGGACGCGCGTCTACGCGGATGCCCGGAACATCAGCCTGGCCGAGCCCTACAGCGACACCAACCCGCTGAACGGGGCTTACGATCCCGGAGAAACCTTCACCGATATCAACGGCAACGGCCAATGGGATGATGACATGGCGAGAAGTGGCGCGGGAGGCGCCGGCGATTTTGTCCTCTACGAGTTCGAGATGGCCCAAAGTCTCGCCAGCCCGATCTTCCAGGTGCTGACCGGAGAATGGATGACCATCCATCGCGCCAGCATCTCCGTGCAGAACGAGAAGTTCTGACCATGCGCGGGCGAACAAGATGCCGGGCTGGATCCTTCGCCTGTTCGATTCTTTGGCGATGCCGGAGCGGCGCCGTGGCCATCGAATTCGCGATCTGGGTGCCGGCGCTCATCATGGCATCGGTGGTGCTGATCGACATGGTCCGGTTCGTCGAGACAAGCGCGCGGATGGACCGGGTCGCGGCATCGGTGGCAGATCTCGTAACAGGCAACATCGAAATACGGGATCACGTTGATTTCAATCATTTGCTGCAGAACAACGATCTCGCCATGTTCTTCCACTCCGCCAACGTTCTGGCACAACCTGACGACCTCATCGAGGATGGACGGATCATCCTGACCTCGATCGACACTTCGGTGTCGGGCCATGTCCTGAACTGGCAGCGATCGGGCCCCTACCACCTGGATGTGCGGAGCCGCCTCCCCGCCGATCTGAAGCTGCCCCCCGGAGGGACCTATATCGTCGCTGAAGCATTCCTGCAGTTCGAGCCGTCGATCGCAGCGACAAAACTTGCGATACCTGCAGAATACACGCTTATCTACCGGCGATTTATCTTCCGGTCGAGGCTGGCTTCCTTGTCGCAGCTGCTTCCGGCGAACTGACATGAAAATGAAGAGAGTATTTCTGGGTGATCAACTGCACTTTGCGCTGGCTAACTGCCGTCGGGGGTCGGTCTCCGTGACCCTGGCCCTGGCGACCTCTCTGCTCGGGATGGCGGGGTTGCTCGCGCTGGACGTGGCGCGCATCGACCTGGCGCAAGGAAGGCTGCAGGCGGCGGTCGACGCGGCTGCTCTGGCGGTCACCCGGGATGTGGCCTCGGTCACGCTGGAGGCGGATGCGCGGCTGATCTTCGAGGCGAACCTGCCGCGCGGATATCTTGGACTGGTGGTGGAGAAGTTCGAGCTCTCGACTTCTCCGGGCGCCGACGGTCTGCAATCCCTGTCGCTGGATGTGGAAGCCAGCATCCCTTCCGCCGTGCTCGCAGCCAGCCAGGCATTCGGCTTCACGAGCAAGCAACTTGCGGTGCATGCGAGCGTCGCGCGCGGGACCCGCACAACGGAACTGGTCATGGTCCTCGACAACACAGGGTCGATGTCCGGGCAGCCCATCCAGAATCTCCGCTCGGCCGCCAGGGAACTTTCCGACATCCTGTTCAAGGGTCAGCCCCATCTGCCGGGCCTGTATGTCGGCATCGTCCCCTATGTGGCGACGGTCAACATCGGAAAGCAGCATCTCGACTGGATCTTGCCCGTGCAGCCGGGAGGCCTGCTTCCGCCCCTTGGCATCAGCCTGATCGGGTCATGGCAGGCCTACGCCCCGACCAGCTGGAAGGGCTGCGTCATGGCCCAGTTACCGCCCTTCGACATGACCGACGATACCATCCTGACGGCGGGACGGTTCTATCCGTTCTACTGGGCTTCGGTTCTCGGAGGACTCAATGTCTGGCCCGTCCTGGGCAAGGTTCTGGAGGTCCCGCAGCGAAACGACGCCTATGGCCCCAACCTGGGGTGTGGACCTCCCATCACTCCCCTTACCTCGTCCCGCGCGATCATCGAGCAGGCCATTGACGGGCTCGACGCGTGGAACCGGGGTGGCACCATGGCGAATCTCGGCCTGGTGTGGGGGTGGCGCGCGCTGTCGCCCAAGTGGCGCGGATTCTGGCGCAATGCGGACGGCAGCCCGATCTCCTTCTCCCACCCGCTGGACTACGACGCCTCCCACAACACCAAGGTGATCGTCCTCATGACCGATGGTCAGAACGGGTGGTACAAGGACGACTATACCGCATATGGCTGGCCCGAGGCGAACCGCATGGGGACCAGCAAGGTGAATGCGACCGAGGCGATCAATACGCGCATGGCATCGGCCTGCACCTCGCTCAAGAACCTAGGAGTGGTTCTGTTCACGATCACGTTCGGCTCGGTCGATGAGCAGACCCGTACCCGATTTGGCGCCTGCTCCTCGTCTCCCACGCAAAACCCCCTTTTCCCGGGCCGGAAGTATTTTCATGCCCCAACGGGAGAGGAACTCCGCAGCGCGTTCAGCAACATTGCCGGCCAGCTCACTGAGCTACGCCTGGTCAAGTAGGATTGCGAGCGTGGGGGCTGAAGGCGGATCGATCGGTAGGGTTGGCCTGCCGAAATCGTCACCACAGACGCTGATGGAAAGCTGATGGAGCGGCACCGGATGATCACCTGCCGGGTCTGGGGCCATGGTCGCATGCGCACAAGGTCGTGCTCCAGCATTCGTTCTGGGGGCAGATGCGCTTCTTGGCGGGAGCATTGACGGCTCAGAGGTCCTTGTTGAACGGAAGCTTGGGGGATGGACTTGCAGATCCGCCCAGCTCCGGGCGACATCGGAGCGCTCGCCCATGCTGGCCGCCACCCCGAGGTCGTGAGTGCCCCGGCTGCCATCCCGTTGTCGACGTCCGTCGTCTCTGCCTACCGCCGGACAGGCCCGACCTGAACTCGATCGAAACGGGATTCGCCAGGCTCAAGGTCATGCCGCGCAAGGCAGCCGCGCGGACCCGTCGCCCAGCCATGGATCGCCTTCGACGGTCTCCTTCCCGCCGCAGCCGCTAGGTAGGGAACTCATTCAGCCCAGGCTGAGGTGATGGCGACGAGTGCGAGCGCGGCCAGGTAGTTCTGAGCGAGGCGGTCATAGCGGGTGGCGATGCGTCGCCAGTTCTTGAGCCAGCCGAACAGCCGCTCGATCAGGTTGCGGCGGGCGTAAGCCTTGCGGTCGAGCGGATAAGGGATGGTGTGATCCTCCCCCGATTGCGCGGACACCTCTGATACGCTCCTGCGGAGCGAGGAAGGTGTTTGATGGCGAAGACGCGACGGGAGTTCACGCCCGAGTTCAAGCGAGAGGCGGTAGCGCTGCTGGAGAGCAGCGGACGGCCGCAGATGCAGATTGCTGCGGAGCTTGGGATCCAGCCGTCGATGCTGAGGCAGTGGCGCGCAGCCCTGAACGGCGCCGCCCCTTGCTCACGGCAGGAGACTTCGGCGGCATCCTCGCCGACGCGCCCGGTTGCTTCCCCGTCCGACCAGGCGGCCGAGATCGCCCGGCTTCGTCGTGAGCTCGACCGAACGCGCATGGAGCGCGACGTCCTAAAAAAGCCATCGGCATCTTCGCGGAGGTGCCGAGATGAGGTTTGCCTTCATCGAGCAGCATGCGCGCACCTACCCGGTGCGCCTCATGTGCCGCGTGCTCGAGGTCTCCACGAGCGGCTACTACGGATGGCGGTCACGTCCCGAGAGTGCCCGGTCGGCTGCCAATCGTCATCTTTTGGAAAATGTTCGCCGGGTCCATGCCGGCCATCATGGTCGTTATGGATCGCCTCGCGTACATGCAGCTCTCCGGGCGGAGGGCCGATCGGCCAGCCGCGGGCGTGTGGAGCGTCTGATGCGCCGCTACGGGATCCGGGCTCTCGCGGGCCGGCGGTTCCGGCCGTGCACGACCGACAGCCGGCATGACCTGCCGATCGCCCCGAACCTCCTGAAGCAGGAGTTCTCGGTCTCGGTGCCCAACAGGGTCTGGCTGGCGGATATCACCTACCTGCCGACTGGAGAAGGATGGCTCTATCTTGCGGCCCTCCTCGATCTCGCGACCCGCAAGATCGTCGGCTGGTCCATGCGTGATCACATGCGGACCGAGCTGACGACAGCCGCTCTGATGATGGCCGCCCAGCATCAGAGACCCAGCCCCGGCCTGATCCACCACTCGGATCGCGGCAGCCAATACGCCGCCAAGGCCTACCGCAAGCAACTCGCCGGTATGAAGGCGGCCCCGTCGATGAGCCGCACGGCCTGCTGCTACGACAACGCCCCAATGGAGAGCTTCTTCCACACTTTGAAGATCGAACTCGTCCATCAGCGACGATGGGCGACCCGGGACGAGGGTAGCGTCCGCGCTCGTGGTGGAAATTTGCTGAGCTTCTGAGGTGGTCATCGGACCAGCCGGGTAGGGTGGAGTTGCGACGCTTCACCTGAACGGAGGACCGATGACCGAGGACAGACTGCCACTGGCCGAGCTGATGCAGAAGGCCGGCGATGGCGACTTCCTGCGCGCCGTGGCCGAGGCGGTGCTGCAGCTGTTGATGGAGGCGGACGTGGAAGGGCTGATCGGCGCCGGGCGGCACGAGCGCTCGCCGGAGCGGCTCAACTACCGCAACGGGTTTCGCGACCGCGCACTCGACACCCGGCTGGGCACGCTCCAGCTGCGCGTGCCCAAGCTCCGCCAGGGCAGCTACTTTCCGCCCTTCCTCGAGCCGCGCAAGGTCAGCGAGAAGGCACTGGTGGCGGTCATCCAGGAGGCCTGGATCGGAGGCGTGTCCACCCGGCGGGTCGACGAGCTGGCGCAGGCCATGGGCCTGAGCGGCATCTCGAAGAGCACGGTCTCCAAGCTGTGCAAGGACATCGACGAGCGGGTGAACGCCTTCCTCGAGCGACCGCTGGAGGGCGATTGGCCCTACTTGTGGCTCGATGCGACCTACCTGAAGGTCAGGGAGGGCGGCCGCATCGTCTCGGTCGCGGCGATAATCGCGGTGGCGGTGAACGCCGAGGGCCGCCGCGAGATCGTTGGCTTGGGCCTGGGCCCGTCCGAGGCAGAGACGTTTTGGTCGGGCTTTCTCAAAGGGCTGGTCAAGCGCGGCCTGCGTGGGGTCAAGCTGGTGGTCTCGGACGCGCACGAAGGGCTCAAGCACGCCATCGCCAAGGTCCTTGGTGCCACCTGGCAAAGGTGTCGCGTGCACTGGCTAAGGAATGCCTTGGCGCACGTGCCGAAGGGCCAGCAGACGATGGTTGCCGCCGCGCTGCGCCAAGCCTTCCTGCAGCCGGACCAGGAGGCGGCCCGGCAGGCCTGGCGCCAGCTCGCCGATCAGCTCCGCCCCCGCTGGCCCAAGCTCGCGGACCTGATGGACGCGAGCGAGCACGACGTCCTGGCCTACCTGGCATTCCCGGTCCAGCACCGGGCCAAGCTTCATTCCACGAACCCGCTGGAGCGCCTGAACAAGGAGGTCAAACGCCGGGCCGACGTGGTCGGCATCTTTCCCAACGAGACCTCGATCCTGCGGCTGATCGGAGCCGTGCTGCTGGAAGCCAACGACGAGTGGCAGCTCCAGCACCGCTACATGCAGCTCGAGGCGATGGCCGAGCTGCTCACACCCGAGCTTGGAACCTTGAAACTTCCACCCCTGGCCGCCTAGGCGATGACCACCTCAACGCCCACCGAATTTCCACCATGTTGACGGACGTGACCCGGGACGAGGCCCGCCGGGACCTGTTCGCCTACATCGAAGGCTACTACAACCGGCAGCGCATCCATTCCGCCCTCGGCTACCTCACGCCCGAGCAGGCCGAACAGAAAGCGAGCTAAACCCCCCGTCCGCCAAATCGGGGGAGGATCAGTGCGACTGGCGGTGGAGGGGATCACGGCCTGGATGTGCCGAGCCCAGAGCCAGCTACGGAGATCGTCGGCATCATAAGCCTTGTCGGCGATGACGCGCCGAGGTGGCGGAACTGCACGGAGCAGCGGGATGGCCATGCTGATGTCGGCGATGTTGCCCGGCGTCAGGGCAAAGGCAACCGGTCGGCCACGATCATCGGCCAGGCAATGGATCTTCGACGTACGGCCACCGCGCGAGCAGCCGATCGCCTGGCACCATTCGCCCCCTTGCCACCAGAAGCGGAGCGATGGGCTTTGACGTAGGTGCTGTCGAGAGCAAGCTCGGCCGGGATTGTTCCAGTGCTGGCAATTGGCTGGAACAGGCGCTGCCACAGACCACGCCGCGACCATCTGTTGTAACGGTTATAGATGGTCATGGCCGGGCCGTAGGCGGGCGGCACGTCCCGCCAACGGCAGCCAGTCTTGAGCACGTGCAGGATCCCGCTGATCACCCGCCGATCGTCCACCCTGGGCCGACCTGGCCAACCATTGGGCAGATGCGGCTCGATCCGCGCCCAGGCGCCGTCCGACAGCCAGTACAGGTGTGCCATCCGTCATACCCTCCTCAGCCGACGTCCCTGATCAGTCGATCGAAAGTCATGAAGCCGCAGAAGGTTGTTTGAGTTCCCTACCTAGTGGTGTGAGTTGGAGGTCCGTTGGCAGAAGCGAGCGACACTGGCGAGAATGGTATCCGCGCTCTTGGTCCAGACGAATGGTTTGGGATCTGCGTTGTTGGCAGCGATGTAGGCTCGGATGGCCTCCTCCAACTCCTGCGTGCTGGTGAACACGCCGTGCTCAAGCCGGCGCCGGGCCAGCAGGGCAAACCAACACTCGACCAGGTTGAGCCAGGAAGCACTGGTCGGGGTGAAGTGCAGGTGGACGCGGGGCCGCTTGACCAGCCAGTCCTGGACGATCCGGGTCTTGTGGGTGGCGGCATTGTCCAGCACGACGTGAACGTCGGCATCTGCTGGTACGCCTGCCTCGATGGTGTCGAGGAAGGCGCGGAACTCGATGCTGCGATGCCGGCGCTGGCAGCGGCCGATGACGGTGCCAGCCTTGATGTCCAAGGCCGCGAACAGATCGGTCGTGCCGCAGCGCCGGTAGTCGTGCGTATGGCGCTCGAGTTGTCCCGGCCGCATCGGCAGGACCGGCGCGGTCGGCCGCAACGCCTGGATCTGCGGCTTCTCGTCGACGCACAGCACCAGGGCCCGGTCCGGCGGGTTCAAGTACAGGCCGACCACATCACGCACCTTGTCCACGAAGGCCGGATCGGTGGAGAGCTTGAACGCCTCCACCCGGTGGGGCCGCAGACCGAACGCACGCCAGATCCGGCTCACCGCCGTTTTGGCTCATCCCAGCCCGCCTGGCGATCGACCGGGTGCTCCAGTGGGTGGCGTTGGCCGGCATCTCTTCCAGGGTCAACGCGATCAGACGCTCCACGGCTTGATCGTCGATCCGCCTTGGTGCGCCAGGACGCGGCGCATCGACCAGACCCTCCAGTCGATGCAGGGCAAAACGCCGGCGCCATAGGGCCGCCGTCGGCCGGCTCACGCCCAGCGCCCTGGCCACCCCGAGATTGATGGCCTCCGGCTCGGTGCAGGCAAGCACCACCCGGGCACGCTTAAGCCAGCGCCTGTCCCACCTTGTGTCGACGGATCAGGTTCTCCAGCGCCACCCGTTCCGCCGATGTCAGCTCAAGAGCAATCGCCTTTGGTCCACGAGCCATGGCAGCCTCCTCCAAACAAAGATGCTACCATCGCCCAACTTGATCCAACTGCAAGATGATCTTTAACTCAGACCACTAGGTGCGCCAGCTACCTCCTCCACTGCGGCTGTGGCGCCAGGGAGGATGAAAACGCCCTGGATCAGCTCGCCTCCGTCCTGGTTCACGCCCGGGCGCTTGCCCGGATTGATGCGGCCAGCCAGTCCTCCCGCTCGGCGACCACGTCCTCCAGTTCGAGCCAGCTTGCCATTGCCTGGAGCTCTTCGCCCAGGGCGCTGGCGGTGGCGCCGGGATCGCTGCCGGGCTCGAGATGGGCGGAGCGGACCAGCAGCCGCCGATTGGCGCGGTCCGCCTTCAGGTCGACCCGCGCCACCAGGCGGTCGCCCAAAAGGAAGGGCAGGACGTAGTAGCCGTGCACCCGCTTGGCGGCAGGCGTGTAGATCTCGATGCGGTAGCGGAACTGGAACAGGCGCTCGGTGCGGCTGCGCTCGAACACCAGCGGGTCGAACGGCACCAGGAGCGCCCGGGCCGAGACGCGGCGGGGCAGGACCGCGTCCTTGGCTAGAAAGGCGGGGGCGCGCCAGCCCTCGACGCTCACCGGAAGGAGCAGGCCGGCCTCCACCAGCCGCTCCAGGGCTGCGGCAGCCAGATCCACCGGCAGCCGCCAGTAGTCGCGGAGATCGCCCGCGGTGGCGATACCCAGGGCACGCGCCGCCTGGGCGGTGAGTTCCGCCGCGGCCGCGACCGGGTCCGGTGTCGGCGCGTTCAGGATCGCGTCGGGCAGGACCCGCTCGGGCAGGTCGTAGACGCGCTCGAAGCCTCTCCGGGCAGCCGCGGTGATCCGCCCGGTCCAGAACAGCCATTCGAGCGCGGTCTTGCTGTCCGACCAGCCCCACCAGCCCCCTTGGCCCCGCTCCTGCGCCGCCAGTCCCCCGGCCGAGAGGGGGCCGCGGTCGCGGATCTCGTCATGGATGCGCGCCACCAGGGCCGGCTTCGCTTCCGCCAGGTCATGGATTCCGCGCCAGATGCCCAGCCCGGCTTCGGCACGTTCCATCCGCCAGCGCAGCAGGGGCTGCACGGCGACCGGCAGCAGCGAGGCCTCGTGCCCCCAATACTCGAACAGCCTTCGCCGGACCGGCCGCAGCCTGGCGCCGTCATGCGCGGCCAGCCGGTCGAGGATCGCGCGGTCATAGGCGCCGAGCCGCGAGAACAGCGGCAGGTAGTGGGCGCGTACCAGCACGTTGACGGAATCGATCTGCAAGAGGCCCAGCCGCTCGATCAGGGCGCGGATCCGCGCCTCCCCCGGCAGGTCGGCCCGCTTGCGGGCAAAGCCCTGCGCGGCCAGGGCGATCCGCCGCGCTTGCGCGATGCTGAAGCTCGCGCTCATCACTGCCGGCCGCCAAGATGCGCCTGCCCGGACCGGATGGCCGGCGGGCATTTCCTGTCCTTGGGGTGCGCCCTGCGACCAGACCACGCCCAGGCGGGTCTTCCGCCGAAGCGGCAGCTTCGCCGCTCTGTCCATGGACAAACCCGCCCAGGCGCCGCACAACGCCGCACCCTGTCCAGCTCGCCCATGGCCCGGGAGCCGGTTTCGCCTTGGCAGCCAGTTCTCATCGTTCGCCCCTGCCCTCGCTGCTTCGTCGGGGCGACCGGTACCGCTGGTCCCGGACCCGCCGCAATCCGCGGCCGGCACCCGGCTGCCAGCACCGCGCACACGGATCCCCCGGACCGGAAGATCGGCTCCGGGCGAGGCCTGGAGGCGATCGTCGGCCATGGCGATCCGGATACCTTCCGGCTGCGCGGCGGGCCCGGCGGCTGAGCGGTGGCATGGGATCGTCGCGCCTGCGCAAGCAGCCCGGAGCTCATCCGGCGGCGCCCGGGCCGCCGATGATCGCGTCCCAGTGCGGCGAGAGTGATGCGGAGACTTCGCGCCAGATCCCGTAGCGCCCGGCCATCAGGGCGGCGAGCCCAGGGTCGGGGACGATCTCGCCGCCGGTCCGGGTCATTGCCGCCACGGCACCGGCGAGATCGGCATGCCGGCCGATCGCGACGCTGGCCAGGATCGCGGCGCCCAGGGCACCCAATTCCCGGCCGGTCGGAACCACCAGCGGCAGATCCAGCGCCGCCGCGAACATTTGCCGCCACGGCTGGCTGCGCGCCGCTCCACCGGCGAAGCGCACCGAAGGCGGGCGGCCGCGCAGGGCCACCAGCCGGTCGAAATGGCGGCGATGCTCGAACACGATCCCTTCCATCACCCCGCGCACCACGTGGGGGAGGCCATGCCAGTTGGACAGGCCGATCAGGCTGCCGCGCGCCGAGGACTGGTCGATGGCGCCGTTCAGATAAGGGAAGAACAGCACGGGCGGGGCGTGCGGGTCGAGCGCCGCCACTTCGCGGTTGAGCTCGGCGAACAGTTCCTCGTCGCCAATGCCCGGGCGCTGGCTGCGGATGAACCGCTCCACGAACCAGTCGAGCTGGCCGGCCGAGGTCGGGCTGCCCTCGATCGCCAGCCAGCTGCCGGGCTCCAGGCCATGGGTGAGGAACACGGCGGTCGGGTCGGCCGGCAGGGCATTGAGGAAGCACTGGTGCAGCCCCCAGGTCCCCGCCATCACCACCACCTCGGCCGGGGTGATCGCGGCGGTGCCCAGCATCACCGCCAGGTTGTCCGAGCAGCCGGCCGAGACAGGGGTCCCGGCACGCAATCCCGTCGCCGCCGCCGCGGCGGCCGTCACTTCGCCGGCGACCTCCAAAGGCTCCAGGAGCGGCGGCATCAGCCGGGCGAACTCTTCCAGGCCCACGCTGGCCAGCATCGCCGGGTCGTTGCTGCGCCGATCCAGGGGCGCATAGCCGCTGCTGGACTGGTCGCTGACCTCCGAGGCGACCCGCCCGGTCAGCCTGGCGCGCAGGAAATCCTTGCTGGAGACGGACGCCCAGGCCCGGTCCAGCCGGTCCGGATCGTGCCGCTTCAGCCAGGCCAGCAGCGGCATCGGCTTGCCTGGCCAGGCAGCGGTATGGGCGCGGTGACGGCGGGTCGTCTCGTCCTGCTCCTCCACCCGCCAGTCCCGGCAGATCGAGGCGGCGCGCAGGTCCGAGGTCAGCACGCCGTTGCCGACTGGCTCGCCCGCCTCGTCCACCAGCCACAACCCGTTGCCGTAGCCGGTGATGCCCACCCCCGCCACGTCCGCCCCGGCGATGCCGGCATCGGCCAGCACCGCCCGGATGTCCGCGCCCAGGCAATGCCAGACGCGGCCCGGATCCCGCTCCGCCTGGCCGGGCGCCGGGGTCAGGGTCGGATGGGTGGTGCCGCGAACCGCCCGCTCGGTCCCGTCGGGTGCTACCACCGCGACCTTGACCGCGGTGCCGCCACTGTCGATCCCCAGCATGAAATCCGGCACGTCCACCCCCTGACCTGTTCTGGTTCTTGTCGCCGGAGGGATTTCTCCGGCGGAAACGCCGGCCTGTCGAGGTGGCAGCACGGCGACGCGGCGACAGATGCGCCCGCGCGTGCCGGGTGCTAGGCACATGCGGCTGCGGCTGCACGAAGACGGCTGCGGCCGATCCGATCAGGGAGCGCAGTCATGCCGAAGGCCTATGCCAGCACTGTCATCGACCTGCCCGCCGAGCGGGTATGGGCGATCATCCGCGACTTCAACGCCCTGCCGAGCTGGGCCGGGCACATGGTCGCCCGCTCCGAAATCGAGGACGGCCTGGCCGCCGACCAGGTGGGCTGCGTGCGCAGCTTCCACACCCATGACGGCGCCCATATCCGCGAACGGCTGCTGGCGCTCTCCGACCTGGAGCGAAGCTATGTCTACAATTTCGAGAAGACGCCGTTCGACGTGCAGAACTACCAGGCGACCCTGCGCGTCACGCCCGTGACCGACAGCGACCGCTGCCTGGTCGAGTGGTGGACCACCTTCGACTGCTCGCCCGCCGACGCCGCCTCCTGGATCCGCACGTTCGCCGACGACGTGTTCGGCGGCGGCCTCGTCAACCTCAAGAAGCATCTCGGGTCCGCCTGAACCCTCTTCATGGCGGCCACTGGGCAGGTGGCCGCTCCAGGCCGGGTATCTCGGGGAACAGACGGCGCGGGCCCGGCGAAGAGGGCGGCAGACGGCCGTCCTTGGCCGGGCCGGACCGGCTGGTCTGCTCGACATGGATGCTGTTGTCCGACGCATCGAGCGAGAGGCCGGGGGGCAGGTCGTACCACAAACCGCCGTCACGCCAGTCGGGCCGGTCGCAGGCGCCGCGCAGCAGGCTGCAGTCCCAGCGCCAGCCATCCGGCGTGCCGGTGACCAGGCCGCCGCGGGCAAATCCGCACTGGCAGGCCCGCCCGGCCATGCACGCCAGCGCCCCGGCGATCTCGGGCGCGCAACGCACCGGCTCCGCGGCCCGTGCCGGCCGCGCCGGGCCCAGAAGCAGAATGGCCAGGAAGATTGCGAGGATGACCGGCATGACTGGGCCCGATGGCAAGGGTCGCAGGCCGGATCATGCCATCGAGAAATGAAGAAGAGCTTTACGCGGCGTCGCTCAGCGGCTCGGCATGATGCCCGGTCAGGCGCACGAACAGGTCCTCCAGGTCGGCCTCCTGGGTGGTCAGGTCGACGATCGTGACGCCGGCGGCGCGCACCCGGTCCAGGAGGCCCTCGATCTGCATGGTCGAGCGCCGGTAGCGCAGGACCAGCCGCCCCTCGCCGTCGATCTCGGCGCCGCCGTCGTCCAGGGCCGCCGGCACTTGGGTGAACGGCTGCGGTCCCCGCACGATCAGGCTCTTCTCGTCCAGGCGGTGGAGCAGCGCGGTCGTGGTATCGCAGGCGACCAGGCGGCCCTGGTCGACGATGGCGATCCGGTCGCACAGTTCCTGGGCTTCCTCCAGGTAGTGGGTGGTCAGGACGATGGTGACCCCCTGTTCGTTCAGGTCGCGCATGTAGCGCCAGAGCGAGCGGCGCAGCTCGACATCGACCCCGGCGGTCGGCTCGTCCAGCACCACGACCGGCGGGCGGTGCACCAGCGCCTTGGCGACCAGCAGCCGCCGGCGCATGCCGCCGGACAGGGTGCGGGCATAGGCATCGGCCTTGTCGGCCAGCCCGACCGCCTCCAGGAGCTCGTCGGTGATCCGGTCCTTGGCCGGGACACCGTACAGGCCGGCCTGCAGGTCGAGCGCTTCACGGGGCGTGAAGAACGCGTCCAGATTCAGCTCCTGCGGCACGATCCCGATGGCGCGCCGGGCCAGGCGCGGCCGCCGGTCCAGGTCGATCCCGAAGATCTCGACCTGCCCCTCGGTCTTGTTCACCAGGCCGGCCAGGATGTTGATCATGGTCGACTTGCCGGCGCCGTTCGGCCCGAGCAGGGCGAAGAACGAGCCGCGCGGCACGGTCAGGTCGACCTGATGCAGCGCCCGCTTGTCCGGCCGCTTGCCGCCGCCCCGGTAGATCTTGCCCAACCCCTTGATCGAGAGCGCGTGGTCGGGCGGTGCGATCGCCATCTGCAGTTGTCTCCGTCGTCTGGCACCGTCTATATCGCGCGCTGCCGGCCGTCGTGGCAAATTCCCGGTGCGTGGCCGAGCAGTTCGTGGCCGGGCGGCGCCGGCAGGGGCCGGCGCCGGAGCGAGCGGCAGATGAGGAGAATGGTCGGGTGACGGACCTGTTTTTGTATGTCGATGGCCGCGAGGTCGTGATCACCGACAGGCTCTATGTCCGCTGCGACGGTGGCGAAGGGTCGCTCGGCCATCCGGTGGAATACATGACGCTCGAGAAGGGTGGCGAGACCACCTGCAAGTATTGCGGCCGCCGCTATGTCCATACCAGCGCCTCCGCCGCCCGGGCGCTGCAGCCCGAGCCGCCGGTAGCGCCGGCCGCTTGACAGGCCTGCCCGGACGTGCGGCGCAGGCGACCTGCAGCATAATGGTCACTAAGCTGATGCAACGTCGGCACAATGCCGGGCGGCCCGCTTGACGGCGATCCTGGCGAGGGCCTTGCTCCGGGCGCATATGCCGGTGGTCGCCACCGCTCGCTGGAGCGGCGATCCGACGTTCCGGTGCTGGCTCCTCGAACGCGGGATCCGTACGTCGTGATGGACCGACGCGTCAGTTTTTCGCCGGACGGCACTGAGCTTGCGTCGGGCAAGCGCCCGCCGGGCCGCCGCTCCGGCCTGGCCCAGCGTGCCGCCCGCAGCCTCGCCGCGGCGCTGCGCAAGGAACGTCCGGCGATCGTTCTCGATGCCGAGGGGCGGGCGCCGCATCTCCACGACCTCCTGATCCCGACCGCGCGCCTGCCGGACGACCAGCGCGACATCCTTCCCGACCGCCCCCGCACCCCGGTCGACGATTCCCTGGCGCTGACCGCCAACTGCTTCCTGCCCTGGATCCGCAATCCGGCCGGGCTGGAGCTCGGCCAGCTCGGCGGGTTCCAGGGTCTGCGCTTCGCGGCGCGCTGCCCGACCGGCATCCGCGGAACCCCGCCGCAGACCGACCTCCTGCTGATCGGACCCAACCGCGTGACCGGCCTGGTCACCCGGGTGACCGAGCACCTGACGGCGCCCAAGACCAAGATCGCGGAGGGCTACGACCAGCCAATGCCGGAGCCGCATCTGGCGGCCTGGCATGAGCTGCTGCTCGAACTGCGCCAGACCCCGCAGATCTTCCGGCTTCTGGACGCGGTCGCCCTGGCCAAGCACGCCATCGGGCTGTCCCGCACCTTCCCGGGCCAGGCGACCGTGCTGGTGTACCTGTTCTGGGAGCCGTCCGACGCCCGCGCCCATCCGGTGTTCGCCGCCCATCGCGCCGAGGTCGAGCTGCTGCGCCGGCGGGTCGAGGCGTCGGGCGTGCCGATGCTGCCGATGAGCCTGCGCGACCTGTGGGACCGGTGGCGCTCCGATCAGGCCGGTCCGGCGCTCCGCGACCACGTGACCGCGCTGGAAGCACGCTACAACGTTGCCATAGGCGAGTGACTGACGGCACCATCTCCTGATGATGTCGAACGATGGGCGATGGACGCCATGATGCCCGACAGCAAGGCGTTGTTCTTCGATCGCCAGGAAGTCCGCTCCGCGGTGGAGCGCGAGGCGGCGATCTTCCATGCACTGCCGGGCCTGCTGCGCCATGCACTGGACAACGCGCCGGGCATGGCCGCGCATCTGGAGGGAGTCGAGCCGGACCAGGTTACCTCGCGCAGTGCCCTGAGCGCCTTGCCGGCGCTGGACCTGGACGCATTGCTCGTTCTTCAGGCGGCCGAACCGCCGTTCGGCGGGCTGGTGGCGACGCCCATCGGCCGGCTCGCCCGGGTCCTGGCCGGCAGCCGCGGCCAGCTCGTGCCCGAGGGGGCACGGGTCGACTACTGGCGGTTCGCCCGCGCCTTCTTCGCCGCCGGCGTCCGGCGGGCCGACCTGGTCTGGAACGCGCTGCCGCATCACCTGGGCGCCCTGGCCGCCATGGCTGAGACGGGGGCGCGCGCGCTGAGCTGCACGGTCGTCCCGGCAGGCCCGGGGATCGATCCCCCCCGGATGGACGCGATCCGGCAGATGCGGCCGAGCGTGTTCGTCGGGGATGTCCCGACGCTGGAGGCTCTCCTGGACGAGCTCGGCCAGGCCCAGCCCTTCCGATGCGCCCTGCTGGTCGGCGACGTTCCCGACCCGGCCTTCCTGGTCGCCGCCTCGGCGATCCATGCCGTGGAGACCTTCTACGTCTACGCCACGGAGGAGATCGGCCTGATCGCCTACGAGACCAATGCCCATGAAGGCCTGGTCGTGGACGAATCGGTGATCGTGGAGCTGATCGCGCCCGGGGGCGACGCGCCGGTCGCCGACGGCGACGAGGGACGGATCGTCGTCACCGCCTTCAACCCGGACTTCCCGCTGGTCCGGCTGCATACCGGCGACCGGGCGCGGGCGATCCTCGGGGAGAGCCCCTGCGGCCGCACCAACCTGCGGATCACGCCGCCCAGTGGCGCCGCCACGGCCGGGGGCAAGGGCTGAACGCGCCGGCGCTGATCGCCCGGGACCTCGTCTCCGCCCGGGCCGGACGGCCGGTGCACGCCCCGGTCGCCTTCGAGCTGGAACCGGGCGACGCGCTCCTGCTGCGCGGGGCCAATGGATCGGGCAAGTCGACCCTGCTGCGCACGCTTGCCGGCTTCCTGCGCCCGGCCGCCGGCACGGCCAGCTGGGCCGGCCAGCCGATCGCCGGACCCGAATGGCAGGCGGCGATCCACTGGGTCGGCCATGCCAACGCCCAGAAGGCCAACCTGACGGTGCGGGAGAACCTGCGGCAGGCGGCCCTGCTGGGGGGTGCTGCCGCCGATCCGGCCCAGGCGGCGTCGGCCTTCGGCCTGGCGCCGCTCCTGGACGTCGTGGTCGGCCGCCTGTCGCAGGGCCAGCGCCGCAGGGCGGCCCTGGCACGGCTGCTGACCGAAGCCCGCCCGGTCTGGCTCCTGGACGAGCCGGGGGTCGGCCTGGATGCCGCCAACGCCCGGCAGCTCGCCCGGCTGATCGGCCGGCATCGCGCCGATGGCGGCATGGTGGTGGTGGCCACCCATGGCGACGTGGTGGTCGAGGACCCGCTGGTGCTGGATCTGTGAGCGCCACGCTGCGCGCGGTGCTGGCGCTGGCCGGCCGCGACCTGACCAGCGCCCTGCGCCGCCCGGGCGACGCGCTGCTGCCGGTTTTGTTCCTGCTGACCGGAACCGCCCTGTTCCCCCTGGGCGTGGGACCGGGTGCGGAGACGCTGGCACGGATCGGCAACGGGGTGATCTGGGTGCTGGCCTTGTTCGCCGTCACCATCGGCACCGACCGGCTGTGGGCCGCCGACCTGGAGGACGGCAGCCTGGAGACGCTGGCCCTGGGCATCCTGCCCCTGGAGGTCGTGGCGCTGGTGCGCAGCGTCGTGCACTGGCTGGTGACGGGGTTGCCGCTGGTCCTGGTCTCGCCCTTCCTGGCCCTTTTGATGCAGCAGGAGCCGGCGGCGATGCTGGTCCTGCCGGCAGCCCTGCTTTTGGGCACCCCGGTGCTGGTGATGATCGGGGGGATCGGCGCGGCGCTGCTGGTCGGCAGCCGCCGCAGCCAGGCGCTCACCGCGCTGCTGGTGCTGCCCCTGCAGATCCCGATCCTGATCTTCGGCGTCGGCGCGGTCGAGACGGTGGTGGGCGGGATCGGCGGCACCGTGCCGTTCCTGATCCTGGGCGCCCTCCTGCTGGCGAGCTTGGCGCTAGCACCGTTCGCCATCGCCGCCGCCCTGCGGCTGGCCCTGGAGTGATGAGCGGGGCGGCCGGCGAGATCGGCCTCGCCGCAGGGGGTCGTCCGCTCTAGATTGCGATCAGCAGCCACCACGAGCCACCTGCCCGTGCACGCCTACGCCAATCCCTTGCGCTTCCAGAAGATCGCCGACGTGGTCCGGCCGTGGACCACGGTCCTCGCCCTGGCCCTGTTTCCGGTCGGGCTGGTCTGGGCGCTGGCGATCGCGCCTGCGGACTACCAGCAGTCCGACGCCTACCGGATCATCTACGTCCATGTCCCGTCGGCGTGGATGAGCATGTTCACCTATCTGATCGTGGCGGTGGGCAGCGCGGTCGCCTTGATCTGGCGCCATCCGCTGGCGGAGATCGCCGCCCGGGCCGCTGCCCCGATCGGCGCCTGCTTCACCGCGATCGCCTTGGTCACCGGCTCGATCTGGGGCCAGCCGATGTGGGGGACCTGGTGGGTCTGGGACGCCCGGCTGACCTCGGTGCTGATCCTGTTCTTCCTCTATCTCGGCTACATTGCGCTCTACGACGCCTTCGAGGACCCGACCCGCGGCGCCCGCGCCGCCTCGATCCTGGCCCTGGTGGGGGTGGTCAACATCCCGATCGTGAAGTTCTCGGTCGACTGGTGGAACACCCTGCACCAGCCCTCCACCGTGCTGCGCATGGACGGGCCGGCCATGGCGCCCTCGATGCTGTGGCCGCTCCTGTTCATGGCCGTCGTGTTCAAGCTGTACCTGGTCAGCGTGCTGCTGATCCGGATGCGCGCCGAGACCGCCGAACGCCGGATCATCGCGATGCGCCGGGCCGAATCGGCTTGACGCGATTGCGCCGCAGCACGACACCCGGCCACATGGGATCCGTTCCAGGGTCCGTGCTAAGCTTTCCAAAACGCGGCGCCCGTATTATCCGCCTGCCGGCATACGGACGCCAGACCGACCTGCCGCCACGAGGAGACCGTTGAAGTGCGAGTTACCGGCCACGACACGTTGAAGGTCCGTCGCTCGCTCGAGGTCGGCGAGCTCTCCTACGACTATTTCAGCATCCCCGAGGCCGCGAAGGAGCTGGGCGACCTGTCCCGCCTGCCGTTCTCGATGAAGGTGCTGCTGGAGAACCTGCTCCGCTTCGAGGACGACCGCACCGTCAAGGTCGCCGACCTGAAGGCGGTGGCGGAATGGCTGAAGGCGCGCTCCTCCAAGCACGAGATCGCGTATCGCCCGGCGCGCGTGCTGATGCAGGACTTCACCGGCGTCCCGGCCGTGGTGGACCTTGCCGCGATGCGCGACGCGATGGTCGCCCTGGGCGGCGACCCGGCCAAGATCAACCCGCTGGTCCCGGTCGACCTGGTGATCGACCATTCGGTCCAGGTCGACGCGTTCGGCACTCCGCGCTCCTTCGAGGAGAACATGGAGCGGGAGTACGAGCGCAACGGCGAGCGCTACCAGTTCCTGCGCTGGGGTGCGGAAGGTTTCGACAATTTCCGCGTGGTCCCGCCCGGCACCGGCATCTGCCACCAGGTCAACCTGGAGCACCTGGCCCAGGTGGTCTGGACCGCGAAGGACGGCAACAAGCAGGTCGCCTATCCCGACACGCTGGTCGGCACCGACAGCCACACCACCATGGTCAATGGCCTGGCCGTGCTCGGCTGGGGCGTGGGCGGCATCGAGGCCGAGGCGGCGATGCTGGGCCAGCCCGTGTCGATGCTGCTGCCCGAGGTGATCGGCTTCAAGCTGACCGGCAAGCTGCCGGAAGGTGCGACCGCCACCGACCTCGTGCTCACCGTCACCCAGATGCTGCGCAAGAAGGGGGTGGTGAACAAGTTCGTCGAGTTCTACGGGCCGGGCCTCGACCACCTGCCGCTCGCCGACCGCGCCACCATCGGCAACATGGCGCCGGAGTACGGCGCCACCTGCGGCTTCTTCCCGATCGACCAGGTCACCATCGACTATCTGAAGCTGACCGGCCGCAAGCCGGAGCGGGTGGCGCTGGTGGAGGCCTATGCCAAGGCCCAGGGCATGTGGCGCGACGCCGACATGCCCGACCCGGTCTTCACCGATTCGTTGGAACTCGACCTGGGCGATGTCGAGCCGTCCCTGGCCGGGCCGAAGCGCCCGCAGGACCGCGTGCCGCTGAAGGCCGCCAAGCAGGGCTTCGAATCGGTCCTGCCGGCCCTGGCGGGCAATGCCCCGCTGGACGCCCGCGCCAAGGTCGCCGGATCCGACCATGCCCTCGGCCATGGCGATGTGGTGATCGCGGCGATCACCTCCTGCACCAACACGTCCAATCCGGGGGTGATGATTGCGGCGGGCCTGGTCGCCAAGAAGGCGGCGGAGCTGGGCCTGACCCGCAAGTCTTGGGTGAAGACCTCGCTGGCGCCAGGCTCCAAGGTGGTCACCGACTATCTGGACGCCGCGGGCCTGACCGAGTCGCTGAACCAGGTCGGCTTCGACCTGGTGGGATATGGCTGCACCACCTGCATCGGCAATTCCGGCCCGCTGCCGGACGAGATCTCCGACGCGGTCACCGAGGGCAAGCTGGTGGTCTCCGCCGTGCTGTCCGGCAACCGCAATTTCGAGGGCCGCATCCACCCGCAGATCAAGGCCAACTACCTGGCCTCGCCGCCGCTGGTGGTGGCCTATGCCCTGGCCGGCTCGATGCTGAAGGACATCACCACCGAGCCGCTGGGCACCGGCAAGGACGGCAAGCCGGTCTATCTAAAAGACGTGTGGCCGACCCCGCAGGAGGTCGACGACGCGGTGCGCATGGCCGTCACCGCCGACATGTTCGCCAGCTCCTATGCGGACGTGTTCGCGGGCGACGAGCGCTGGAAGGCGATCGGCGCCGGCGAGGCCGGCATGACCTATGACTGGCAGGAGGACAGCACCTATGTGCGTCTGCCGCCCTACTTTGAAGGCATGAGCGCCGAGCCGGCGAAGAAGCTCGCCGACATCAAGGGCGCACGCGTGCTGGGCGTGTTCGGCGACAGCATCACCACCGACCATATCAGCCCGGCCGGCAACATCGCCAAGAACGGCCCGGCGGCGCGCTACCTGATGGAGCACGGCGTCGAGCAGCGCGAGTTCAACTCGTTCGGTGCCCGCCGCGGCAACCACGAGGTGATGATGCGCGGCACCTTCGCCAACATCCGCATCAAGAACGAGATGCTGGACGGCAAGGAAGGCGGCTACACCAAGCTGATGCCGGACGGCGCCGAGATGTCGATCTACGACGCCTCGATGGAGTACCAGAAGCGCGGCACGCCGCTGGTGATCTTTGCCGGGCAGGAATACGGCACCGGCTCGTCGCGCGACTGGGCGGCCAAGGGCACCAACCTGCTGGGCGTCAAGGCGGTGATCGCCGAGAGCTTCGAGCGCATCCATCGCTCCAATCTGGTCGGCATGGGCGTCCTGCCGCTGGTCATGTACCCGGGCACCGACCGCAAGACCCTGAAGCTGGACGGCAGCGAGGTGGTCGACGTGGTCGGGCTGGAGAATGGCCTGCGCCCGCTCATGGACGTCACCCTGCGCATCACCCGCACCGACGGCTCTACCGACGAGCATCAGGTGCTCTGCCGCGTGGATACGCTGGACGAGGTCGAGTACGTGATGCATGGCGGCATCCTGCACTACGTGCTGCGCCAGCTCCTGGCCCAGAGCAAGCCCGCCGGCAGCGCCTGAACCCGGAAAACGGGTGGAAGAGGCCTGCTAGGCCTCTTCCACCCTTCCGCAGCCCGACTGCCGATCAGGAAAAGGATCGGCGGATCGGGCGCTGATTCGTGAGGCTGGCTGCTGCCGGCGACTGGACTCATCCCGTCCGGCGTCGCACACAGCTTCATGAGCAACGCCCAAGGACCGGTCACCGGCTCGTCCGCAAAGGCGCCCATGTGCGCCGAGCATGTCGCTGCGGCCTTCGACGCGCTGGCCCCCAGCTGGGACATGGGTCACGGCCCCTGGTCCCCGCGCAGCCTGGGCTTCCGGCTGCGCGCCGGGCTGCTCCGCCGCATCATCCAGGACCGCCCGGCCCCATGCCGGGTCCTCGACATCGGCTGCGGCACCGGCCGCTACCTCCTGGCTGCTTCCGCCCATCTCGACCAGGGCGTCGGCATCGACATCTCCCATGCCATGATCGAGCGGGCGCGCCGTCATGCCGACGCCTGCGACCGGGCCGGCCGGCTGCACTTCGAGGTCCGGCCGGTGGAGCGGCTCGCCGGCTGGCGGCATGAGCCGTTCCACCTCGTGCTGTTCCTTGGCTCGCTCGAGCACATCGCCGAGCCCGCCCGTGCCATTGCCGACGCCGCCCGGCTCCTGCATCCCGGCGGCCTGCTCCTGGCGATCATCCTGCACCCCCGCCATCCCCTGGGCCGTCGTGCCGAGCGCTCCGTGCATCGCGGCACCATGCCGCCGCTCCGGCTGATCGCGCCCGAGCATCTGGAGGGCTGGGCGCACAGCGCCGGACTGGCGCCAGCACCGCTGACCGGCCCGGAGCCGGTCCGCCGGCTGTCCTGGTGGTCGGTCTACGCGGCGCTCAACATGCTGCTGGTCGGGCGCCGGATCCTGCTCTTCCAGCGTGCCCCGCAGATCGCCGGCGGGGCTGCCTGATCGCTTGGGCCAGATCCCGTCGCACCGACGTTCAGGCCAGCCCCGCAACCGGCTCGGGACGGCGCCGCAGCGGGATCGTCGCCAGGATGCCCAGGAGGGAGACGAACGCGCACAGCAGCATGCCCGCCTGCAGCGCCGCCACGAAGGCCTCCGACACGCTGGCGTCGACAAAGGCGATGAACGCCGGGTCGTCCGGATGGTGCTCCATGGAGGCAAGGTCCAGGATGGCCGTGCGCGCCTGCTCCGACCCGGACAGAAGGCTGGCGATGATCGTCCGCTCATCCGGGTCGAGCGCCATCTGGGGGCTCAGGGCCGCCAGCAGCCGGCTGCTCTCGACCACCTGGAACACTGCCCCGGTCACCGCGATCCCGAGCACCGAGCCCAGCTGGCGGGCCCCGTTCAGCACGCCCGCCGCCGCGCCCGATCCGGCATCCGGCGCCGCGTTCATGGCCATGGTGGTGGAAGCATTGTAGGCGAAGGCCTGCCCGATCCCGGCAACGGCCAGCGCCCCGATCACCCAGGCTAGCCCGCTGCTGGTTCCGGCCGGCTGGAACAGCAGGAAAGCCGCCACCATCAGCGCCATGCCCAGCATCATTGCCCGCCGTCCGCCCACCCGGTCGATCCAGCGGCCGGTGACCGGCAGCGTGAGGACAAAGCAGGCCGAGAATGCCAGCAGCGCCAGGCCGGCCGGAATCGGGCTCAGCTGGAGCACATGCTGCAGGTAGAGCGTCGCGAAGAACACGATCGCGCTGAACCCGAAATTGCCCAGGACCGCCACGATCTGCGCCTGCAGGAACGGCGGTTGTTGGAACAGGGCCAGGTCGACCAGCGGCTGGCGCTGGCGGCGCTCGACCGCCACGAAGGCCAGGATCAGGAGCGGCCCGAGCAGGAGGCCGGCCACCACCCAGGGCGAGGACCAGCCCCAGTCGTCGCCGAGCTGCAGCCCGAAGGTCAGGCCGGTCAGCCCCGCGGTGATGGTGGCGACCCCCAGGAGGTCCAGGCCGCCCTTCGCCGTCTCGTCGCGCGATTCCGGCACGACCAGCAGGATCAGGCCGGCGGTGAGGGCGCCGATCGGCAGGTTGACCAGGAACAGCCACCGCCAGCTGAGCAGTTCGGTCAGCGTCCCGCCGACCAGGGGCCCGATCGCCGAGCCGCAGGCGCCCACGGCCGAGCAGATCCCGAACGCCAGGCCGCGCTCGGCCGGCGAGAACACGCTGGCGACGATGGAGAGCGGCCCGGCCGAGAACAGCGCCACCGCGACGCCCTGCACGCAGCGCCCGACGATCAGCGTGGCGATCCCGGGCGCCAGGCCGCAGATGGCCGAGCCCAGCGCGAACAGGACGATCCCGGCCAGCATGGTCCGGCGCCGCCCGACCAGGTCGCCCAGACGCCCGAACGCGATGAGGGGGGCCGCCATCGACAGGTTGAAGGCGTTGACCGTCCATTGCAGGGCGGTCGTACCGGCCCCAAGCTCGCTCCCGATCGAGGGCAGCGCCACCGTGATGCCGTAGAAGTCGATGCTGAGCAGGAACAGCGGCAGGGCCATCGCAACGACGATCCACCAGCGTTGCGCCGAGCCGTTCATGTTCCTGAGTTCCGGTTCTGGGTGGGCCGGGTCACCCAGGTGTAGAACGCCCACGGAAAGGCGCCAAGTCACCGGTTTGGCCGCTGCCCTGCCGGCCTCATGCGTCAGGTGGAGCGGGAGACGCGCTTTACACGAACGAACCCGAGGGAAGCGCGGGCCCTTGCCCGCTCAACCGCCATCGTTCGCCCGCAGCGCCTCCTGGATCAGGTCCCGGCCGATCTCCTCCTCGAACTCGGTCCATACCGGCCGAAGCCGGTCGGACCAGGCCCGGCGCTCGGCCGGGGTGAGCGTGACCAGTCCGGTCTGGCCGCCCTGCCGGATCGCTGCCCTCGCCTCCTGGTTCATCCGGTCGGCGAGCCCTGCGACCTCCACCCGCACGTCCTCCATGGTGGAGTTGAACAGCAGGCGAAGTTCCTCCGGCAGCGCCTGCCAGAACTCGGTGGAGACAACCACCATGTCGTCCATGATCCCGTGGTCGCTGGCCGTGACGGCGGCCTGCACCTCGTGGATCCTGCGCAGGTAGAGGCTGGACCAGGTGCTCTCGGTACCGTCGACCAGGCCGGCTGCGAGCGCGGCCCGGGTCCTGGATGCCTCCATCGCCACTGGCTCCGCGCCCAGGATCTCGAACTGCCGCGCAATGACTGGCGAATCCTGGATGCGGAACTTCAATCCCCGCGCGTCGTCGGGATGCCGCAGCGGCTTGCCTGCCGAGAGCTGCTTGAACCCGTTGCGCCAGTAGGCCAGCCCCACGAAGCCGAGCCGCACCATCGATTCGCGCAGCGCCACGCCGGTCTCGCTCTGCTCGAACCGGTCGAGCGCGGCCAGGCTGTCGAACAGGTACGGGAGATCGAACACCTGCAGCCGCTTGGCGTAGCGGCTGAACTTGGACAAGGACGGCGCGATCATCTGCACGTCGCCAAGGGCCAGGGCTTCCATTTCCTCCCCGTCGCCGACGAGCTGCGCATCCGGGAATATCTCCACCTGGATGCGGCCCTCGCTGCGTTCCTCGATCCGCTGCTTGAACAGACGCGCTCCCAGCCCCTTGATCGAATCGTCGGGTGCCACGTGGCTGAAGCGGATCACCCTTGTCTGGGCACGCAGCAAAGCCGGCATGGCCAGCACGCCAGCGGCCGCGGCCATGCCGCCTTTCAGCAATCCCCGGCGGCGCATCGGCCCAGTCTTCTGGAAGTTCATCCTCGTCAACTGGCGCGCAGCCCCCTCGACGACCAGCATGGAATGGCTGGCCGGGCACAGGTGATGCAGCGCTGCATCGCCTTCACGCCTGGGGATCTCCCTGCCTCGTCCTGCCGCGTTCCAGCAGCGCCGTGGTGCTGACCCCCGGCTTGATCTCGGCCAGATAAAGCTCGCCGCCCCAGCTGGCCACCTCCTTCCAGCCCACCACCTGCTCCGGCAGGTAATCGGCGCCCTTGACCAGCAGGTCCGGCTTCAGCGCGTTGATCAGGTCCAGGGGAGTGTCCTGGGCGAACGGAACCACCAGGTCGACATCGGCCAGGGCCGCCAGCACCCGGGCCCGGTCGTCGAGAACGTTGGCCGGTCGCCCCGGCCCCTTCAGGCGGGTCACCGAGGCATCGTCGTTCAGGCCGACCACCAGAAGGTCGCAGCGGGCGCGTGCCGCATGCAGATAGGCGACGTGGCCGGCGTGCAGGAGGTCGAAGCAGCCATTGGTGAAGCCGATCCGCCGGTTCTTCCCCCGGGCGTTCATCACGATCGCTCGGGCCCGCTCCAGGTCCGCCACCTTGCCTTGCGCCGGTGCCAGGGCATCCAGCAGGTCGATCCGGCTGACCGGCGCCGTCCCGATCCGGGTCACCGCGATCGAGCCGGCGAGGTTGGCCAGCCTCGCCGCCTCGGCCTGGGTGGCGCCCGCCGCCATGGCAGCCGAAAGGGTGGCGATCACCGTGTCGCCCGCCCCGACCACGTCGAACACCTCGCGGCGGATGCCGGGGATGCGGGTCGTGCCGCCGGCTTCCGCCAGCAGCATGCCCTCGGAGCCAAGCGTGGCCAGCACCGCATCGACCCCGGAACTGGTGCGCAGGGCCTCGGCAGCCTGCGCCACCGAATCATCGTCGCTGGCCGGGATGCCGGTGGCCTCGACCAGTTCGCGCCGATTCGGCGTCAACAGGGTGGCGCCGCGGTAGCGGCCATGGTCGCGGCCCTTGGGGTCGACCAGGACGGGCCTGCCGGCGGCGCGCGCGCGCAGGATCACCTGCTCCACCAGCGAAGGCGACAGGGCGCCCTTGGCATAGTCGGACAGGACGATGGCGCGGGTCTCCCCGATCCGCTCGTCGAGCCAGTCCAGGATCGCGGCAACACCTTCCTCGGGCAGGGACGTGCGGCTCTCGCGGTCGACCCGCAGAAGCTGCTGGCCGCCGCCCCAGTATCGGGTCTTCACCGTGCTCGCGCGGTCCTCCTGGCGCCACAGGATGGCGCCGCCCGGCGTGAGTTCCGCCATGATCCGGGCGATCTCGTCGCCCTCCGCGTCGCCGCCGACCACGCCTGCCGCGGCGACCTTGACCCCCAGCGCATGCAGGTTCGCCACGACGTTGCCCGCGCCGCCGATCCGGGTTTCCTCGCGGCCCATCTCCAGGACGGGGATCGGGGCCTCGGGCGAGATCCGCCCGACCTTGCCGAACACCGCGCGATCCAGCATCAGATCGCCGATCACCACGACATGGGTTCCGGCCAGCCGGTCCAGAAGGTCTTCGCTCGTGAACATGGTGGTCATCGGTAGGGGTCTGTCTGGAGGAGGCTGTTTTGCACATAGCGCCGGACGCCCTCTTCCAGGGGCGTGGGCTGGAACGGGCAGCCGGCCGCACGCAGCCGGTCGAGCTTGGCCTCGGTGAAGTACTGGTAGTGCGCGCGCAGCCGCTCCGGCATCTCCACGAACTCGATCGCCGGCTCGAGGCCGATCGCGGCGAACACCGCCTTGGCGAGGTCCAGGAACGTGCGTGCCCGGCCGCTGCCAACGTTGAAGATCCCGGATGTCTCGGGATGGTCGTACAGCCAGGTCATCACCGCCACCACGTCGTCGACCCAGACGAAGTCGCGCTGCTGCGCACCGTCGGCGATCCCGTCGCGATGGCTCCTGAACAGGCGGCAGACCCCGGTCTCCCGGATCTGACTGAGGAATTGCGGCACGACCGACTGCTGACCGCCCTTGTGCCACTCGTTGGGACCATAGACGTTGAAGAACTTCAGGCCCGCCCATTGCGGCGGCAGCGGTGCGGCGCGCGCGGCGAGATCGACCATTCGCCGGTCGACCATCTGCTTCGACCAGCCATAGGCGTTGCGCGGCCGCAGATCGGCCAGACGCCCGGTGGCATCGTCGAAGCCTGCCTCGCCGTCGCCGTAGGTCGCCGCCGAGCTGGCATAGATCAGCCGCGTGCCGTGGCGGGTGCACCAGGCCACCAGGTCGAGGGTGGTGCGGATGTTCTCCTGGACGATCAGGTCGGCATCACGCTCGTCGGTCGAGGAGATCGCGCCCAGGTGGAACACGGTGTCGACCTGCCCGACATGGGCGTCCAGCCACTTGAACATCCGCTCGGGCCGGATGACGTCGGCCAGCCGGCGCTTGGCGATGTTGTTCCACTTGTCGCCGCTGCCCAGCCGGTCGCAGCAGACCAAGTCCGGCAGACCGCGCTCGTCCAGGGCCGCCAGCAGCACCGAGCCGATGAAGCCGGCGCCGCCGGTGACGAGGATCATGACGAGCGTCCCCTGCTGGCCGCCTGCTCGACCGCCGCCGGGATCGTCATCGCGATCCGGTCGACCAGGGCGCCGACCGCCCGGCTCATCCCGTCCACGATGCTGTCATAGTCGTCGGGTGTCGCCTGCTCGACGATGTCGGATCGTTCGGTCGTCAGCAGGTCGCCGCGCTCGTCGAGCAGCCGCCAGCGCGTGTCGAGGGTGATCTGTCCGGCAGCGTCCACGTCGAAGCGGAGCACGTTCAGGTCGAGTTCCATGGTCGGGTCGAAGGCGCGGTCGTCCGGCAGCACCATCACATGCTCCCCGCCCAGCTTGCGGCGGAAATTCTCGACCAGCACGTCGGCGAACATCCCACCCAGCGGCTCCGACCACTGGTCGAACTCGGCGACGCTTATCCGGGTGGCGTCCGCGCGCGTCACGATCTGCGGGCGGTCGAGATATTCGGGAAAGCGGATCGGCGCGATCGCCAGCAGCCGGGTCGGCGGTTCGGTGCCGTGGCTCGGCTCGGCGACCGGGATCATCTGGTAATAGCGGGTGGGCGCGGTGCTGGAGCAGGCCGAGACTACTGACGCCAGAAGGAGCGCCGCCGCGGCCAGCCTGATGGGACGGATGATCATCGGTATCCTCCGGTCTTGCCGCGCAGCAGCGCTTCGGGATGGCGCTCGAGATAATCGGCCAGGTTGCCGATCGATCGCGCCGCCGAGGTCAGTTCCTTCAACATGACGTTGATGTCCTGGCGGGTGCCGGAACGGGGGCCCATCAGCGTGTCGGCCGACCGCGCCGCGTCGCCCAGCGCCTTGGTGGTGCGCTCCAGCTCCGCCAGGGCCGGCACGGAAGCCTTGTTGAGGTTGTCCGCCAGGGTCGAGAGCCGCGTCAGGACCTCGTTCACGTTGACCAGCGATTCCTGCAGTTCGCCGGACCCGGCGATCTTGGCGATGGCGTCCGCCGTGACGGCGAGTTGCTCGGTCAGATCGTCGATGGGCAGCGTGGCGATCTTCTCCATGATGCCGGTCAGCGAGCGCTCCAGCGTATCCAGGCTGCTGGGCGCGGTCGGCATCCGGATCATGCCGCGCTCCTGGCCGATCTTCGCCGGTGGCGCGCCTGGCACGAAGTCCAGCGTGACCATCATCTGGCCCGTGATCAGGCTGCCCGTGGCGAGCTGGGCCCGCAGGCCACGCTGCACGAACGAGGCCAGCGCGCTCAGATCCTTCGCCAGGACGCCGTCGACGATCCGGATCCTTTCCGGCTCGATCTCGTAGATGACCGGGATCCGGATCTCCCTGTCGGCGACATCGTACTCGATGCCGATCTCGCGCACGGTGCCGATCGGCATGCCGCGCAGCTCGACCGGAGCGCCCGGGCTCAGGCCGCGCACGGAGCCGTCAAAATACGAAATGACCGGGATGCGTTCGGTGATCGTCCCTTCGGCAAGCTTGCCGGCGCTGTCGAAGAGGTTGAAGGCATGCTCCTCTTCCGCAGGCGCCCCTCCCTGGGGCGAATCGAACACCACGCCGCCACGCAGCAGGGTCGCCACGTTGCCGACCGAGAACTGGACGCCGTCGGCACCGAGCTCGAAGTCGAAGGCGCGTTCGCGCCAGAACCGGCTCGTGGTGCTCACCAGTTCCGCATAAGGCTGTCGGACGAACAGGTGGAGGATGAGGTCACCCCTCTCGGTCGGCGGATCGAAGTCGGTGATCTCCCCGACCGTGATCCCACGGAACATCACCGGGCTGCCGATCGAAAGACTGCCCAACGTAGGGGTACGAAGCACGAAGCTTCGGCCGGGCGTATCGGAGCGGACCCGCGGCGGGTTCTCCAGGCCGGTGAACTCCGTCTCGAGCTTGCCTCCCTCGCCTGGATCAACCTCGATATAGGCGCCGGAAATCAGCGTCTCCAGGCCGGAAACCTGCCCTCCGCCAATACGCGGGCGCACCACCCAGAACCGGCTCCCCTCGCGGATCAGGCCACTGGCTTCCGCCTGGACCTGGATGTCGACCTCGACGCTCTTCAGGTCGCCGCCGATCGTGGCCGCGGAGACCTGACCGATCTCGATGTCGCGATAGCGCAGCTTGGTCTTGCCCGCCTCGATCCCGGACGCGGTCTGGAAGGTCACGGTGATCTGCGGGCCTCGGCTGCTCCAGGTCGTCCAGGCAACCCAGAGGGCAAGACCGATCGCCACGACCGGCACCAGCCAGATGATCCCGAAGGTCTTGCGCGCGCGCGGGACCGGCCGCGCCGGCGGGACCTTTGGCTCCTGCGGCGGGGTCGGGGTCATGCACGCCGCCAGATGGAGCGCGGGTCGAAGGCGGAGGATGCGAGCATGGTCAGTACCACTACGGAGGCGAAAGCGAGGGCACCGGGGCCCGGGACGATCGTCGCCACGTTGCCGAGGTGGACGAGCGCCGTCAGGATTCCGATCATGAAGACGTCGACCATCGACCACCGCCCCACCAGTTCCACGATACGATAGACACGTATCTTGGTCAGCGCGACCGCACGGGGCCGGTTCTTCGCGGCGATCAGCCAGCCAAGCGCCAGGATTTTGAGGACCGGCACCAGGATGCTGGCCGTGAACACCAGCACCGCAACCGGGTACATCTCGGCATGCCAGAGCTCGATGACCCCGCTCAGGATCGTGTCGGGCTGGCCGGCGCCGAAATAGAACACCGTCATGACCGGTAGGACATTGGCCGGCACATAGAGGACCACCGCCGCGATCAGCAGCGCCAGGGACGTTTTCCAGGCATCCGGGTTTCCCTCATGAACCGAGGCGCCGCAGCGCGGGCAGCCCACATGCTGCGCCTCGGCATCGACCCGGACCAGCTGCCGGCAGGAGTGGCAGCTTAGGAGACGGCTTCCGGGTGTGCCTTGCAACATGGTCGGATCGGCCTGCGGCATCAGCCGGTGCCAGACCGCCATCGGCTCGGACTTCGCTTCCGCCGCGATCTCGAACAGGACGGTGGCGAGAAAGGCATAGACGGCGATGCCCAGCTCGATATGGGCCAGTTCCACCAGCTTCACATAGGCGACGATCATGCCCAGCAGGTACACCTCCATCATCGCCCAAGGGCGGACCCCGCCGACGATCCGGTAGATCCGGCCGGCGAGCGGCCAGCGGCGGCCGTGGCGGAGGGGGAGCAGCACGTAGAGAAGCCCGCAGATCTTGATGGCGGGCGCCACCGTCGCCACCAGGAAGACCAGGACGCCCAGCGGCCAGAGTTCGCTCTGCCACAGGGCGAAGCTGGCGGATAACAGCGTGCTGTCCTGGGCGATGCCTTCGATGTTCAGCGTCATGAACGGCATCGTGTTGGCGACGAGGAACGAGACGGCGGCTGCGATCAGCAGGGCGATGGGCGGATCGAGGTCGCACGAGAGCGTGCCGAGGCCCCCCCGGCAGCGGGTGCATTTGTAGTCGTGCAGGTTGTCGCCGACCGGCAGGCGGTGGAGCTTGCCGCAGTCATGGCAGGCGATCAGCCTGGTGGCCGTGCCGGCGGGTGCCGCAGCCATGGTCATGGGCACGTGCCGGCAGGCTGGGCGAGGCAAGGCCGGCTGGTCTTCGGAAACCAGGGCCGTTGCCGCGCATCGTTGGCGGGCCGGGTGATCTTCATGGCTCCCAGTAGGGCCTGCCACCGAAGCGGGTGACCAGGAAGTCCACGAAGCTGCGCACCTTGGGCGACAGATGGCGATTGGCAGGGAACACCGCGTAGATCGCCCGGTCCTGCGGCTTGTAGCGCGCCAGGATCTCGACCAAGCGGCCGTCGCGGAGCGCCTTGCCGGCGATGAAGGTCGGAAGCGCCACGATACCCTGGCCGTCGATTGCGGCCTGCATCAGGATCCCGCCATTGTTGCTGCTGATCGGCCCATGGACCCGGACCGTGCAGCTCCTTCCCTCGCTTTCGAACCGCCACTCGTCGCGTTCGGCGGCATAGGCGTAGAGCAGGCAATCATGGCCTACCAGGTCGTCCGGCCGCTCCGGGACCCCGCGGGCTTCCAGGTAGGCCGGCGAGGCGGCCAGGACGATATGGGCGGGTGCCAGGCGACGCGCCACCAGCGAGCTGTCCTTCAAACGCCCGATCCGGACCGCGATGTCGAACCCTTCCTCGATCAGGTCGATCACCCGGTCGTTGACCACCAGGTCCAGCTGCACGTCCGGATGGAGGCGGCGATAGTCGCCGATGCAGGAGGCCAGGTGCAGTTCGCTGAAGCTGACCGGGGCATTCACCCGCAGGAGGCCGCGCGGGTGCTGGCCGCTTTCGAGAAGGTGCCCGTTCGCCTCCTCGACGAGTTGCAGGATATCCTGGCAGCGCCGCAGATATTCCGTGCCGATCTCGGTGAGACCGACCTTGCGGGTGGTACGATGCAGCAGGCGCACGCCCAGCCGGTCCTCGATGGCCGCCAGATGCTTGCTCACCATGGTCTTGGACATGCCAAGCGCCTCGGCCGCCGGAGCGAAACCGTTCTTGTCCACGATCGCCGCGAAGACGCGCATGCCGGTGAGCTGGTCCATGAGCGGACCGATGGCACAGCCATCATCCCCTGTGAAGAAACAATCCGTGGAACAGCGGCTGCCTGTTTCCGAGGTCCCGATTGCGCCACCTTGGCTTTCCGGGAAGCTGGCAGACCACCCAGTGCCCTGACCTACGGGGCCTCGCTTCCGGAACGCCCGCACGTCCCGTCCTTCATGCCCCCTGCTCGGAAAGGAGATCGCCATGAAAAGGCTGCTCGCCATCGCCGTTCTGGCCATGCCGCTGGGAGCGGCGGCCCATGCGGCGGAACCGTGGACGATCGACGAGAGCCATACCGCGATCACCTTCACGGTCGACCATTTCGGCTACTCGACCGTTCATGGCTTCTTTCGCGAGTTCGACGGCGAGCTGACCCTCGATCCGGAAGCGCCGCAGGCCTCCGAGGTGGCGTTCACCATCCAGGCCGACAGCATCGACACGCTCCACGACAAGCGGGACGATCACCTGAAGAGCGCCGACTTCCTGGACGTGGGCCAGTACCCGACGATCACCTTCCAGAGCACCAACGTGGAGACAGTGGGCGACGATGCCGCCAAGGTGACCGGCGACCTCACCATCAAGGGGGTCACCAAGCCGGTGGTGCTCGACGTCCGGCTCAACAAGCTGGAGCCCAGCCCGATGACCCAGGCGCCAACCGCCGGCTTCACCGCCACCACCGTGATCAAGCGGTCCGACTTCGGCGTATCTACCTATGTGCCCGCGGTCGGCGACGAGCTGACGGTGCGGATCGACACTGAATCGAGTCCGGCGGACTGAGCGGATGAGCTTGCCCATCGTGCCGACGAGGCACGCCATGATGTCCCGGATCGGCGCGGCTGCCCTGGCTGCCCTTGCCTGGGCCTTGCCGGCGGCGGCCGCGGACTGGACGGTGGATCCGGCCCGGAGCACCCTGGCGGTGACGGTCCACCAGGGCCAGACGCCGATCCAGGCGCGCTTCGAGCGGTTCGATGCCGAGATATCGTTCGACCCGGCCGATCTCGAAGCTGCCCAGGTCGTCGTCGCCGTGGACCTGGCGTCCTTCACCTCCGGCGATGCGCAACGCGACCAGCAGGCAACCGGACCGGACTTCCTGGACGCAGCCGGCGCCGCCCAGGCGGAATACCGCACCACCTCGATCGAGGCGATGGGCGGGGACCAGTATGAGGTGGAAGCGGAGCTGACCCTGAGGGGCATCACCCGCCAGCTCCGCCACCGGGCGACCATCGTGGTGAATGGCGGCAGCGCCCACGCTACCGGCATGGTGCCGCTCATCCGCACCGAGTTCGGCGTCGGCAGCGGGCAGTTCGCCACCGGCAGCCTGGTCGGCCTGGAGGTCGAGGTGGCGTTCGACCTGTGGGCTGAGGCGCAATGAGGAGCCGGCAGGCATGACGCTGCGCAACGGCCCCAACCGGTTCGGCGTGATCGCGAAGTCCTTCCACTGGGGCATGGCACTGCTCGTCATCCCCCTCTGGGGCCTGGGCTTCTACATGGTCGGCCAGACCCAGGACCTGCTGGCGCAGTACGAACTGTACCAGCTCCACAAGTCGTTCGGCTTCGTGGTCTTCACCCTTGGGCTGCTGCGCCTGGCTTGGCGCCTTGTCGATCCCCCGCCGCCACTGCCGGCGGACATGGGCCGCCTGCACCGGCTGGGCGCCCATTTCTTCCATATCCTGTTCTATCTGCTGCTGATCGGCATGCCGGTGAGCGGCTTCCTGATGAGCGCAGCCTCGCCGCTGGGGATCCCCACGATCATTTTCGAGACGATCCCGCTGCCTCACCCGATCGGTCCGTCCGAGGCGGCCTATGGGTTTTTCCAGACCGCGCACTACTATATGGCTATGCTGCTGGCCGGCACGCTGGCCGTGCACGTGCTGGCGGCCCTGCATCATCACTTCATCGAGAAGGACGAGGTGCTGCGGCGCATGCTCCCTTTCGCGCGCTGACGCTGGCCCTTCTGGCGGTCGGTCTGGCTCCTGCGGCTGCCGCGCGGGACTACGAGGTCGATCCTGCCAGGACCCGGGTGGAGTTCACCGTGGACGCCACCGGGTTCGCCAGTGCGACCGGCACGATGCAGGTGGTGCGCGGGCAGCTCGACCTCGATCCCTCCCGACCGGAGCAGGCACGTCTCGACCTCACCCTGGACGCTGCCTCGATCGACACCGGCCTCGCCGCCCGGGACGAGGCGATCCGCGGCGCGCAGTTCCTGAACACCGCGAGCTTCCCGGAGATCCGCTTCACCACCAGCGCCGTCCATCCCGACCGCGCCGGCAAGGCGACGGTGCTGGGCGAGCTGGAGATGCTGGGCGTGCGCCGGACCCTCGCCATCGACACCGAGCTGGACCGGGCGCCGGAAGCGGAGGGGCCGGTCCGCTTCACCGGTGCTGCGCGCCTGGCGCGCAGCGACTGGGGGATGACCGCCTTCCTGCCCCTGGTCGGCGACGAGGTGCGGATCTCGTTTCAGCTGACTGCGGTGCCCAGCCCGTAGCGGCGCATCTGCGCCTGGAAGTCCGGCGGCAGCGGGGCCTGTGCCCGGATCGTCTCGCCGGCCATCCAGGGGATCTCGATGGCGCGCGCATGCAGCATCAGGCGCGAGGCCGTGTCGGCGCCGCCATAAATGCGATCACCTAGGAGCGGGGCCGCCAACGCCTTGAGATGCACCCGGATCTGGTGGGTGCGCCCGGTCCGGGGCCGGGCCTCCACCAGGGCCACCCCGTCCGCGCGGGCGATCACCCGGATGTCGGTCACCGCCGCCTGGCCCTCCCCGCTCGGCTCCATCCACCAGCCGCGGACCTCGCTGCGCTTGGCCAGGGGCAGGTCGATGCGGCCGTCCTCCAGGCCCGGCGCGTCGCCCACCAGGGCCAGATAGGTCTTGGTCACCGCCCCCTTGGCGAACAGCTCGCCCAGCCGCGCCAGGGCGGGCTTGGTTCGTCCCAGCACCAGGCAGCCGGACGTCTCCCGGTCGAGCCGGTGCGCAAGGCCTGGCGGCCGCCCCTTGCCGAACGCAAGCCAGGGCAGCAGCGCGTCCAGGGTAGCACCACCTTTCGGCCCGGCATGCACCGGCAGCCCGGCCGGCTTGTCGATCACCATGACCGCATCGTCCCGGTGCAGCACCCGCCTGGTCATCGCGACCGCCGCGTCCGGCATCTCCCCCGTGACCGGCTGCCACCGTCGCTTCCTGGCCGGCTCCCGCCGCAAATCGTTCCGAACCATGCACCCTATCCTTGCGGCCTCGTCCTGCGGACGCTACACCACCACGCGCCGCGGAGGGATGCCGGAGTGGTCGATCGGGGCGGTCTCGAAAACCGTTGTGCCAGCGATGGTACCCAGGGTTCGAATCCCTGTCCCTCCGCCAGCGTTTTGTTATAACCCATTGGTATTGCGACCCTTATAGCTGCTCTGCTTAAGGCAGACCCTACGTTGGCCCCTACCAGCTGATTGCATGCTATCACCATGCGGCTACCGTCACTGCCAGCACGCTGGGTGATAGGCTTGCTTTGGTCCGCGAGGGGTAGCCAGAATGGCCGTATCTGGTGATGACCGCAGACACTCGAAACGCCTGCGGCCGAAACCCACCTTGTAGGGTGCTTGTACACCAGATAGGGTTCATGGGCTGCTCCAGGGGGAAATAATGGCGTTTGTGCCGCTGAATGACGATCATGCAGTGGCATCGTGCGACTTTGCGTTGGCGCTTAGCCGACCGCTACCGCGAAGTGCAATAAGCGAGCTTCAGTCGCTGGCCGCTTCCCTTGCGGCAGAACTGCCAGCATCGGCAATGGTGCAGCCTAGCGACGTAGATGATGCCATTGTGCCCATCATATCGAATGGGGCACCGGGCATTGAGCTTGCCTACTTGCGGCCTGACGGAAGCCCGGTATGGGCCCTGAGGCTAATAAATAATGAAATATTTGTAAGCTGCACTCGTTATACCCGTTGGGAAAAAAGTTGGGATCAAGCTAGATCTTATCTTTGGCAAGCGTTAGCAAAGCTAGCCCTAATAAAGTTTGAAGCTGCTGTCGCAGTAATAGCCCTCCGCGTCGTTGACCGCTTTTCGTCCAACGAAGATACCGCAAAAATAGACGATTTGTTTCAGCGACATTCCTGGTTACCTGATCCAATATTTGCTGGCGGTCCACTATGGCACAATCACTCAGGTTGGTACTCAGACCATGATAGTGGTCCGACGCTCAACAACCTCAACTTAACCGCACAGCGAGTGCAAGATGGTCAGGGTCCCGCCAGGATAGTCATTGATATCGTGCATCGCCTTCAATTACGCCTCCGAAGTTCTGAAATCTTGTCACAAGATTCTATCCAAAGTATCCAGGCAGTCATTGATCAACACATGAATGATTTGCATCTAAACAACAAAGTCGTACTTCACGGCTTGCTACAGCCTGTAGTGTTGGATAGGATCGGGCTTAAGGTGACACCAAATGCCTGAGTTAGATTTTGCGATTAGTGGCCATCCATTTCTTGAAGTTCTTGATGATGAGCCGCAACATAGTGATCCTTGGGCTGCAATGGATCCAGAGATCTCGTGCAGAAGCGTGAGACGTCGCGGGTGGACTTCATCTAGGCGCCGCAGTGAGTTGCTTGGAATTGATGATCAACACGACTCATTAATACCCGCACCAGATCATGATGTCCGACAAAATTTTCGCCTGCGGACATCAAGCGCTGCTGTAGAAGAAATTCGACGCAATTTTAAGTTTCATACCCCCAGACATGTCTTTTTTAGTTATGTTCATAAAGAAGTGTTAGACGCTTATAGTAAGCATCTTTTGGATAGCATACATTCTGCGTTGGTTGATGTTACCCCAAAAAAGGCGGCTTCGCCTGTCCTGGAGCAATGGGAGCGCGCGCTTCTTGATTTACAGAGTCTCTCTGATGATTGGGCTGGCCCGGGTACCACGCCTCCTTCAGACCATGCAAAGGCTGATGTGGAAGCATTGAGGCTTCTACTGGCTCAAGCTCAGACAGCGCCAGAGTTTGAAGTCGATGAGAGTGATGGACAGATCACCCTCCGTTGGGTGGACGCTGCTATGGAGCGTTCATTTGCTCTGGTTGTGCCGGGCAACAAGACGGTTATTGCTGTTGGCTCAGCCGGCACTGGCTTGTCTCCAAGAGTGCAAACATTAGCCGTTGATGATGAGGCTGCACTACAGGCACTTCTAGAGCAGCCATCGGTTGCAGCTTTGATCAATCCCTAAGCTATTTTGACCGGCAGCATGCTGACTCATTCATCGCACCTCCCCGACGAGCGCATGCATGCCTTGTAGTAGTCCCTGCCCTCGTGAGTTGCATTGGTTCTCTCCGGACTCTCCGGGAGTTGTGCGCGACAGTGAAATTGTGTGCAGGGCCGCGTATGACCCAAATCACGTACGAAAGGGCGTGGTCAAGCCCTCGATAATAAAAAATACTGATCTTCTAAATGGAGAGCTCTCGGTTTGGCGGATGGAACAACTAGATCCGCCATCCTTTGAGGGTGCGGTTCACCATTGCTCAGATCAAGCTCAGGCAGACGCTACCCTTCATTCTCTTTCTGTGCCTACGGCAAGGGCTATTCGGCAAATTCGTGATATAAATGGATGTTCAGCATTCTGCGTTATTGACGATACCCGGACTGGCGCCACCACTAGTCATGTTGCCCACGCAGCTGTCGCCATCTGCCAGATGCTTAAACCTGAAGAAATGGACAATAATCACCCAAGATACGTGGAAATAAAAAATGAGCTTTTTTTGGTGCTAAAAAGATATCTTAGGTCAGTGTAGCGTACTTAGCGCTACTGCAGTTGCTGTTGTCTTGAGCAGACAAGAATTCTAGCTGTCGCTCCACCGCGAGAAACAGATCTCTCGTGTCTCGTCCTTGGCCTAGCCGCTCTACCAACCTTACCAGCCTCTCCGATCCCACCCGCTCCAACAGCGCGTCGTACCGGACACGACTCTGCGTCGCCAGCAGTGCTCCAGCAGCAAGCCGTACTAGCTCAATCGGCTCAGCAGGCGTTGCAGGAGCAGTCGCCGCCTCTGGCGCCCCATCCTGCCACCGCCGCTGATCCAGCCAGTTCGCCGGGTGCAGGATGTAGCGCTCCTGCGTCTTGTCTGCCTTCCAGCGCGCTGCAGCCGCCTTCACCGCTGCCACCAGCTCCTCGGCTCCCACCTCAGCCCGAGCCCGCTGATAGGCTTCCAGCGTCGCCCGCCTGCCGATCTGCCTCGGATAGGCCTGCCACCAGACCTCGAACTCCGCATCGAGCACACGCTCGTCCCCTGGCAGGGGGACTGTAGGGGGTGATTCTTTGGTTTTGGTCTTTGGTTTTGGATAGGGGCCAGCTTGCTGCCGGTTTGCTCCCTCATTCGCTGGAGCAGCCTCGTGCTCTGCCAAGGGCTTAGGCTCCCGACCTTGCCGAGCCGCCTTGGCGCGTTTCTCCGAGATCGCTCCCAGCCTTTCGCGCACAGATCGCTGCTTCTTCTGTGTCCAGACGCCATCCTCGATCCGCCAGAACGAGGCCAGCACCGGGCGCAGGCGCTTCTTCCAGCGGTCGAGCGTCACCTTGGCCACCCGGGCCAGGAAGGCGTCGTCGTCGCGCAGGCAGCAGCCAGGCGAGCGCCAGGCAGCGAACAGGAGCAGCATGTAGGCACCATGCTCCTCGGTGGTCAGATGGGTCGTGTCGGCGAGATAGGCGTCCGTGTAGAACGGCATCGCCGGGAAGTCGGCCATGGTGGATTCCCCATGCGCCATAGATCACCGGCGACAGCAGCCGCGGCGGGATCAACATGGCGTGGATGAAGGGAGGGCCGCCTCGGTGGTAGGCGAGGCGGCTTAGGTTCAGCTTAGGGCGATGTGACGTCCTTGACGAGTATCACGAGCTTTTGCTGGATCTCGCGTGCCTTGGACAGGCCGTCCTCGTAGCGTCCATAGACGTCGCTGATCATGTCGGCGATCGCTTCACCCTCGTGGGGCACCAGGCTGGCGGCGCCACGTCCGGCAAGCCACAGCGTGCGCACCTGGGCCTGCGCCTCGTCGAGCGCATGATCGAGTTCGCGGACGTGATCCACGATCCGGTCGAAGGGGATGTGGCTCATATCGCGACCTCCTCAGGCGTCGCACCGAGCGTGGTGCGAATGTCGGCCATGCAGTCGCGCATGTCGTCGGCCAGCTCGAATGCGGCTTCCAGTTCATGCGCGTGGGCTGCGTCCTGGTGGTGCCGTGCCTGCAGTGCCAGCGCCGACAGAACCAGATGCAGCTGTGTCGACTTGGTCCATGCGTGGTCCAGGGCATCGGTCAGTTCGACGGCGTTGACAGTGGAGAGATCTGGCACGCCGCCCGGGGTCCGCTTGGGCTTCGTGGTCATGCCACCTCTCCGGCCAACATGCGCTCGATGTCGGAGAAGAGCCCGTCCAGCCAGCCGCCCGCCTCCGGCGGGTCCTCCTGGCGGTAGAACGCGAGTTTAAGCCGGATGTCGTCGAGCGACGTGGCCGGCGTGGCGAAGAGTTGATCCTCCAGCGTGCTCCAGATCTGGTATCCGGCCTCGGCCGCCAGACTTTGCTCGGTGCCCTCGGACACAATGCGCCAGTCCGCCATGGCGTCCTGCCATTGGCGGTGGAGGGCCTGCACGAGAGAAGGCGGAGCAGAGGCACGCGCAGTGCTTGCTGTGACGCCGATCACTCCGGCTGCGCCAGCTTGAGCGAGCAGTGTGCGGCGGGTTGGTGTAAGGGCGTGGTTAGCCGATCGCATGGAAGCACTCTTCTGCGTGAGGTTAGGGCCGGGGATGAGTTCCCGCTCTCTCCGGCCCACTTTCATGTCGTACGCGAAAGCGTTGATCAATGTCAACTGCTGTAGTACATGAAAGGCATGAAGCGACCACGCCCTACTAAACTGCCTCACCTCGTGCAGCTTCGCCTGCCTGACGAGCTAGCAGCCGCCATTGATGGTTGGCGCCGCGATCAACAGGATATTCCTACTAGGTCAGAAGCTATCCGCCGCCTGATCGAGTCAGGCCTGAAGGCGGAGAGCGAAAAGCCGCTGCCGTCTGCTGAGAAGGTCACCGAGGTCATTCGGTGACTGAGCGGCTGGTGGTCGATGAGGTCGAAGCAGCCTTCATGCTCGGGGCTTCCACCTTCACGGAAGCGAAGCAGATCCTTCGAGACATTCCTGTGGTCAAGGATCGTCTGAGCGTAAGGTACAGCGTCGAGGATCTGAAGAAGGCCACCGGGATGGGCGATCTTAGGCAGGCGGACGATGTTGCCACGCCGCCTGATCCGAGGGCGCTGATGCTTCCACGTGAGGCGGCCCATTACCTCCGGATCTCGCCTGCCTCGCTTGTTGACTGGCGCTACAAGCGACGTGGCCCACCACACGTTAAGGTCGGTGGCCGCGTTTTCTACCGCATGTCAGACCTGGATGTCTGGCTCTCTGAGACTGCTGCGAAATCGAAGTAGGAATGGGGGCAAACACCATCGAGCGTGAGGCCGTCGCTGCTCGCGTCCGTGACATCGTGCCAGTTTGAGTGGGAGCGGAAGCCAACCTGAGCAGCAGGATAAGGAGCGGACATGATGGAAAAGCTGGCTGTCGGTGAGGTCGAGGCCGCCTACATGCTGGGCGCGTCCGACTTCGCCGAAGGACGCCGCCTGCTGCGCTCCATCCCGCCATTGTCCGGCACCACGAAAAAGTACAGCCTTGCCGAGATCCGCAAGCGTGCGGGGGAGGACCAGCGCACCTCCCAGGATCTGGCGAAGGTGGAAGATGCCCTCATCGCGCGTGCGAAAGCTCCGGCACGTGCCCCGGTACGTCGTCGCAATGCGGCCAAAGATGATAGATGACCCAGAGCATTCCTGAAGCAACGCTGCCGCAGCGCCTGACGGAGCGGGATGCCTTGATCATCTCGGCATACCCTTCCGTTAAGCACCTCAACGCCGCCATCCGTCGGGGCGACTTCCCGCCTCCCGACCAGCAGGACAGATCAGTTGGACCGCTCTGGTGGAACAGCACGATCAAAGCCTGGGCAGCCGCTCATGGTTGGAAAGACCCGCATCCGTCGGCGTCTCGACGCGAGATCGAGGTTGAAGCGACGCAACGAGTGCTGATGGATAGGTTCAGCCGGTAACTGGCAGCGCAGCCGGAAATTGGCACAGGCGCGGGACTGCCCGAGGTTCAGCGGCAGGCGGAATGTAGCGGTGGAACGGCAGGAGGGGGCGGGGCTGCCGTTGCCGGGGTACTGGCGGCCGAGGTGAGAGCGCCGCACGTAGGAGGCTGGCGGGTCATAGCGAGCGCACGAACGTGCCCCAGTTGTTTAGGTAAAACAGGAACCGAAACCGCAAGGGGTTTCCTAGTCACTCAACAACTTCAGCCATCGCTGCAGCACAGGCGTGGGCTCATCGTCCGTAGGTTCACGATATAACGCTGACCAGTTTTGGAACACCTCCTCGTTGGGGAGGAGGCCACTCCTCTCAGCCTTTCCAAAATTGGGCTCATTTATCCTTGGCGCAGAGTCCCCTAACTTTCGAGCCCGCCTCTTTCCAAGTTTTACAAGTTCCTTTTGAATAATTCTACCAAATCCAATTGTCGAATTCATTGAAGATTCTATTATCTCCAACAAGGATGGATGAGTTTCATCAACACGACCACGATCTGTCACCAATCCGAAATACTTACTGTACCCCTCTACGCCTTGATATTCTTTAGCCATCATGTCAGTGATGAAAGCATTGCGTCTGTTCACGGCTCCATTGAGAGCTGACATGCACCTAATCATAGATGCAGTCGCCCCCAACAGCCGTCCGTGCGACGGGATCTTTTCAAAGATAAGACTTTCAATCCTAGCGAGGGGAACAACAGGAGGATCAACGGCATCCAAAAGAAATTCGATGTGAAAATTCACTAATATTCCTTCTGGAATATCGTCCGTGTTCTCCGCAAACTCCTCATATCTCTTTAATTTCAAGGAAAAGTCTTCAAGCATGGGCCTTACCGCTTCCTGCTTAAAGACCAAAAGCGTATTTATCGCGTCAAAAATAAGAGCTATCGCCGCATTTATATTATTTATCTCCTGCTGCAATTCATCCCTAATCTTTTGCCGCTTAGCAATCAAGTGGCCACCATATGCTCCTCCAACTGCCGACAATGTGCCGACAAGAAGACCGCTAAAGAATTCGGAATTCAGGAAATGCCAAAGTTGGTTCATGGAGTGCATAGCGTGAGTGGCCGACGCTTGTTCAAAGCCAGCCGGCGGGGCACAGCGCAAGTTGATTCACACCCAACAGTTCACGCCGCTCCATCGCAGCCGCAGGCGTCAACGCGTCACCCTCGCGCAATCCATCCTCGCCGTGCTCCAGCCAGAACTCCCGGCGCAGCAAGATCAACTCGTCCAGACCCGACCGCAGCCGCCGCATGGCGACGTCCTTGTCCACCAGCGTCACGCCGCCTGATCGGACTGAGGCTGAAGGCTGCGGAAGGTACTTCAGACGACGGTAGCTGTTCCTCGCCCTGTGCCACTTTCGTACATACCGATTGCCGCAAGCCGACCGGCCTCATAGGGTCCAACCGCAGGCCCTCAGCCCTATAATGACAAACACGGGGCATATCATGGCAATGTTGACCGGAACGGTCGTAGCAGAGCGCATCGTCAGCTCACAGGAGAACGATATAGTTTCAGCCGGTCGCGGAAACGACATTGTTCTCGGTCAGGCTGGCCACGACCGTCTCTTCGGCGAACAGGGCGACGACTTCCTCTACGGTCAAGGAGGCGACGACCGGATCGAGGGTGGGATAGGTCGAGATACGCTGTTCGGCGGCGCCGGCAACGACACGATCTTCGGGAACGAGTCTCCGGACCAGCTCGTCGGCGGTGCCGGTGATGATCATCTTCTTGGCGGCCAAGGTGACGACGTCCTGCGTGGCAACATCGGCGACGACATCCTGCGCGGCAATGAGGGTGACGACATCCTTCACGGTGGCGCAGGGAACGACGCACTGTTCGGTTCCACAGGCGCCGACAGACTGGTAGGCGCCGAGGGGGATGACCGGTACTTTGTCGGTCGAGGTCAGGGCATCGAGACTATCGTCGATCATGCTGGCGCCATTGATATGATCGAGTTTGAGGCCGGCATTACGTTTGACGATCTGACGATCCGCACTAGCGGCAACGATGTCGTCATCAGCCACGAGTCAAAGCTGACGGTGGAGATCGTTAACCAGAAGACGTGGGGCGGTATCGAGCATTTGAGCTTTGCCGACAACACCAGCGTCTACACCTGGAACGGGACGATGTTCGAAGGAGGAAGCCTCCCGCCTTCACCTCCCGTATCACCGCCAATCTTGCCTCCACCGCCACCTCCACCGGTGACGCCACCTCTGTCACCGCCGCCTCCGTCTCCGCCCCCGCCGCCGCCGCTGCCTCCAGTGACACCACCTGAGCCGCCGGTTTCACCTCCTCCACCGCCACCTCCACCGGTGTCTCCTCCACCTCAGCCATCACCGCCTCCTCCACCGCCGGCAGGACCAACGGCTGGTGCCGATGAACTCACCGGCACGAACGGCAGCGATGTGATCGATGGGCAAGGCGGCAACGACAAGATCAATGGAGGTGACGGAATTGATGCCCTTTCTGGCGGACTCGGTGACGACATCCTTCATGGCCAAGGAGGCGACGATATCCTTCGAGGCCAAGCGGGGAACGACACCCTCGATGGCGGGGCTGGTAATGATCTTCTTTATGGCGGAGCGGGCATCGACACGTTCATCGGCGGCACCGAATCGGACACCGTCTCTTTCGTAGAAGAGATGCATGGGGTCTACGTGAGCCTGAATGCGGCCGACCAGTTCGCCGTCCGCACTGATGGAGGGCACCAGCCAAACTACGACTACCCGGTCGAGAGGATGTCCGGGATCGAGCGTGTCAGGGGCACTGAGCATGACGACGCACTGATCGGGGTGGACAATACCGAGACCGACATCACCACGACGCCTATCTCGCTGTTCGGCCTGGGCGGAGACGACTTCATCCGTGGTGGACAGATGGGAGACGACCTGCAAGGCAACGACGGCAACGACGAGATCCGGGGTTACTGGGGCAACGACGCCATCCAGGGCAACGCGGGCGATGACATCCTCTATGGCGAGGCCGGAGATGATAGCCTGCTCGGCGGGGCCGGTGCCGACCGGTTCATCTTCGCTCTGGAAGTCCATTTCGAGTTCGACACGAGAGGTGTCGACACCATCCGCGACTTCACCAAAGGCACGGACAAGCTCGACCTTGGCATCATGGTCTATGAGGACGATAACAGCACGCCCGGGTACTTCCTGGACGGTGCCGATCTGTTCAACCTGCTAGACAGCAACCAGGATGGACTGATCACCGGCGCCGATCAGTTCTCCAGCGGGCAGGCGGATCTGGTCATCGACCTGTCTGCCGCCGCAGAGGGGCGGGTCGATCCCTCGCACCAGTTCGCCAACGACCTGCAAGGCTTCCAAGTCCGGTTGCTCGGCGTCGACTCCCTGCGCCCGATCGATGTGATCTAGCGCCCACCCATCTTGAAGTTCGCCAGATACAGATCGTTTTCCTGCGTCGGGTGATTGTATGCCTCGGCAAGGTTGCCGCCGAAGAAATGATTCACACCGCAGCCCTGGATCTTCCAGTTCTCTGTGCCAACCACGTTCAGCCCTGTCATGTTGACGAACATGTTCCCATTCAGCCAGAGGCGCAGGATTCCGTTGTCGTCGGAAACCCCCTTCGTCACGGTGTTCAGCTTCAGATAGGCTTTGATGGTGTTCCAGGCGTCGCGGTTCATGGGAGGGGAGTAAGGCGTATCGCCTCCAAATTGGATGCTGGAGGGCTTGCCCTTGATGTAGAGGTACCCCTTGTAAGCCGTCTTGGTGCCTTTGCTGCCGCTCACATGATTGCACTGCGCTCGGATTGAGAAGTCGTTGATGTTGTCGGCGCTGGCGCCGCCGGATGCAGGGGACACATCGTCCACAGTCTGCCCGTTCCAGGGGCCACCCCAGAACAGCCAGAACAGCTTGAACACAGCCCCAAGCTTGTCGGGGTTCTTGCTCGCGCTGTCGACATAGTTGTTGAAGTCCTTTGGCACCCATAGGTCAAACTGGGTGAAAGCCTCATCCTTGCCGCCGTTGCCCTTGTACTTCACGCCGATCTGGCTGGCCCGCCAGTTTTTGGCATCGCTGTCCTTGCCGGTCGTGACCCGGTCGTGCAGGCGGTAGCATGGCGTCACTCCATCTGGAGCAAGCACGATGCTGGTCTGCTTGATCGTGTTCGATTGATGGCCATCGAAGACACCGGTCGATCCGGCGCCTGCCCAGTTCGCGCGGATGTAATCGACGATCGCAGGGTTGTTGTTGTACTTGCCGACATCGCTCGACAATGGAGTATGTTCCCACAGCACGGGCATCAGGTCGGGCGTGCTGTTGGCGCTGACGTTGATGGTGCCGGTGGAGGCAGCAGTCTCTTCGACCGTGATCATCCCGGTCTTGGTAAGTTCGCTCGATCCCGCTGAATTGGTCGCCGTCAGCTTGACGTGCTTCTTGCCCGGCTGCTGGTAAGTGAAGCTCGGATGCTGCAGCGTCGACGTATTGCCGCCACCGAAATCCCACAGCCAGGAAGTCGGTGCGTTCAGGGATTCGTCAGTGTACTGCACCTTCAACGGCGGTTTGCCGGAGAGGGGATTGGCCGAGAAAGCCGCCACGGGCGGCTGCACGGCCGCCAGCGGTGTGACCGTGATCGAGACGCTTGCCTGAACGCTGCCACCACTCTCGGACCTGGCGGTGACTACAAAGCTGTCGGTGCCGACATAGCCGGCATCGGGCGTGTAACGGACCGATCCACTCTCGATCCTGGTCGTGCCGTGATCAGGATCGCTGACTGCTGCGAGGATCAGTGCCTTACCGGCTGCGTCGGTCGCACCGCCCAACACGTTGAGCAGGGTATCGCTGTCCTGCACCACCTCGGCCGAGATGGGCGCGAGCGCGAGCGAACCGAGTTGTATGGTGACCGAGAGAGGCGTCGATGGGGCGAGCGGGTGCTTGCTGGCGACTTGTACCCGGAATTCGATCGTGCCCGCAGTTACCGTCGTCAAATCCAAGGAGATCCGGTGCTCGTCGGCGATCGCGGCTGCGAAGATGGGGTCGATCTCCAATGCGGTGATCTGCCAGCCCCAGTTCGATGGGTCTTTCACGCCCGGCGACAGGTCGATGGTCGCCACTGCTCCGGTCAGCGCCGTGGTGGTCACGGGCGTCACCACCGGCGCAAAGGTCTGGGCCAGCCATTGCTCGGCACGTTCCTTTTCAGCGGCGTTCAGGATCGCGGTGCTGGCTAGCATGCCGAGCATGCGGAGGTTGCCACCGGGTTGCACGACGCCGTCCAGGAGCCCGGCACCGGTGACGAGTGGCCCTTCTGTAGGATTGGCCGAACCGCTCCAAGCGGTGACGGCAGGCGGGCCACCATTGAGTGAGACGCGGATCTCTTGGGCGTCGCGGTCGAACTCAGCCGCGATCAGCTGCACGCGCGCGACCTGGCCGGTCAGGGCAGCCGAATAGGCAGTGTCGCCTGAGGACAGCCAGGCGCGGATGTCGATCGCTGCCGGTGCCGAAGGCGCCGCCGGCGGAATGCTGAGCAGCAGGCCCGCCCGCCCATCGCTGACGGAGAAGTTCGCGCGCGCCGTCTCGCTGGCGCCGGAGACGACGAGCTTACTGGCCGCGATCGTCGCGAGGTCGGTGGTGATCGAGGCGTCGGAGGTAGTCTCGTAGCCCTCCAGTACCGCGCCTTCCCAGACCAGCCCCACCGGCGCTCCGTCGCGGCCCTGCATGCTGCTCATGAACAGGCAGAGCGCACCCGGCTCGGTATCGACCTCGAGTTCGACGAAGTTGCCGTCACCCTCGCTCGCAAAGGGGGTGAATGTGTAGGCCGTGCCGTCGGCGGCGGTCGCCCAGAGCTGGATAGAGCCGGACCACAGATCCTTATCGCACTCGGCTCGCGGCACGCCGGTGTTGCTCGCCAGGTCGTCCATGTCGACGACCCACGCCGTGATGTTCGCCGCCTTCTCCGGCCCGTCGTAGATGTCCGGGTTGATCCGCGTCATCGCGGTGCCGGCGAACTTCACCGCGTCCAGCGCCGTGGCATCGGCAAAGGGCTGCAGCGACACCATGGCATAGAGTCGCCCGCCCGGGATGTCCGGGATCGTCTGGGCATCCCATTCCAGGAAGCTTTCGCGCGTGGCGGCGTAGCGCTTGCCGAGCAAGCCCGAGGTCCAGACCTTACTGACCGGTGTGCCACCGGCGGCAGGTGCCGGATCCGACACTGGCGGATCGAAGGTGCCGACGGCAGCACCGGTCACTGCCATCTTTAGGCCGGAGCCCATCAGCCCAGTCTCGGGATCATCCGTGCCGTTGATGACCCAGACCTCGACTAGGTCGGTGGAGAAGTCCTGCGGATGCGTGCCCTTGCTGAGCAGCGTGATCTCGCTGTCCGTCAGAACCCGCTTCCACACCGCCACATAGCCGATGTCGCCCAAAAACCCGCTAGTTGGCGTGCTATCCCGCAGCGCCCCGATGGCAGTCCTGTTGGGCGTCGCGGGCGTGCAGGCGGTGGCGTTCGTGCCGGCGTTGGTGAAGTCGCCGTTCAGCACGCACTTGCGGCTGGTCGACGAGGCGAACACTGCAGCGACATGCTGCGGCGCCTCGGCTGCGACGAGGTTGCCAGTGGGCGCCAGCGGCCAAGCCGACGGGGAGCGCGCCTCGGCCCGCACCTTGCCGGCTGACACAAGGCTGACCGCGAACCAGTCGCTCGCGCTGGATCGGTCGCCCAGGTAGAACAGCGTGCCGTTGCGCGCAGCATTGCTGGTGCGGAACCACACGCTCACGCTGAACGGCGGCGCCAGGACAACCGCCTGGTCGGATGACAGGAATGAGCCGTTGGCGGAGCCCGTGAAGCTGCGGCTCACGGGGCAGCCTTATCCTGAGTGGGCTCGGCCGCCGGTTCCGGTAGGGCCTGCACCACCAGGTAGACCACCTTCGCCGGAGCATCGCTCTGGACGAGGCAGCCACAGTCGGGACCGGTCCCGCAGCGCACCTGATCCGGGCGCAGCCCGGGGATTTCGGGCTTGGGTGGGGAGTGATCGGCAAGAACGGCATCGAACATGAATTGGGACTCCTGCTGACTTCAGCAGGTTTCACAGCGGCCATTTGCAATGCAAAGCGACGATTGCTGCAAACTATCCGGAGCGGATGATGGCCTGAATCTGGCGGATGCCATCAGGGAAGCTCGGGTAAATCTTGAACGCGATCCACAAATGCTCGTGCACGGTGCCGCGGATGCTGTCGGGACAGCTGATCTGGTTCTGGTGGTGCCGCCAGCTGCTGGCGCGGTAGCGGCGGGCGACGGTCAGGAGGGCCACGCCCTTGGCGCGCACGCTTCGTTCCTCAAGCTGTAAGGCCGCCTGACGGATGCAGTCGTCACGCCGCTGCCGGGCAGCAAGACGGAGCTGCTTGGCGACGGTCTTGCTGCGAAGGCCCAACACGAAATCGATGGTGGCGGCCACCAGCGGTGCGGAGGCTGGATCCAGCGTCGCTCCGACCCGGAGCTGGTCGCGTGCCTGGACGAGCGTCAGGAAGGTCTGGTCATCCGTGCCGCTGGGTCGAGGCATGGGCAGTTCCCGCTTCAGGCCTGAACGAGTACGAGCGCGGCGAACCGCTCGGCATAGACTTGCAGACGGGCACGGCAGAGCGGGTGGCGCAGGTCGGCGATGACGTGCTGCCGGATGTCCGTGATCAGCGCGGCGATGAGCCGGTCCACTGCCACGCTCGCCAGTTCCGGGCGGCGTGGCAGGGTGGGCAGAAGGTCCACGATCTTGGCGAGGCTGGCGCTGGCGGCCGGGCAGGCGGTGGCCTCGGCACGCAGCTGCCAGTCGGCAAGGAACTGTGCGGTGGCTAAGTGGATGGCTTCGCGTGCGACCAGCGCGGCGGCGAGGCTGGGCAATGGGAACATTGAGATCTCCAGGTTCAGGATGAGAGATGCCGTGGCGCCGGGCTCTTGGCGCATGCGGGATGGCAATGTGGTGGGGTGACGTGCGGAGTCAGGCGGGTATCTGACGTGATGGCACAGGCTCAGCCCGAGGAAGTCGTCTCTTCGTCGAGGTCGTCTTCATCACTAGCCACCTCCGTGTTCGCCAGCTCCTCCAGAGCTTCACGGATGCGGTCGCTCAAGATGATCCGGGTGGCCTCTACGTTCAGGCCGCTCAACTCATCAGCGAGGCTGGTCGGCATCGCCATCATCAGCGAACGGAAGCGGACGATGGCGGCTTCCCAGCCGGCAACAACGTCCTCAGCCGGCAGTAGCTCGCCGCGGCGTAGTGCGAGTTCCAGTTCAGCCTTGTCGGCTTGCGCCTTTGTAAGGCGGGTTCTCTCTGCATTTAGATCGGCGGCGGGCGCGCGGTCGTCCTCGATCTTCAGGATCGGTCGAACTGCATCGACCAGAAGGTAGACCGGCGCGCCATGCTCGTTCTTTCCAGCTGGCTCGACGCGTGCAAGCCGGCGGGCAACCGTGCGGTGGTTCATCGCGAGTTCCGACGCCAAAGCACTGACGGTCCATCGCTGGGCTACTACAGCCATCGCAGGTCCTTTCTCATCACCCAAGCACTGGGCGCTGCAGCTGCTGGCAGATGTCCGCGATCTCTCGGACCAGCTTCCGCTCGATGGCGTGCTGGTCGAGGCCCACCAGTTGTGCCGACATCCTTGCTGGCATCTGCGTGAGCGTGTCACGAGCGGTGCGGGCCAACTCGTAGACCTTTGCCCGGACATCACCGACCTCGACCAGATCTCTTCGGCGCTCGGCCAGTTCCAGTTCGCGCTGATCTGCCTGCACCCGGGCAAGACGAGCCCGTTCATGGTTCAGATCGGGACCAGTTTTGGCCTTGTCCTCCAGTCCCAGCAGGAACGGCAGCACGTCTGCCAACAAGTACACGGAGCCGCCGTGCTCACCCGATCCAATCGATGGAGCCTTCGCGAGACGTCTGGCAACTGTCCGGTGATTAAGTCGAAGTTCGACCGCCAGACCATTCACTGTCCAGCGCTGTGCAACCATTGCCATGGCAGCTGCCCCTTAAAGAAGAAGATCGGTTGGGAGCAAGACCACATTCCTCATGACTGTATACTCCTAGGAAGTTCTGTAGCTAGCGAAGGCACACGCCGCGTGGACCCGCATATACACTTTTGAAAGCCAGGACCCGCGCATTCCTAGCTAGGACCACGGTCAGTGCCGCAGGGGCGGCGGTGCCGGCTCGTGGAACGTGGCCAGCAGCCGGGCAACCATGTGGTCGCCAAGCCGGACGCGGTCCCGGATGCCGAGGCATTCCGAGCCTGCTGCCATCTCTGCAGCGGCTCGCGCCGCAACCAGGGCGGCCAGTTGCAGATCAGGGGCGCCGCCCACCGCACGAAGTGCCGCCGCCTCCAGCGCCATCAACCGGGTCAGGAGGTCAGCGTCGAGAGGGTCAGCAAGCCGCAGGGCGAGGGCAATCTCGCCAACAGCGTCGTCGGCTCTCGCCTGGCCCTCCTTGAGAAGTTCGGGCGGCAGGGTCGGTGCGGCAGGGCGGCGTCGCATGATCAGGCCTCGTGGTCAGCCGCGTGGGCGAGGCGATGCGCGATCGTGCCCGCGTGCTGGAACACGGTAGGCATCGGCGCATCCTTGACCGCGCCCCGCACACTCGCGGTACGCATCGGCTTGCCTGGCCCAAGGTCATCCAGGTGCAGATACTGGTGCACCTGCGTGTTGACGTGGCTGCCGTGGACAGCCGCCTCGGCCTGAGCGATCGGACCGAGTTCGTTCACAATGATCGCAGCGATCCGGTCGAACACGGCGGTGCCGGCTTCCTGCAGGGCGAGCCGTGCCTCGGCCTGGCCTGCCTGGATCGCCTGCAGGATCGCGGGCCGCTCGGCCAGTTCGCGGGACAGCCGCAGCTTCAGGCCGCGTTCGGCGCCTGCGGCGGCCTCCTTGTCGGCACGGGCGGCAGTGACGCGCTTGGTAAAGTTGGCGATCTGCTTCTCGATGCTGCCCGGATCCTGTTCCGGCTGTTCGCCCATCTGGATAGCGGCGAGGGCCAAGTCACGAGCGGCGGACAGGGTGTCCCGCTCGATCTCGGCCTGTGCCAGTTCCGAGCTGGCACGCTCTGCACGCTCGCTGGCGGTGGCCAGGGCCGACCGGGTGCGGGCGATGCGGGCTTCGAGTTCCTCGCCGGCCGTGACGGCGCTGGCGAGGCTGGAAGGAAGAGAGAGCTTGGTCATCGGTAGTCCATGACTTTCAGGTAGCTGCTCGGGGAGGTGGTGATGCGTCGACGGCGCCGGGGCGAGCCGCGGACAGGCGGCAAGGAGACTGGCCGCGCCAGTGCGGTTAGCATCCGGTGCGCCTGGCGCTGGTCGGTCCCGGCGGCGGTCAGGAACGCCATGCCGATCGAGAACGCCGCCAAGGCCAGGAAATGCAGCGGGGTTGGCTGGCTGGGTGGCTGACGGATCACCGCTCGCCCTCCCGCTGGCGGTAGTGCCTGGGGGTGTCGCCGAACGGATCCATCATCGGATCGAGCCGGGCTTCCAGCCGATCGAGCTGAGCCAAGGAGCGATGCAGCGAGCGGCGCAGATGCCAGACGGTCTCCAGCGCATCGTCGACATCACCAAGCGTCAACGAGAAGGCGAGCCGGCGGCCCATCAGCCGAGCGGCAACCAAACGTCGTTCTAGTCGCATGTGACGATCTCCAGGGTCCGGGGCTGCCCATCCGGCGACCGCTCCATGCGGAAGCGGCGCGGCTCTGGCACAGGCGTTGGTGCGGGCATTGGTGTTTGGGTGATCGCCGGTAGTGGGTGCCGAACTGATGGGCGGACTTCGACCTTCACTTCGAGCCAGCGGCGGTCGTGGGTGCGCACGGCAATGCGGCGGTGCCTCATCGGCTGAACTCCCGCTCGATTGCGTCCAGCTCGCCACGCACCACCACCTCGGCCGGATCAGCTGTGAGGGTGGAACTCAGGCCGCGCTTGGCGGCACGCTCGATCCGGTCGATATCAAAGTCAGTGCGACACTCGCCATGCAGCGAGGTGCCATCCGCAAGGGAGACGGCTGGGGTTCCGCGCCGTGCCATCGGCAAGCCACACCAACGGCAGGTGGAGCCATCGAGCAGTCTCAGCAGATCGGGCTTGAGCTGTCGGATAGACTCGACAGTCACAGCATCGAGAGCGCCGGCAGGTGCCTTGAAGGACAGTTCGGCACCGCGAGCACGCAGCTCGATGCCATTGGCCGTGAGCCTGCGGAGGAGATCGAGGGGGGCCATCAGATCACCCCCTCGACATACTCGGCCCGCGGGTTATGCGACTTTCGCGGGTTCCGTTCCGCCCATTCTATGTAATTGTCATGCGTGTCTGTACGTGTGTCATCTGACTGACACTTCGCGTAAGGGGACGGTGGCGAACTCGCGAAAGTCGCGAAACCCGCAAGTTCATCGGCGGTGACCACCCGCCAGAGGAGCCCGGTACGCCGCCCTTCCCCCTTTTCGAAGCGACGACCGTCCTCGATCCGCCCCTCGTGCCTGGCAACGAACCAACCGAGCTTGCGGAGGTTGATGCCGTCACGGTCTCCAGCAGCCACATGCATGGCGTCGCGCAGGGCGTCCGGTGCCTGCTTGATCGCCGCGGCAAGCGTCATCTCATCGGACCCGAAGGCGTCGTACCAAGCGCCAGTGAGCTGGCTGAGCTTTTCCCGGACTGGATCACGCGCCTCAGCTGCGGCTCGGGTGAGGCAGGGGTCTGCCATCCCGAGCCAGACGAGCGGGAAGCGGCACCATTGCTGCCATGCCTCGAAGCGCCCGAAGGTCGGCAGTTCCTGTTTCGGCGACCCAGCGGCCAGATAGGCGCGGATGATCGTCAGCGCCGCAACCGCCAGCTCTCCCCGTCGCGCCGGAACTTCCTGGTGAAGATCGACCTGGAATGTACGCTCCTCGGGTCGCTCGACCTGCGGATCGATACGGCAGATAAGAACACGGGTCGTGAGGTCACCGGCAATCGTGATGTTGTTCCCGGTCGCGGCCCAGGTGGTGCAGGTGGGCACCGTGATCGTCTTGGTCTGGCCAAGCAGGCGGTCGCGGAAGATCGGCTCCGTCAGCACCGAGCAGAGAGTATCCGATCCGAGCGGGCGTTCGACGTTGTCGATCAACGCAAGAGCATCGCCCTCCATCAGGATGGCGAGAACACGCTTCCGCTCGCTTTCCGTGTCATCGGCCTGGCTCATCATCGCCGGTGCGCGGCCGCTCGCGATGTAGCTGGCAACGGTCGCCAGCAGTGATTTGCCGCTCCCCATCTTCGGCGCGGTCAGGATCGACATGGGCGCCGCTCGCAAAGAGCGACGGACCAGGGCCGTCAGAATCATAGAGACCGCGACGGACCGATCCGCTTCGCTTGCGAACGGGAAGCCAGCTAGAATGCCCGTGAGGACCGCCAATGCCGCCTGTGCCTCATCCCTGCTCGGCTGCTGCGGTACCTCCGGGAACGCCGTATTGCCGACATCCAGGTAGAGCCCGGTGGCACGGTCGTAGCCCGGCTGATCCAGGACCGAACCATCTGGACGCAACGTCGGAGCCTCAATGATGCCGAGGAGTGGCGGGATCGACGGCCACGCTCCCACCGCAGCCAGCAGGGCTTCGGCAACCTCTTTCGGGCAGTCGGCCGGGTGCCACTCCTGCGAGCGCTTGTCGAACCGCTTGAACAGGATCCGATTATTAAGGAGCAGCCGCATAGTTGGGACGTCGTACGGCACGATGCCGAGCGAACCCTGCGAGCGGCGGATGCCGTCAGACGAAGGATCCAAGCGTCGAGCTACCCGGACCAGCTGAGAACCACGCTGGTGAACGTCACCATCCACGCCCGCGATGCGCTCACAACGCTCCACGGTCTTGTGCAGCCATCCGCCAGCCAGACGCTCCTCTGGACGCTCGTCGTCCCGCGCCTCACCCACAGGGGCCGATCGCAGGGCATCCATGATGCGCCCGATGCGCCGGGCGGCAGCATCCTGTCGGAGCTTTCCACTACCGATCTGGCCGTGCCGGTAAAGCCTGAGCGTGACGGCGATCTCGGGAAACGGCACCCCCTGCTGATATAGCCAGACGGCGAGCGAGAAGTCCTTTCCGCTGGCGCTCTCATCGCCCCCGGGTCCGAGCTTCACCCCTGTTTCCCAAGCCCGCGCGAACTCCGGCTCTGTCTTGAGCAGATCGGTCACACGTTGCGGTAGATCGGAGGCAAAAATCTCCGCCCTGTCCGAGAAGGCGCCCGCGGCCCTGGTCTTGCGCCCCTCCTTTCGGTTCGTGCGCTTCTTCGCCTCCATCGCGGCGACCAATTCATCGACCGGGGCCGTGACATCGCGCAGTTCTAGTGGCGTACCCGCCAAAGGCAGGCCGGTCAGCGCGAAGAAGCGTTTCGTACAATACAGGCCGATCTCAGGTGTCTCATGCCCGTGACCACCAGCGCCCTCCGGGATCGGTTCATCCGCGAGGGTAATCTCCTTACCACTGACCGGTGGCTTGCCCTGGTAGATGCCGTAGGCTTTGACGCCGGTGCCGGATGGGGACACTTCCGTGTAGGTTGCAAGCCGGTCCAGCCACTGCCTTGCCCAGGGCATGATCTCGCCCGTAGTCGGGGACCGGCACAGGTCGAAGTCACAGCCGATCAGGAACGTGCCGTTGTTCAGATCGCCGAGGAACACGGTAAGGCCGTCGAATCGGCCATGCCGAAGCCCAAGTTCGGCATTGGGGAGCGTATCCCACGTCGAGGGATCGTTTGATTTCGCCCGGCCATTCCGACCGAGGGGCATCCGCGGCACCTTGGTCTTGCGGCCGTCAATCGTTTCCGCACGCCAGACCCCGAAGCGGCTACCGTGGCGGCTGAAGAGATCGCGCAGGATCGCACGGCCATCCATTAGCACCGCTCCCTGATCGGCTGGTTTTCGTCGACCCACCGGAAGCGGTCGAGGTTGAGGCGCTGCTCCTCGACCACCGCAATCAGGCGCGGAAAGGGGAGCTTCGATGCGTGGGTAGAACGCAGCCGCAGTTCGATCGCCGCCTGACGCAGAAGTTCACGGGCTCGTCCGCGAGAGGTGTCTTTGTTCTTCGGCTTGGGCGCGCTATACTTTGCAGCGTCCTCGCTCGCCCGGTTGGCCTCGTCCCCACGTCGGCCGCCGGGCACCTCCTCGCTCCTCATCGTTAGGCGGCCAAGCCGGTCTTGCCGACAAAACGAGGCAGCGCCTGAATGAGGGTCTTGAGGCTGTCGTAATCGACCAGCGTTTTTGAGCCGGCCTTCACGAAGACCAGGTCACCGCGGGCGTTCGCCCGATAGAGCGACGTTCGGCTGTATCCGCTGATACGCTCCGCTTCCGGGATAGATACAGCGAGCGGCTTCAGAACGCTTTCGCTTGGCCCCGAGCCAACACGATGAAAGTGATGCATCTGTCCGGTCCTTTGCCGTGAGACGGCGAGGTGTTCCCGGGCGTAGCAGTAGCTTAGTTGCTTTCGTGGAACCGAGCCTTAGCCACGAAGAAAATGCATCAGAGACCGAGCTCGGTCAGCCAAGGGTAGATGGTGTCCTTGGAGACCCCAAATTTCTTGCCAAGATCAACTGCGATCCGGTTCCGCGAGTAGGTCGGGTGCCGCTGGCGTATTTCCTCGGCCTCAGCGCAGATTTCGGCCCTGAACTTGTGCTCACGTGCCACCGTTGCTTTTCGGCCATTGCTCACGCCATCTGCACGTTGCTTGGCGCCGCCCGCAGCATCCGAAGCGCTGATTAGCCAGAACCCTAGTCGACTGAAGGCAGCTCCAATCGCGATCGCTCGGCCGATGGCATTGTCCTCTTGCCCGGTTCGTCGCGACTCATCGAGATCATCGAGGCGCGCCTGCAGAGCTCGCAGATCACCTCGAAGATCGGGCCAATGTCCGGCTGGCCGGGGCACCTCTTCATAGGAAGCACATAGCTTCTCAATGGTGGACCTGATCACGCGGAGTGCGTTCTCACCCGCTTGGTCGGGATATTGGTTATGGTCCAGCATCGTGAGCGGCAGTCCGGATTCTGCGCGCTGGAGTGCGGATCGCTCAGTTTCGTCTAGGCAGCCCCACAACGTTTCAGCCTCGGCCCGTACTTTCGCCCTGCGCTCCTTGATCACTGTGCTCTCCCAGGGACCATTACCAAGGGATCTGACGGCTGAGGCCCAACATAGGTCACCCAAGCTTCCATTAGTGCCCGCCGTCGATCGAGTAGATCGCCCCGCGCATAGGCTGCCTCAGCCCTGTCCTTGATGGTGTGGGCGAGCGCCGCCTCGACCACCTCGCGCGGGAATTCGGTGGCGTCGCCGGCCCATGTCCTGAACGTCGCGCGGAACCCATGCGCAGTGATTGGTCGACCATCCTGGTCAGCCCAAACAGGCGGGTGCTCTCTTCCCTTGTCATTGGTCTTCGGCCCCTGCATGCGCCGCAGCAGCATCAAGAACGCCATCGACGAGAGCGGCGACTTCGGGCGCGGGCCGGGGAACACGTAATCGTCCGACTTCTTACGGAGCGGCGCCATCTGCTTCAGAATGGCGAGGGCAGCCGAAGAGAGTGCCACACGATGCTGCCTACCACTCTTCATGCGCTTGCCCGGGATCGTCCAGATGCCGTGCTCCTCGTCGATCTCATGCCACGTGGCACCCATCACCTCGTTGGTGCGTGCTGCCGTCAAGATCAGGAACTCCAGCGCCCGGGCGGCCGTGGCCGGACGCTTGCGGAGCTCGGCCATGAACGCCGGCAACTTGCGCCAGGGCAACGCCGGCTGGTTCTCGACGGGCTGTAGCTTGCGCACATTGGGCAAGGCATGGCGGAGATCGGCCAAGCGTGCCGGATTCGTCGCCTCGCGCAAGCCATCGGATGCGGCGAAGTCCAGTATCGTCTCGATCCGACCGCGCAGCCGGCTGGCGGTCTCCGGCGTCTTCGTCCAGATCGGCTCCAGGATCGCCAGCACGTCGGCGCGGTCGATCTGTGCAACGTCCTGCTTGCCGATCTGCGGATAGGCATAGGTGGCGAGCGTGTTCTTCCACTGCTGCCGGTGCTTGGGGTTGCGCCAGGTCGCCTCGTGCTTTGCGATGTAGCGCTCAGCTAGCACCTGGAACGATCGCTGCTCGGCGTCCTGAACCTGGCGAGCCAGAGCAGCGCGACCGACCTTGCGAGCCGTGATCGGATCCTCGCCCGAACGAAGCTTCTCCCGCGCCTCCGCAGCCGACTGACGAGCGGTGGCAAGAGAGACCTCTGGGTAACTCCCGAGCCCCATGTCGCGCTGCTTGGTGCCCAGCCGGTAGCGAAGCACCCAGCCTTTCCGCCCGTCGGGCCGGACAAGCAGGTAGAGGCCGTTGCCGTCGTTGTAGCGCCCCGGCTTGGTCTCTGATCTGGCTCGGACTGCCGACAGTTTCATGCCGAGAAATCTCCGCCAAACCCGATTGGTCCCTACGCTGGTCCCTATCTACCGGCTTGAACGGAGAGAAACAAGGTGACATGCCCAGACACGATGAAGCCGCTAACAGGCTGACGTGTTGAAGCTATCTCGGCTACCATCGAAAGGGGCTGGAACAGCCAGACACGGGGATAAGGAGGACTGTCCCTCCGCCAGCTACTTCATGCTAAGAAAATTTCTGTAATTTCAGTCTTAGGTGTGGGGTTTGTAGACCTCGTTGCACCTCGCCGGGCCCGTCCGGCTCCGCTATCGCCTGATCCCATCGCGTCACGGTGGAAGCCGCTTCTGGCGGCAAGGAGGCGGGATGGATACACGCACTCGGCTCGGTTGGATCCGGCTCTACAAGGAGATCGGCAATGCCGGCATCGTCTGTCGCCGCTGCGGCATCTCCCGCGGTAGCGTCCACGAACGTGGTGGCAGCGGTATCGGACAGAAGGTGCCGCAGGCCTGACGACCCGCAGCTCCCGACCGCACCGCTCACCGGGCCGCAAGGTTCCGGAAAGAAGAAGCCCTGATCCTGGACCTGCGCCGCGGCCGCCGGCTCGGGATCAAGCGCCTGCGCAACGAGTGCATCCGCGAGCAGGCGCTCAAGCTCGCGCTGGATACCATCCACAAGGTCGTGGTCCGACACAGCGAGCGTTACCTCAAGCGGCGGCCGCTGCGGCGCAAGAGCACCAGGCGCTACAGCCGGCCCGTCCCTGGTGACCGGGTGCAGGTCAACGTCTGCAAGATCACGCCGAAGCCCTACCAGTACACCGCGATCGACGACTGCTCGCGCTTCCAGGTCACCGGAACCTATCCCCGCCGCACCGCGGCCAACACCATCCACTTCCTGAAGCGCGTGCGCGAGGAGCTGCCGTTCGCCATTCAGCGCATTCAGACCGACCGCGGCCAGGAGTTCTTCGCCTACCAGGTCCAGGACCAGCTACGCGACTGGCACATCAAGTTCCGACCCATCCGGCCTCGCTCCCCGCACCTGAACGGCAAGGTCGAGCGTGCCCAGCGTACGGCCCTGGAGGAATTCTGGCCATCCGTGGACCTGAAAGACGCATCGCTGCCCGATCAGCTCGATGAGTGGCAGACCTTCTACATTTGAGCCGCAGAGCGGATCAAAGCAACGTCCTCACGGCGCTCACGGCGGCCGCACGCCGATCGACCGGGTCTGTGAGCTGATCGCCAAGATCCCGCTCGGCGAGGACGTCTGAGCTGCCTACGACCCGACCAAGGAACGTGTCCGCACCCAGGACTACCACTGGGACTCTACCTTCGCGCGCATGCAACGATGAACACAGACCCTACACGTGATGCTGGGTCTTGCGGTGCGGGCGGCACGCTTCGATCAACGACGCCAGTATCGCCCAATGCCCATCCGTCAGAACGCTCGCCATCACCTCTCCCATCCGCTGCACGTCCAACAGATAGGGAGGAAGCGATCAGGAGCTAACGGGCCCTAACTCGTGTGCGAGGATAGAAGCTGCCTACTTACTTCGCCAATTTGCAGGGCTGCTTCCTTCCGGAGCTCGCTCACGGCTTCCGGTACGGGTGAGTCAGTCTCAGTAAATTCGAGGCGGAAACGCATCGGGGAGACGCCCATGATCCGACGAAATGTAGAACTGAAAGCACTATCAGATGTATAGCCCAGCGAGGCGGCTATGGAGGATATGGGCTCTCGGCTGCGACGCAGTCTGGCAGCGGCAAGACGCATCCGCCATCGCGCCACGTAGTACATTGGCGGAACACCCACCCCGGTCTTGAAGTGGTCGGCGAAGGTCGACCTTGACTGGCCAGCGAGGCAAGCAAGCTCTGTCAGCGTCCAGCTTCGAGCCGGATCCGCATGGATCGCCTCGAAGGGCTTGCCGATGTGCGGGTCGGTGAGCCCGGCCAACCAGTTGCCGCTCTGTGGCGGCAGATCGGCGACGTAGTTGCGCAGCGCATGAATGAACATGAGGCGCAGCAGGTCGTTGCAGGCGAGGCGCGCGCCCGGCCGACAACTCCGCCACTCCCGGTCCAGCTGCTCCAGCAGCCAGTGGATGGCGATGGCAGCCTCGCCGGTGATCAGGATCGCCGCTGGCAGGACATCGGTGAGGATCATTCCGTTGACGGTGTCGAAGTGCACGCTGCCGCCGATCAGATGGGTATCCTCGCCATCGCCGCACTGGCCGCTCTGCCCGAAGCTTCCGAATACCTCCGCCGCAGGAACCGGTTGCACTTCCAGGGAGCTGGCGAGCGTGAAGTCGCCGCGGACAACAACGAAACAGTCGCCTTCCTCAAGCTTCTGCGGCGGGGCGCCGTCGCTCGTGGCGAGCCAGCATGTGCCCCGGCGCAGAACGCAGAACTTGATGTAGTCGGGAGCAGGCAGGCGGACGGCCCAGTTCCCTCCGGCGGTCAGCGTCACTGACGCTACCGCGTGTGCATCGACGAGCCGCAACACGTCAGAAAGGGCATCGTCCGGCGCACTCCGGACGATCACGACAGAACACCGGACGCAGGTGCATGGATCATCTTCGTTTCCGACTGATAGCCCTTCGCAGCGGCATGTTGGCTGAGGTCGAGAATGTTTTCACCAGTTCAGAAGCCGATCGGATCAGGGTTCGGCGCTGCCACGACGGCGGCCGAGGTGGCCCGAGGTGTCGATCTGACCGGGCAGGTGGCGGTCGTCACCGGCGGCTACTCCGGTATTGGCCTCGAGACGACACGTGTGCTCGCTGAAGCAGGTGCCGTGGTCATCGTTCCTGCCCGCAACCTGCAGAAGGCCGAAGCGGCGCTCGCCGGACTATCCTCCGTCGAACTGGAAGCACTTGACCTCACCGATCCGGCCTCGGTGCGGGCTTTCGCCGATCGCGTCCTCTCATCGAACCGGGCGGTCTCCATACTCGTCAACAGCGCCGGCATCATGGCGACACCCTTGTCGCGAGATGCCGCCGGCCATGAGGGGCAGTTCGCCACCAACCATCTCGGGCATTTTCGGCTCACCCTAGCACTCTGGCCGGCCCTCGCGGCAGCATGCGGAGCGCGCGTTGTCTCTGTTTCCTCGCGTGGTCACCAGATCGCTGGCGTCGACTTCGACGACATCGACTTCAACGCCCGCCCTTACGACAAGTGGGTCGCCTACGGCCAGTCGAAGACCGCCAACGCGCTGTTCGCGGTCGGCCTGGACAGGCGCGGCGAACAAGACGGCATTCGGGCCTATTCCTTGCACCCTGGCCAGATACTGACCGACCTTGCGCGTCATCTGAGTGCGGAGGAGCTTGCCGGTTTCGACGCCTTTGACAGCGAGGGGCGCCCGCGGATCGATCCAGCGCGCGGCATGAAGACGGTCCAGCAGGGCGCTGCCACCAGCGTGTGGTGTGCGACAAGCCCGCGATTGGCTGGCATCGGCGGCGTCTATTGCGAGGACTGCGACGTGGCGGTCGCCCACACCGGCGATGCAGGCCGGCGGGGTGTCAAGTCCTGGGCCGTGGATCCCGAGAGTGCCGAGCGCCTCTGGCAGGTGTCGGAGCAGATGACAGGGATGGCGCTGTCCTAGTGCACCCCGGAGATGACCATTGATGCGCACCGATTCGCATGAGTTGCCCGTTTCGGGCCGCCGTAATCTGCTTGCTTTCGGCCTTGGCGCCACCGCGCTGGCGATGCTGCCGAGCCTGCCAGCCGCCGCTCAGTCAACTGTAACCCAAAGTCCGACCTTCGAAGGGGTTCAGCCAATGTCGATGGTTACCACAAACGATGGCGTCGAGATCTTCTACAAGGACTGGGGGCCGAAGGATGCACAGCCCATCGTCTTCCACCACGGCTGGCCACTCAGCGCGGACGACTGGGACACCCAGATGCTGTTCTTCCTCCAGAACGGCTATCGCGTCGTTGTCCACGATCGCCGTGGCCATGGGCGCTCGGCGCAGGTCTCCGACGGGCATGACATGGACCATTACGCTGCCGACGCCGCGGCAGTGGCCGAGCAGCTCGATCTGCGCAACGCCGTCCATATCGGGCATTCCACCGGCGGCGGCGAGGCAACCCGCTATGTCGCCCGCCACGGTCAGCCGGCGGGGCGGGTCGCCAAGCTCATCATCATCGGCGCCGTGCCGCCGATCATGGTGAAGGCCCCGGCCAATCCGGGAGGCCTGCCGATCGAGGTGTTCGACGGCCTGCGCAACGCGCTGGGTGCCAACCGCTCGCAGTTCTACATCGATCTCCCCACTGGCCCGTTCTACGGCTTCGATCGGCCCGGTGCGACGCCCAATCACGCGGTCATCCAGAACTGGTGGCGCCAGGGTATGATGGGTGGTGCCAAGGCGCACTACGACGGCATCAAGGCCTTCTCGGAGACGGATTTCACCGAGGACCTGACGATCGTCGACGTGCCGACGCTCGTGATGCACGGCGACGACGACCAGATCGTGCCGATCGCGATTCAGCGCTCCTTTCGGCCAAGCTCCTGAAGAACAGCACCCTCAAGATCTACGAGAAGTTCCCGCACGGCATGTGCACCACTCATGCTGAAGTGGTGAACCCGGACTTGCTTGCTTTCGTGAGAGGCTGAGCCATCCGGCCGGGGCCATCGCGATATGGCCAGCCGGCCTGCTGGCAATTTTAGGAGACAGGCGTATGAAGATCGTTGTCATCGGCGGCAATGGGCTCGTCGGCTCTCGCACTGTCGCAAGCCTGCGTGAAGCAGGACACGAGGTCCTTGCCGCCTCGCCCAGCACCGGTGTCGATATCCTGACCGGCGAGGGGCTTCCACAAGCTCTCACCGGCGCCGACGTGGTGGTCGACGTCGTCAACTCCCCGTCGTTCGAGCCGCAGGCGGTGCTCGCCTTTTTCGAGACCGCTGGCCGGAACCTGGCCGCCGCTGAACGCGCCGCAGGGGTGCGCCATCATGTGGCGCTCTCCATCGTCGGCACCGACCGGATGCCGGACAACGCCTATTTCCAGGCCAAGGTCGCGCAGGAGAAGCTCGTCAGGGACTCGGCAACGCCGTTCACCATTGTCCGGTCCACCCAGTTCTTCGAGTTCCTGTCCAGCATCGCCGATGGCAGTACGTCGGGAGGTACCGTCCGGTTGCCGGGTGGGCTCTTCCAGCCGATTGCGGTGGATGACGTGGCAGCGCTTCTGGCGGATGCGGCGCTTGCCGCCCCTTGCAACGGGATCATCGAGATCGCCGGGCCCGAGCGCATGCCCTTCGACGAGGTGATGCGCCGCTATCTCCGCTATGCAGGCGATCCGCGCCTTGTCGAGCGTGTTCCCGATGCGCGCTACTTTGGCGGCAAGGTCGGCGAGTTCTCGCTCGTACCGCTCACCGAAGCAAGGCTCGGCCAGATCGACCTGGAGACATGGTTCCGCAGCAGCGCATCCATCGCATGACCGACCCGAACGGAATATCCAATGAAGAAGTTCCTCTGCTCCCTCGTCCTGGCCGCGCTCCCCCTGCAGGTCGCATCCGCGGATTCCCAACAGCACCCCCATGGAAGCGGCGGTGTGAAGGTGACGCTGGTGTACGAACACCAGCTGCCCGGCATGCCCAACAAGAGCATCAAGGGGGTGCTGGTCGAGTACGAACCTGGCGGCGTGAACCCGGCTCATACCCATGCACGGTCTGCGCTGATCTATGCGACCGTTCTGGAGGGCGCTGTTCTGAACCAGCTCAACGGCGGCCCGATCAGAACCTTCACCAAGGGGCAAAACTTCACGGAGCTGCCGGGCGACCGACATGACGTGAGCGCCAATGCCAGCGAAACCGAGCCTGCAAAACTGCTGGCTGTCTTTGTCGTCGATACCGACGACACGGTGCTGACGACGCCGATCGAGCGCTGATGCATTTAGAAATTGGTCATTTTTATGCTGGAGAGCAGATGAATTATTTGATGATATTATTTCTCCTTAGGTCTTACGACGTGCTTTTGCTCTACTCATTTGCTATATGTCCCTGTCTAGAATGTGCGTACCCATTCGGTGAGCACCATGGTGGTTAGGCCCAGCTATGGGGATCCATCAACCTCCAGGCGGGGTGGAAAGCGGATGTTAGCCTCTCGTGAACCACCCAGCTCATGGATTGGTAAGCGGCCCGTCGGGGACGAGCCGCCGGAGCATTGATCAGGGTCTAGCCTTCACCGGAAGTCTGAACGGCGCTCCCAACCGATTGAAGGCGTTCATCGCGGCGATGGTGATCGTAAGGTCGACCAGCTCCTTTGGATCGAACGCGGCTGCTGCGGCCGCATAGGCTTCGTCAGATGCGTGGGTCTGGCTGATGTTGGTGACTTCTTCGGCCCAGGCCAGCGCGGCACGATACCGCGCCGAGAACAGGTGAGGGACCTCGTGCCAGACGGGCACCAGGACGACCTTCTCGATGGGCATCGTCTTGAGCAGGTCCCGCGTATGGAGGTCGATGCAATGCGCGCATCCATTGATCTGCGAAACCCGAAGGAAGACGAGGTGGATTAGTTCCTCCGGAAGAATGGTGGCATGTGTCACGTAGTGATGCAGTCCAAACAGTGCCTTGGCTCCGTCCGGCGCAACGTCGTGCCAGGCCAAGCGGGTGACATTGGTCATTCAAAGTGCTCCGTCATCGTGACGCCGTTCATCGGCGATCACAGGTCTGACGAGGCGGCCGCCGCCGCTGTGACACTTGCAGGCCGACGATGGCGCGATGTCACACAGGTGCGCGCACGGTCGTCATGACGGCGAACTACCCGGCAGGAGCCCTTGATGTCCCGTGACCAACGGCCCACTGACTTCGAACCCGAACGGGGGCGCCTGAAGCGCCTTGCCTACCGCATGCTTGGCTCGCTCAGCGAGGCGGAGGATGTTGTTCAGGACGCGTGGATTCGTTGGGCGCGGGTGGACGAGAGCATCGATGTTCCAGCCGCCTATCTCACGCGGATCGTCACCCGCCTGTGCCTGGATCGCCTGAAATCGGCCCGGGCACGGAGGGAAACCTATATTGGCCCCTGGCTACCTGACCCTCTGCTGACCCCGGCCGACCCGCAGGAAATCATCGCCGACGATGTCACTGTCACTCTCATGCTCGCCATGGAGCGGCTCTCCCCGCTCGAGCGCGCCGCGTTTCTTCTGCACGATGTCTTCGACGTACCACTCACAGATGTGGCCGTGACCCTTGATCGCGAACCCGCCGCGGTTCGCCAGCTTGCGTCCCGAGCCCGGAAGAATGTTAGGTCCGAACGCGTTCGCTACGCACTTGATGCCTCCGAGGCGGACAGGATTGCGCGAGCCTTCTTCACCGCCGCCCGAGATGGCGATACGAAGGCGCTCGCCGACCTCCTTGCGGAAGATGTGGAAATACACTCCGACGGAGGTGGCAAGGTTTTGGCCTTCCGGAACATCGTGCGCGGTATCGATCGCGTCCTAAAATTGTTTGCCGGCGTTCGCCGGAAGGACCTCTCCCCACCGACGCTGTTGCGTACGGCCATTATTGATGGGTTGCCTGGATATATCAGCCGCAATCCCGATGGATCCGTGGGCACGACTGCGCTTCAACTTCACGACGGTCGAATTCGTGCAATCTACATCGTTCGGAATCCCGACAAGCTGGCGCACATCGCAGAGGCGCGCTGAGCCGCAGGCATCAAAGCGGATCTTCCGAACTGCACCACTGGAGACTGCCGCGAAACTCTGGTTCTGGCGCTGCTGGTGTGTTTCGATCCTGCCCATCAGAGCGGGGAGCGGCCGATAGTTTTGCAAGGTGGTGGACAGGTGAGCCTGGTGGAAGACCTGCTGCCGGCAGCAACCAATGGCTGGAACGGATCAAGGCGCAGGTCGGCTGATTGTGCGCCGTCCAGTTATACAACACTGCAAGATCATGAGGGCTTAAACTGTACGATAATCAGCCAGAGCTATAAGCTGCAGTAGTAGCATTATAAAATATCTGCCGGTCCTATGAGGGGATCATGCCGCCTGTCGCTGCAAAGGGCACTACCGTGACATGGCCGTCGCGGTCGATGCTCAGGCGGAATGCGTCCTGGATGGTCTGACCGACCACCAGACACATGATGGTGCGAAGCACCATCCCGTCACGGCCGATCGCCTGTGACCAGCCGAAGCCGCCCTTGCAGCCGATGGGTAATTCGGCCGGCTAGTTGGGCACCATGGACCGCTCGCTAGGGCAGCCTGAATTGGAGGGCACCGTCGGCAGGAGTGGCAGAGTATGTCGTTGGTCGGCCGTGCAAACGATCCAATGGCCGGGACAAGCGGCGGCCATTTGTTGAAAGTTGTGGCCCAGCGACAGCACTGTAAGATGGTCGAAGCGAGCCTGACGGTACCTGACTCTGGATGTATGACGAAAGCGGGCACGAATATACGGTAATAGCGCAGCCAGCCTAATGGAGCAGC